>CAISOD010000251.1 GCA_903887045.1 uncultured Gammaproteobacteria bacterium | reverse complement strand
TTTCGGCATAGCGAATACCGCCTCGCTGGTTGGCTTCGGGCTCGGTTCATGGTCCGGCGGCTGGCTGGGTGATCGCGTGGGCCGGCGCTGGTCGCTGGCGTTGGCCGCTGTTGTGTTCTCCCTTGGCACCGTGGCTGCCGCCTCCTCAGCCGACGTATGGCAGCTGGCCATTTGGCGCGTTATCGGCGGCCTCGGCTTCGGCGCCGCCTATTCCAATGCCATTGCACTGGCGGGCGAGTGGCTGCCGGAGCGCTGGCGCTCGGTGGGTGTCACCACGATTTCAGTAGGCACACCGGCGGGCGGACTCATCGCCGCGGCATTGGCACCCGGCATCCTCGCTGCCTACGATTGGAGAGGCACCTTCGTGATCTTTGGTATTGCGACACTGATCCTGTGCGTGGTGGCGATTGTCCCCTTCCTGCGTGACAGCCCCTCGTTCCTGCTGGCACGCGGCAAAAAGGCGGAAGCGCAGCAGAACCTCCGCAAAGTCAGCGATGAAAACCTGGACCTTGAACCCGAGCGTCATGCCTCTGACACCGCCGAAGGCGCCGTTGGCGTGTTCCACCGCAGCAACCTGCGCATGAACATCGGTATCGCCATCACCTTTACCTCGGTGATCGGCGTGGCCTACGGCATCCTCAACTGGACCACCACCATACTGACCTCACATGGCTTCACTCTGCCGCAGGCGGCCTTCGCCGTGCAGATCGCAGGCTGGACCTCCATTGCCTCATCGATCGCGGTGGGTCTGTTGATCCAGCGTTTTGGCTCAAAACTGATGGTGGCTCTGATCAGTATCACGCTGTTTATCTCGTTGGTCGTGCTTGGATGGCAGGTGGAACACCTGCCGGCCATGCCAAGTGAAGGTCAACGCAATCTGGTGGTGGCGCTGGTCGGCATTACGGCAGCGATCTTCAGCATGGGAGTCGCCAGCAACTACGCGATCATGACAAGAGGCTACCCCTCGTCGTGCCGCTCTGCCGGTATCGGTTTCGGTATCTTCATGGCCCGCATCGGCGGCATCGCTGTCACCGGCTTCGGTGGTTTGCTGCTCGATATGGGCGGCAACAGCGTGGTGCCGTTCTTCACGGTGCTGTGTGTCCTCGCGGTAATGACATCCACTGCAGTATTCGTGGTGGACAAGCATGTGCCACCGAATGCGGCCGCCAGTACACCCTAGAGATCGTAATTGACGATGGGGACGTACCCCGATTGCCAGGCTACCTGTCTCTAGTTACGCAAGCAGAATCCGCACAAGTTCTGCCGGCATATCCAGCATCACATCACGGCGAGTGGCTCCAGCCAGTCGCGAGTACATGCATGGTGGGTATCGCCGGTTCTGCTTTACTCCTCTTTCTGAAGTGTTGACTGCAGCCTATTCCAGCCCCGCAAACGGCCCCGCAGCAAACACCGGCCTGCCGCCGACCAGGGTCAGCAGGGAGGCGATACGCTTGATCTCCTCGTCGCTCACGTCGAGGAAGGGACGATCCAGCACTACGAGATCTGCCAGCTTGCCGGGTTCCAGCGACCCCATAGCTGCCTCCTCGAAGTTGTACCAGGCGTTATTGAAGGTGTAGAGCCGCAGCGCGTCGAGTCGGCTTATGGCTTCGCCGGGCAACAGCAGATTGCCGCCGGCGTCTTTGCCGGTGACCATGTAGTAGATGCTCAACCACGGATTCAACGCTCCCACCACGCCGGAATCGGTACCGGCACCGAGCAGCATGCCGCTCTGCAGCAGCGAACGGAACGGCGGACCTGCGCGCCAGGTGCTCGATTCGTTGCGGATGTAGTCATGGTCCTGCACGCGTACACCAACACCAATGTCATTGAGGCGGGCAATCTGGTCGGCACTGATTTCAAACGCGTGTTCCAGTGACCAGCGCAGGTTCTGCAATGGATGCTCCTGCGCTACCTGCTCCATCAACCGCAGGTAGCGCTCGATCTCGTCATGGCTGATGGCGTGCTGCGAGAGGGGCCAGCCAGCGGCTGCAAGGCGACGGAATACCGTGAGCACTTCCTCATCGGTGGCACTGGCGGCGATGATCTGCTCACCAAAGCGGACCACCTTGTACATGCCATCGCCGAGCCCGCGCGTGGTGTTGGCGATGCGCGCAGTGGCTGAGCGGATATCGCCCTGGTCGCGAACGTCGCGGTGGTCATACTGAATACGCAGTCGCAAGTTCAGGTCACCGGCATGCCACAGGCTTTCCGCGATGCGCAAACCCACCTGCTCTTCTTCCGTGAGTTCTGCTCCGAGCCACGGACAGCAGGCGTGGTCGACCACTGTGGTGAGCCCCTTCGAATTGGCGTAGTCCATGTACTCGGCGAAGCGTTCCCGCATCTGGTTTTCTGTAGGTGAACGCAGCACGGTAGTCAGCGGCAGGCCGCCGGTGGGCACGATACCTTCGTCGCTCACGTCGACGCCCAAACCAGCCATGATCGCAGCACCGGCATCATTGACCACGGCGCGGCCGCGATAGCCGAGCTGCATGTACACCGGATGGTCGGGCACTGCCGCGCTCAGTTCGGCACGGGTGGGGATGCGTTTCTCCACGAACTGCTCGGGCGTATAACCACCAATCGATGCCAGCCACTCCCCCGCGTCGGCGCGTGTCGCTGCCTCGCGCAGAGTCGCCTGCAGCTCGGCAATCGAGGTGGCTGCTTCGAGACCCGTAAGGAAAGGGCCCGGTGCCTGGGCCGTGCGGACAAAATGCGTGTGCGAATCAATCAGACCCGGAATAACCGTGCGGCCGTCCAGGTCGAAAATCTCCACACACTCTTCATCGCGGCGCACAGGTGCATCCAGCGACACGACACGCTCACCACGGATACGGATGCTGCGCGCAGTGTTGCCTGCCGCATCCATGGTCAGGATGTTGCCGTTGGTCAGGATCAGGTCAGTTCCTGCCGCACAGTCTTCAGCGCCAGCTGCGGTACCACCCAGCGTCAGCGCCAGCAGCAAAGTGCCGAGCTGCAGCAGGGAGGTCGGCAGCGTGGCAGGGACAGAACACAGACTGTGGTGATGACGGGGCATAAGGGCTCGATTCCGTGGGCGTCAGGACAGGCATTGGCCGAAAGACTAACCCGAATTACAACAGTG
>CAISOD010000250.1 GCA_903887045.1 uncultured Gammaproteobacteria bacterium | reverse complement strand
GTGTTCTGGATGCCGACTTTGCCCAGGAAACCGCCAACTTGACCAAAAACCAGATCCTGCAACAGGCCGGTATTGCCATGCTGTCGCAGGCCAACCAGCTGCCGCAGAACATCCTGTCGCTGCTGCGTTGATCCGGTAGAGCAGTACCCGCGAAAACAAAGGGGCGACGCTGCAAGGCGCCGCCCCTTTCTGCATTCCGGGGTGCCATTAAAAAAGCGATAAAGTTCTGTCCGGCCCGGTCGTTTAATGACCCAGCGGTTTCTGCACAGGTCAGGCCGCTAAAGCATATGCCTCAGCGGGTGTTTTCATACCCAGTGCCTGGTGAGGGCGCCGGGTGTTGCAAAAGCAAATCCAATCGCCAATGACTCGACGGTAATCCCCCCGAGCTTGCTGTCTTGACTTAAACCAACTGGCCTCCACCATACCCGGGGCGATTCAGTTTGTGATGACGTATGTTCTGGGCCGCCATATCTCGTTGTTGTCACAGTGATGCCATGCTGCTGTCTTGCTGTTGCCTGTACAGCCAATTTGACGCAGCATTGTCACGCCCGGCGGTTGCCGAGCTGTTGATTTCCATGACACGGCGCGGGCGCAAGAGCCCGGCTCGCTGAGCGCCGGCGTGATCACTAATCCACGGCTTTCGGCCCTCTCGGATTCAATAACAACATCAAGGAAAAAACGATGGGTATTTCCAGACTTGCAGTAGCGGTAAATCATGGAGCGGCCTTGCTGGCGCTTGGGGGGATCGTGGGTTCGTCAGCGCTTTCTGCCCAGCAGCTCGAGGAGATCACGGTAACGGCCCAGCTGCGTGAAGAGAACATCCAGCAAGTGCCGCTGGCGGTGACTGCCGTGTCCGGCAAGACACTCGACGAAGCCTCGCTGAAGGACGTGGTGGAGATGATGACCAGCGTGCCCAGCTTGCTGGTAGGGACCAACCAGAGCTCCAGCACCGGCAATTTCTCGATCCGCGGTGTTGGCACCGGCGCCCAGAACTTCGGTCTGGAGTCGTCGGTCGGTCTGTACGTCGACGGCGTCTACCGGGCCCGTCAGAGCTCCATCATCAATCAGTTGGTGGACGTGGAAGCCGTGGAGATCCTGCGTGGTCCGCAGGGTACGCTGTTCGGCAAGAATTCGGCGTCCGGTGCCTTGCTGATCAGGACGGTCAAGCCCTCCGACGAACAGAACGGGTTCGTGGATGTGACGGTCGGCAATCTCTCGCTGGTCAACTTCAGTGCCGCCGGCAATTTCCAGCTGGGTGAGCGACTGTCGGCCAGATCCACCGTGTTCACCAGCAATCGCGACGGTTTCGTGGACGCCGGCCTCGGTGACGAACTCAACGACCGCAAGCGCTGGGGCCTGCGCCAGCAATTCCTCTACGAGGGAGACGATGACCTCAGTGTGCGCCTGATCGCCGACTACGCGAAGATCGAGGAAGTCTGCTGCGCAGCCCTCACCGTGAAAGACAGCCTGTTCGCCTCCGATCGTCGCAACGGCACGGCACCCATCCCTGGCAGCGATGCCATCGTGCAGCAGCTCGGCGGAACCATTTACCGTACCGGCAGCTTCGATGACTATCGTATGAGCCTCAACCAGTTGCCGCGCTCGGAAGCCACCGACAGTGGCCTGTCGCTGCAGGTGAGCAAGCGTCTCGGCGATCTGGATTTCGTCTCGATCAGCGCGCTGCGCACCTTCGACACCGACGATTCGATCGATGCCGACTTCACCAATGTCGATCTGGCGAGTCGCGAGTACGGCGCTGACCAGCGCATGCTTTCACAGGAATTCCGCCTGTCTTCCGACGCTTCTGAGCGCGTGCGCTTCCTCGGCGGTCTGTTCCTCTACCGACAGGACATCGACAGCAACGACTTCCTCTCGCTTGGTACCCGCCTGCCGAACTATGTCGTTGCCGCGGCACCCAACACTCTGGGCAAACTGGTGGCGGCCCAGCCGTTGCTGCCGTTCATCAATCAGGCTTGGGGCCAGCGATTCCCCACCAGCTTTGCGCCGGTGGTGGTCCCCGGTAATCGCATCCACGACAGCAGCGACCAGCAGCACGAGGCGGTGGCGCTGTTTGGTAGCGTGGATTTCGATCTCACCGATCAACTGCAGTTGAACCTCGGCCTGCGCTACACCGACGAAAGCAAGACAATGACCAGCACTTTCCGTGAATCGGTGCCCACGCCCGGACCGACGGCGCTCAACGTGACCGCGGTCGGTACCGCCTTCGCCATCGCCGAAGCGCAGTACAAGCGCTTGCTTGGCGCACCTCCCGGTGATGGCACCGGTGTAACCCACAATGCCGTGCTGGCGGGGCTGAATCCGGCCCCCTTCATTCCCGCGCTGGGCGTGCTGTTCCAGCCGGGCTGGGCGACCTGCTCGGTCACCGTCCGTTTCTGCCCGCGGCCCGACATCGACGTCACTCTCGACGATGAGCGGGTCACCGGCAGCGCCGGCCTGTCTTATCGTCCGGTGGACAGCACGCTGGTCTATGTGTCCTATGGCACCGGCTACAAGTCCGGAGGCACCAATACCGATCGCATCGGTCTCGGCTTCGACACCGTCTTCAATGCCGAAGACACCACCAACGTGGAAATCGGTGTGAAGCACGACTTCTCCTCGGCGCTGCGGCTGAACCTCGCCGTCTACGACATGCAGGTCGACGACCTGCAGACCAATACCTTCACCGGCACCGCCTTCAACCTGCAGAACGCCGGCAAGGTGGACGTGCAGGGTGTGGAGGCGGAGGTGTGGTGGTCGCCGATCGAGGGTCTCGACACGCGCTTGGCCTACGCCTACACGGATGCCACCTTCGGTGACTTCGACAAAGGCAACTGCCAGCTTTCCAACATCTTCCACACCGGTGCGCCGGCCGAGGCGGCCCAGAAAGACAGCAAGGGCTACTGCAATCGCAACGGTGACCGCGTGGGCAACGTGCCTGAGCATTTCACGTCGCTGAACGTGGCCAAGCAGTTCCGCCTGGCCGACTACGACGCCCAGGTCGCGGTGGAATATGTCTACTACTCCGACGCCATCATGCACAGCAACAACGATCCCTTCGCCGCGCAGGGCGCGCGCAGCCTGCTCAACATCAACGCCATGCTGCAGACGGCGGGTGGTTACGAGTTGCTGCTGTGGGGTCGTAACCTGGCTGACGAAAGCTGGTTCGGTACCGTGTTCGACACGCCGCTGCAGGATGGCAAACTGAGTGCCTATCCGCGTGAGCCGCGTACCTACGGCCTCAGCCTGCGTCGGCGCTTCTGATGATGGCCGGCAGCGCACCAGTGCGCTGCCGGATTCCTTCGCACTGACGC
This sequence comes from uncultured Gammaproteobacteria bacterium, assembly GCA_903887045.1. Taxonomy (GTDB): domain Bacteria; phylum Pseudomonadota; class Gammaproteobacteria; order Pseudomonadales; family Pseudohongiellaceae; genus CAILUG01. The sequence continues at coordinate 7,583 of CAISOD010000250.1, read as the reverse complement.
TCTCACGAGGCAAGTCAACTGGCCTTGGCGTAGCGCACCTCGCGCTTTTTTCTGGTGCTGTGGCCACCCCCGACCCTCCAGCCAGGTCTCCGCCAGGTATTCGCAGATCGGCAGTGCGTCCCAGACCTTGATGTCGTGATGGATGAGTGGCGTCACGCCGATCTTCGAGTCGCTTGTCCTCATCGAGGCTGCCAGTAGTCAGACAGCAACCAGTAATATAGGCTTACCTTTCGTCTTACCAATCGGGCAAGCCAATGGAAGTCGTCAAAGTATCAAGCAAAGGTCAAATCGTTATTCCGAAATCACTTCGGCTTTCGCAACGCATCAACACGGGCGATAGCTACCTGGTGGTAGCCGAAGGCAATGAGCTGCGCTTCAAGCCCGCCCAAGCGGATGCAAAGGCATCACTGGCGGCTGTTTCAGGGATTCTGCACCGCCCAAAAGCAAAGCAATTGACAGAGAAACAAGTGGCAACAAGGATTGCCGATAAACTGCGCAAAGCCGATTCCGCCAGCAAATCAAAGTGAGATCGTCGCCATGATTGCCGTTGATACCAATGTACTGGCAAGGCTCTTGTTGCGCGATGACGAGGCACAATACAGAAAGGTGGTGAAACTGTTTGGCGATGGACGTGACTACACCGCACCTGTCACGGTCATGCTCGAACTTGTGTGGGTACTGGAAAGCTACGAGCGCACCCGCGCCGAAATTGTGATGGCGCTGACGGCGCTTTTGGGGTTGCCGAATTTCAAGCCAAAGCAAAAAGCAGCCTTGTTGACGGCTCTGTCAGGTTATGAAGCCGGGCTGGATTTTGGTGATGCTTTCCATCTTGCGCTGAGCAGTGCCGATGAGGCGTTTGCAACGTTTGACAAGTCACTCAACAAGCTGTCGCGTCGCGTCGGGCTGAAAACCACTCCGGTTGAGTTGCTCTGAACCGTTTTGATTGAACCAATCGTGGTGGTCGCCCAAACAGCGCATAGCGTCAGTTCTTCAGCCTATAATCCCTCGTCGTCCCGCCAATCTGAATCGCCCCAAGAGGAGCAGCCAATGCCCTTGTGCAAAAGACTCACGTTCATCACCACACTCCTGTTCGCCACCCTGATCCAGGCCCAGCCGCCGGCCAGTCGCCCGGCACCGCCAGCGCCGGTGCCGTTGCTGTTCAAGGAGACGTGGACCTTGCTGCCGCAATCGGTGGTGCTGTCGGAGGAGCATGTGACAAATCCTGCCCTGCAGATGACGCTGTATGGCACAGAGCATGAGCTGAGCCCGGCCAGCGGCACCCCGCATATCTGGACCGGTGTGTGCCCAACCGCCTGCGGCATAACGCTGAAGTTGAAGGACAGCTACGCCGATCTCAGTGGCAGGGCTCATGTGATGTGGCACTCGCGCACCTCGGGTTATCACCAGATCCGCCCGCTGGTGAAGCTGGCCGACGGCACTTTGTTGGCCGGTGACTTCGCTGACGAAAACCCTTACGACTACCGCGTTGTCGATTTCAATCTGGCGCAGGTGAAATGGCTGGTGGTTGACCCTGCAACCCTGGCGACCAAGGGCGTCTTCCTGCCGGAAGTAGATTTGAGCAAGGTCGATGAAATCGGCTTCATCGACCTGACACCGGGCAGTGGCCATGGTTTTGGTGGTTACTCTACCGTTGGCAATATCGAGGTCTACGGCAAGGCAGTGCCGCGGAGTGGTCAGTAGATCCCGACGCTCCATGACACTGACCCCATTTCACAAAATCGAACAACTCGCCGCTGATCGCAAAGGCGGCCAGAGCGCGCTCGAATTATTGCTGCGAGACCACAAACCTCTCAGTACCAGGCAGCTCCTCAAACTGGGCGACGACCGCTACCTCGCCATGATGACGCGCTGCGTCTTCAATGCCGGCTTCAACTGGAAGGTGATCGAACACAAATGGAAAGGCTTTGAAGAAGCCTTCCACGGTTTCAATCCGAAAGGCCTCGCGCATCTGCCGCCCGAAAAGTGGGACGCCTACACCAGCGACAAACGCATCGTGCGCAACGCCATCAAGATCAACTCGGTGCTCGCCAACGCCCACTTCATCTGGCACACCGCGCAAGATCGCGGCTCCTTCGGCAAGGTGTTTGCCGAGTGGCCGGAGTCAGACCAGATTGGCCTGATGGCGTGGCTCGGCAAGGAAGGCTCGCGCTTGGGCAGCAATACCGGCCAGTACTTCATCCGCTTCATCGGCAAGGACGGTTTCATTTTGAGTCAGGATGTTGTTGCCCGCCTGCAGGCCTCTGGTGTTGATGTCACCAGCAAATGCAGCAGCAAACGCGATTTGAAGAAAGTGCAGGACGCCTTCAACAGCTGGCACGATGCTACCGGCTACAACTACACCAGGCTGTCACGCATTCTGGCGATGTCGATCGGCAAAAACTGAAGGCCGCAGAAAAGTCTGCGCTCAAAGGCTATCGTCTTTTGTATTCCATGGGTGAAATGCCGAAGTAAGCCTTGAAAGCGCGGGTAAAACTTGAGGAATTGTTGAAGCCCCAGAAGTAGGCAATATCTGTAATGCTCTTCTTGTCGGTTTGGATGCTGATTAAATCGTCTGCGCACTTGTCCAGTCGCTTGTAACGGATGTAATCAGTCATGCTGTTGGTTCCTTCGGCTTGAAACAGCTTTCGAAGGTACCGTGTCGATATATGGAATTCCTGTGCCACGAGTTCTGGTGAAAGATGGATATTCGACAAATTGTTGTCGATGTATTCCTTTATCCTGCTTAACAAGAACTCCGACTTGTGTGCATGGGATAGTTGTCTCTTGTTGCCGGTCTCAAATGAAATTGCCAGAAAGGACAGAAAGGTATTGATTACCGCTTTCTGTGATTCCTCAGTTGCGCCATCTTCGCATTGCCGCCAAAGGCAGAAAAACAATTCCTTGAGAACCCTGCCGTAAAGTGCCCCACCGGGGGGTATGTGATTGCAAAGCAGCCCCGGGTTATCGATGTAGATGCCGAGAAGCTTGGCGGGAATCCTGATGGAGTAGGTTTGTGCCTTGGAGAGAAACTCGATAGTTGATGGCAAAGAATTGTCAGCGATTACGAAGTCACCCTTCGAAAGATTTGTTGTCTGATTGTTGTGGTCGACCGATAGACGACCTTTGTTGATGTAGTTGAATGTGAAATGACTTTCAGTGCCTGAACTGCCTACCTTGCCTTCACGTTTGGCAATGATCGGATCAGAACAATACATGATGAGAGACAGTGGCCCGCAATTGATTCTCTGCAGGTTGGCGTTGTAATTCTGGTTGTGCTGCTTGGTCAGTGATACTGGCCAGTGAATATTCCTCAGTGCGCCGACCCAGGAATCAATGATGCACGAGTTCTCTGCATCGTCTGGTTTGCAGGCTGCACAATCCAAATGCACTGCATAATCATTTGAAGTCATGAATTCGTCCTTCAAAAAAGTGACTTACCAAAAAAAGCAATTGGCCTGAGGGCCTCGAAAGCGATTGTGCGTAGAACACGCTGCTGGAGCTGCAGCGATTTTTTCTGTGCCCAGACGGTATAGATTCAGTGCCTCTGCTGTAAAGAACAATCTCAAGTCGCTTGCTAGTCTCCCGCAACAATCCGGTTCCAGAAAAGCTTTTGATTAGCGAGAGATGATAATGAATAGTACAAAAATTGATGAAGCCAACGGCAAATCCACCGTCAGGAATATGGCTATAGCCGGTGCTGCGCTGGTTATCGGTGTGGCTATCGGAAACAAGCTACTGCCAACCGAACAGGCCGGTTCTGCTGAAGAGCCTGTAGTTGTCGAAGCAGCTGGCAATGTTCCTGCAATGAATGCCTTGCCTGATTGGAGCGGCGTATGGGCTGAAGACGGCAATACAATATTTGACCACGCCAGTGTTGTGCCACCAGGTGGTTCGGCTTCCAGTCGTGGCACTCGCGAGTTCCCGCCACTCACCGATGAATGGGAAGCCATTTATCAACAGAATCTTGCCAAGGTGTTGGACGGGACATTTCCCGATCCGATTACGCCCTGTGGCATACCTGCCGGCTTTCCACGGATCTTCAATCTGCCAGATGTGTATGAATTTGTCGTCCGGCCTGAGGAGAGTTGGATCCTTTCCGAGAATGGTCCGAATGTCATGCGCATTTATACCGATGGCAGGGAGCATCTTCCCGAAGATGAAAGGTGGCCACTTTTTACCGGGGACTCAGTGGGTCACTGGGAAGGTGACACTCTCGTATTCTCAACCGTTTCGCTGAATACCGAAGCAACTATCCTCGACAGAACCGGCTTGAAGCTGAGCAACGAATTGACCTCTGAAACCCGTATCAGAAAAGCCGAAGACGGACGCCTCGAAGTGCAAATGACATTGCAGGATCCCTTGGCTCTCAAATCGCCGTGGGTTGTTACCAGCAGGTTCAGAAAACTGGAGCCAGGCTCCAGGGTTTATGACTATGCCTGTGGTGAAAACAATCGCAATCCGGTTATGGAAAATGGTTACACAATTACTCTCGGGCCGGATGGAAAGCCGCTGGAAGACATCGAACAGTAAAGGTCCGCAGGTTTCATGGCGTTTCACGAAGCCATATGACTAGTCATAAATACAAAAGAGAGGCAAGCATGAAATTCAACATCAAATATCTGAAGTGTTCACTTGTGGGTGCTGTGACCTTGGCATTGTCTTCGGCAATCATGCCGGCGCTTGCCCACCATTCCACGGCATCCTTTGATTCCGTAAAAGAAGTCGTGCTGGTTGGAACGGTCAAGAAGTTTGAATGGACAAACCCGCATACGTGGATACAGCTGGATGTGAAGAACGACGCTGGCGAAGTCGTCGAGTGGAGTATTGAAGGCGGCAGCCCGGGAACACTCTCAAGAAATGGCTGGAAGAAAACGACTTTCAATCCGGGCGACAGCGTCACCATCAAGGTGCATCCCATGTTGAACGGCAGCCCTGGCGGTGTCTTTGTTGGCGCTGTGCTGGCCAATGGAGCAACTCTTGGTCGCTGATCAAGAAATATGACGTTTGGTAAGTTCAGTAGTTTCCCAAAACAAAAAAAGCAGAACCAATTTTCAAGGGGGATAAAAATGCTAGACGTATTTCCGTTCAAAGAGCTGGCTATCAAGAGATTCCTGAACGAACAAAGATCACTATCGCTCGCAAGCTGTAAATCACTTCTGCTGCTGATACCGGCCTGCTTAATGGCCTCTGAGTCCATGGCGCAGGCGCCCGCAGCGCCGGTAGCCAGAACTACCTCAATAGAGGAAATCATGGTGAGTGCCAGGCGCCGTGAAGAGTCGTCCCAGGACATCGCTATATCGGTTTCTGCATTTAGCGGCGAAGAGATGAAGCTGAGAAACATGACCACGGCGCGCGATATCGCGATCATGGTTCCCAATCTCGTGATTGGTGCCGGCGGCCTGGGTCAGCAGGACTCGTCCTTGAGAATACGAGGCGTGCCTGGGGTTGGTGTCTATCTGGATGGCATCTGGCAGGGCACTCGCGGTGTGCTGCAGACAAACCTGGTGGAGATGCAGCGCGTTGAAGTCCTGCGCGGCCCGCAGGGAACCTTGTTTGGTCGCAACACCAACGGTGGTGCCATCCAGTACATCAGCGAAACACCGTCTTCGGAATTCGGCGCCAATGTTGAAATGGGGATGGGAAGTTTCGAAAGACGGGATGTAAAAGCCACCGTTGATATTCCGCTGACCGATACGATCTCCACACGTTGGACCGCAGCGCGATTTGAGCGCGATGGCTATCTCAAGAGTGTGTCCAAATACGATCTGCCTGGCACCAGCTACCAGGATCGGCATGATACCTTCCTGCGCGGCGATATCCTGTGGGAGCCAAATGACACGTTTACCGCGAGATTTACGGCATTTCAGGCCGATCAGACCGCAACCGAGGGACGGCAGGTACGCTTCAGTACCCAAAAGGCTGCGCCCTGGTTTGAAAACGTCCATATTGTCGCCCTCAACTGGCTGATGAAGCAGCCAGGCCGACAATATCCTTCTCCGCAATTCTCGCCCCAGTATTACGAACCCGATTATCCGGGAGGCGAGGTCGGCACCTGGGAAACCAAGGCAAGACAACCGGCAGATGCCTCAAAAAACAATGCGAAAGATCTTACTTTGCGACTCAACTGGCAGCTTACTGACAATATCGAGTTTGAGTCACTCACAGCCTCCAGAAGTGAAATCGCTCATCAGTTGAGTTTGCAGGACGGTGCAGATTTTGTTGCCTGCTGTCGCGATGATCGTTACTACGACGATGATCTGTTTTCCGAAGAAATACATCTAACAGGCAGCTTTTTTGACGAAAGAATGACTTTCCTTGTTGGAGGCTACTACTCGGATGCAGACAACAAAGTAAGGCTGTATCGCTACTGGATGACAGAATGGTACTTGCCTGATACCAACGGTGATGGCAATCCCGAAATCAACACCACGCTTATCAATGGTGTGCGGGCTTACGGAACCAGCATCGGCAATTCATTGCTCTCAAGGTATACCCCGCTGGGTTCGATGAACAACGCAGCAAATAGTCGCTGGGATCTCACCAATGAAAAGGAAAAGTCTGTATTTGGTGAGGTTGACTGGTTGTTCAATGAAAAACTCAAAGTAACTCTTGGTGCGAGGGTGAGCTGGCGTGACGTTGTCAGCACCCAGTACAGACCAGGCTTGAAAGATGCGCCTGCACTCTTCCTGGGTGTTCCTCTGCGCTCACCCACGGAAGGAAACACCATAGGCCCTGGTGACATGTGGGGCGGTGTTGTGGTGCCGCCTGCCAAGGCCGGCATCAATGTAGTGAATATCGATGCTTCCTTTACTCCCAAGGTGTCGGTCAGTTACCAGTTCAATGACGACATCATGACCTATGCCACTTATGCAGAGGGCTTTTCCGAAGGTGGCGTGAGCTATGTAGCTGCACTGGATCAGTTGTTCTATCTCGATCCTGAAATTGTGGAGAGCTCAGAAATCGGCATCAAGGCCTATTTCTTCGACAGGTCGGTTCGCTTCAATTCCAATATGTTCTTCAGCAAATGGCAAAACCTGCGGGTAAGTCGCCATCCACGAGATCCCAATACGGGTCTGGAGCTGCCAACGCCGTTCAATACCGACGACGGCTCGGCAGAAGTATCAGGCTTCGAATCGGAGATCCTGTGGTCTGTTACCGATGAGATCAGTCTCAACTTCAGTGGTGGCTACCTCAAGACAGAATACATCGACATAGGTGACCCCGATGTTACCTCTCTCGCATTCGGTGCCCCATTTGCCTTTGCGCCAAAGTGGAGTTACTCGGTGGGTGCCCAGTATGAACGGCCGCTACCCAACAATGCGACACTGACACTCCGCAGTGACTATGGCTGGAAGGATGAATATGAACGTGATTCGTCGGTATTCCGCCAGAGTGAATCGCCGGAACCATCCTATGGCTTGCTGAATTTCCGGGCGAGATACGGAAAAGTCACCAATGATGGCAACGAGTGGAGCGTGGCCCTGTGGGGATCAAATCTGACCAATGTGCGTTATATCGATGGTGGCTTTGTGTCTGCCGGGCTTGGTCTTTCGCTTGACACCGTTGGGCCGCCCCGCGAATAC
>CAISOD010000249.1 GCA_903887045.1 uncultured Gammaproteobacteria bacterium | reverse complement strand
CGGCAGTTCGGCCCAGGTCAGCGCGGAATTGGCGGTATCGAGTTTGGTGCGCAACAGCACAGCCGGCGCCTTGAACTTCACATAGGTCAGCTGGTTCTGCACGGTGAGTTGGTGTTCCAGCACCATCAACGCCACGATGTCGCTGGTCGGTGTCAGGTAGGGCGAGGTGTCAAGCAGACTGTCTAGGGTAGCGAAGTTGCCCAGCCGCAGTTCATCGAGCTTTGGCAGCTCGGCCTCGCTTTCCAGCCGGATATTGCCCAGATGCGTTTGCGCACCGTGCAGGCCGCTGACAAACCAGCCGCCCCAGCGATCACGCATTGGTGTCTTGTCGGTGACATTGCCGTCGCCGGTGAGGTTGAGCAGGCTGAAGTCCTTGATGGTGTAGATCGACGAGCGCGCCATCACCGTGGGAATGCCGCCACCAGTAGCGCCAGTGGAATCGTGGCAAACAATGCAGCGCTGCGACTCCAGGTTCACCCGCGGTTTGTCGCGAATGTTGTCGAAGGTATAGAAAACAGTGCCGAGCTTGGTGTCGGTAGTGGTGATCTCGACGATCGTGCTGTGTTGTACCCAGCCGATATAGGTGTCGTCGTTGAAATACACCGCGCGTGGTTTCGCAAAATCGATCAGCGCGTACTGCAGGCTGGTTTTCGAAAACACCAGCAGCTGTGAATGCGGATCGATGTCGAGCGCTTGCAGAAAGGATTCGAGATAGCCGCGATGGCCGCGGTATTCCAGCTGCACTTCGCCGCTTTCGAGGCGTTCGATCAGTCGCGCCACCCGGTTGTGTGCTGGTGGTTCGCCGTAGCCGATCAGATCGTACTCGCTGCGGATGTCCGGTTGGGCGAGTACGGTGGTTCCCACTGCCAACAGGATCAGCAAGGCGAGCCGGCGGGCAAGGCGACAAAAGGGCAGTAACAACATGGTCTGGTCAGGATTGCGAAACATCATGGGTGGATTCTAAGGGGCCTTGTCGGCTTTGACTGTAATCCATGTCAAATAAATGCCTGATTAACGGCCGGCGCTTTCAGAATCCCCCATGGATTTGCACCGGATGCCAGCTTATGCTCGGCGCCGTTCTTTGGTCCCAATAACAACAACCCAAAGACTTCTTGCCGGGAGCAAAATCATGTTTACACGCAAAATCACTTGTTTGTCTGTCCTGCTGGCCACTGCACTGCTGCAGGCCTGCAATAACGAAGCGCCGCCGGAAGCGGCAACTGCCACAGCACCGGTAGCGGCTGCCGCACCCGCTGTGCCGGGCAACGCCGCCAATGTCAGCGGCGAACGCCTGGCCAATGCTGATAATGAACCCGGTGAGTGGATGTCGCACGGCCGCACCTACGGCGAGCAGCGCTTCAGCCCGCTTGATCAGATCAACACCAGCAACGTCAGCCAGCTGGGCTTGGCCTGGTACGCCGATCTCGACACCCGCCGCGGCCAGGAAGCCACGCCCTTGATGGTCGACGGCGTCATCTATGTGTCCACCGCGTGGAGCAAGGTCAAAGCCTTCAGTGCCAAGAGCGGCGAACCCTTGTGGTCCTACGACCCGCAGGTAGATGGCCAGTGGGCCGTCAACGCCTGCTGCGACGTGGTGAATCGCGGCGTTGCCGTGTGGGAAGGCAAAGTCTTCGTTGGCACCATCGACGGCCGCTTGATTGCCATTGATGCCAACAGCGGCCAGGAATTGTGGGACGTCAACACCATCGACAAGAGCCAGCCCTACACCATCACCGGCGCCCCGCGCGTAGTGAAAGGCAAAGTATTGATCGGCAACGGCGGCGCTGAACTGGGCGTGCGCGGTTTTGTTTCAGCCTACGACGCCAACACCGGTGAGATGGCGTGGCGCTTCTATACCGTGCCCGGCAATCCGGCCAATGGCTTCGAGAACCCGATTCTCGAAATGGCAGCAGAAACCTGGAGTGGCGAATGGTGGAAGCTGGGCGGCGGTGGCACCGTGTGGGACAGCATGTCGTACGACCCCGGCCTCGATCTGCTTTATATCGGCGTTGGCAACGGCTCGCCGTGGAACCACAGCTTCCGCAGCGAAGGCAAAGGCGACAACCTGTTCCTGTCGTCCATCGTTGCGCTCGACCCGGATGATGGCTCCTACGTGTGGCACTACCAGAGCACACCCGGCGAAACCTGGGATCACACCGCGACGCAGCAGATCATCGTTGCCGATCTCGATATCGAAGGCACCACCCGTCATGTCGTCATGCAGGCACCGAAGAACGGTTTCTTCTACGTGCTGGACGCCGCCACCGGCGAGTTGATCTCGGCGGAGAAATTCACTGACGTGGCCTGGGCCACCCACATCGACATGGCAAGCGGCCGCCCGGTGGAAAATCCGGCGGCGCGCTTCAATGTCACCGGTGAGAATTTCCTGTCTACCCACAATCCCAACGGTGCCCACACCTGGCACTCGATGTCGTTCAGCCCACTCACCAAACTGGTGTACTTCCCGATCCACGGCACGCCGTTCATCTACGGCGCCGCCAAGGAATACACCACCACTGCCATGGCTACCAATCTCGGTACCGATTTCAGTGGCAATGCTGCGCTGGACCCGCAGGAAGTGCTGGCCCAGACCTATGGCCGCTTGATTGCGTGGGATCCGGTGAAGCAAGAAGAGGTATGGCGCGTTGAACGTGCCGGCCCGGCCAACGGCGGCGCATTGGCAACCGCTGGTGGTCTCGTGTTCCAGGGCACTGGCTCCGGTCAGTTCACCGCGATGGATGCCACTACCGGCGCCGAGTTGTGGTCCACCCATGCACAGACCGGCATCATCGCCGCGCCCATGAGCTACATGCTCGATGGTGAACAGTACGTGGCCATCCTCGCCGGCACCGGTGGCTCCTGGGCCATGATCGGTGGCGACAGCAACATGAAAGGCTACGCACTGGAAAATGAATCGCGTTTGCTGGTGTACAAAGTCGGTGGCACCAGCCAGCTGCCAGCGCCCACCAGCTTCACGCGGCCACCAATGACGCCACCGGCACACACAGCATCCGATGCCACCATTGCCATCGGCGCACCGGCCTACGAAACCTACTGCGGCACCTGTCATGGCGCTGGCGTCGTTGGTGTAGGCCTGCTGCCTGATTTGCGCCGCACACCTTACCTGCATGATGCCGACGCGTTTGCCCAGGTCGTGCTTGGTGGTGCGCTGGCGCCGAACGGCATGGCGTCGTTCGCCAGTGTGCTGAACCAGGAGCAGGCGCAAGCGGTGCGAGCCTACATCATCATGCGCGCCAATCAGGATGCGCCGGCCAATCAGCAATAACGGTGCGTTAGTCCGGAGGTAGTCCCCATGCCTGTAATGGCGCCGATCAACCTGCTGATATTCGCGGCGCTGCTGGTCCTGCTGGTGAGTCTGGCCCAGAGCGGCGTGGGTCTTTCACGCCGGGTGCTGTTGGGGCTCGTGCTGGGTTCAGTATTCGGCTTTTACCTGCAGTTTGGATTTGGCAGCGGCAGTGCAGTAGCTGCCAGCACCCTGCATTGGACCAATGTGGTGGCTGGT
>CAISOD010000248.1 GCA_903887045.1 uncultured Gammaproteobacteria bacterium | reverse complement strand
GGCGATGCTGTCGTTGCCGCTGGCGTTTGCCAAAAACGACGCCGGATATTTTCCGGTGGTCGTGCAGGGCTTCATTACCGGCAAGAACCTGTTGGTGAATGCGGACGGTAAATGGTTGGCTGATTACGTGCCGTTGTTGTATCGCTCTCGGCCGTTCAAGTTGGCGAAGAATCCCACTGGCCAGTTCATCCTGTGTGTCGATGAAGACAGCGGGTTGATCAGCGAGACGGCGGCGGGCTATCCGTTTTTCGCCGACGAAAAAGCCCTCGCTGCCGAGGTCAATGCGATTACTGCCCAGTTGATGCAGTTCGAGTCGGACCGTGAGCGTTCGGCGCAGCTTTGCAAGTTGCTGGATGCCAATGGGCTTTTTGAACCCTGGGTACTGCAGGTGCAGCAGGAAAAAGAGATCCTCAATGTAGAGGGCATGTATCGCATCAATGAGAAGAAGCTCAATGAGTTGGCGGCCGAGCCTCTGTTTGAAATCCGCAGTCTTGGTGGTTTGGTGATTTGCTATGCCCAATTGTTTTCGATGCAGCATGTGCAACAGCTGGGCAGCGTTGCCCAACGTTCCCACTGGGCCAATACCGCCGATGTCGGCGCGCCCAAGGTTGCCGGGCTCAATATAGTCGATGACAATGGCATCGTCTCATTTGCCAATCTCTAGTTGGCTGGAGGGAAACGCCATGAAAAAGCTGACTTTGGTCGCTGCCTTGCTGCTTGCTGTCGCACAGCTGCAGGCGCAGGAACTGTCGCTGTTCGAACCGGTGGAAACCGATGCTGCCCAGGATCAGCAGCAACAGCCCGTGCCGGGGTTTGTCGCTCCGGGTGCAGGTGGCCAGCCCGCGTTTACCGTGCGCAGCACCACCCACGTGGGTGAGAGTTACAAGGTCACGCTGGTCAACCGGCAGGGGCAGACAAGTGAAGTGGCGTGGCGGCCGGGCGAACGTTCGCCGTTGCCCGGCGTGCCGGGTTTTATCGTCGAAGAGATAAGGCAGCGCAGCGTGGTGTTGTCACAGCCGGGCAACGACCCCTGTGTAGCGGCACCGCCACAAGGAGTAAGTTGTCTCGACAGCAGTCGCGCCGTGCTGACCCTTGCCTTGGCAGCCCCGCTGCCACCGAATTCACAGGGCGTACAACCGCAACAGATCATTGGCCCAAACAATGGCTCAACCAATGGCATTGTGGTGGATCCGGCGCTCGCCGCACAGAATCCCTTCGAAGCCGCCATACAGGCGCAGCAGGCCCAGGCCGCTGCACAAGGACTGCCGGTGCCGGTTCCCGCTGGCCAGGGGTTTTTTGTCAATCCGTTCAGTGGCCAGGCAGAGCTTGTCGATCAGCAGTCACCGGAACAGCAGGCAACACGTGATGCACGCCAGCGTGCACGCGGCGAGCGCCTTAACCGGCTGGTAGAAGCTTCCCGGATTCCAGACGATCAGATACCCCCCGGTATGCGCCGTGTCACGACACCGTTCGGCGATCGTCTTGTTCCCGAGCGTGAATGAACAACGCTGCACCAACACCCGGAGACTACAGTCTCGGGATTTCGATAGTCTGCTACAAATCCGATCCTGTTTTGTTGGCGCGCACGCTGGCCAGTCTGCAAGCTGCTGTGGCAACTGCCCGCAGCGAGTTGTCGCTGCAGGTTGCTCTCACGCTGATCGACAACGGCGATGAAGGTTCTCGCCTGCAGGCACTGCTGCAGCAGAGTGAACTGCACTCGTGCAGCCAACTCATCAGCAATGCGCACAACACGGGTTTTGCTGCCGCCAACAACCAGGCAATAAACAACGCGGTCAGCAGTTTCCATCTGGTGCTGAATCCGGATGTGGAGCTCGATAGCGCCGCGTTATTGAACGGGTTGATTTACTTGCTGCAACACGAGCGTGTCGTCGCCGTATCGCCAGCCTGTATCAATGGCGATGGTGTGGCCGAACATCTCTGCAAACGTTACCCAAGCGTGTTCGATCTGCTGCTGCGCGGATTTGCGCCGGTGGTATTGCGGCGGTTGTTCGATTCACGGCTGGCCCGTTACGAATATCGCGAGCTGGCACAACAACAAGTGGCGACCGCAGTAGAGTTGATCAGCGGCTGTTTCATGCTGTGCCGCACCGCTGCACTG
>CAISOD010000247.1 GCA_903887045.1 uncultured Gammaproteobacteria bacterium | reverse complement strand
TCGACGAAGGCGCTGGAGCGGGGATCATCCAACATGCGACGCACTTGCGACTCGCGCTCGCTGGCGTTTTCCATGTTTGTGCTCTCCGCTAGCGCGATCAGCTCATCGTCGGGAGCGGAAGACCACAAGAAGAACGACAGGCGCGAGGCGAGAGCAACACCGCTGACAGGTTGATCGGCCCCCGGGGCTGCATCATTGGCATCGGCTTCGACACGGAAAAGAAAGAATGGGCTGACAACGAGGCGGGCGATTGCAGCGCGCATGCCAGCATCAAAATCGCCGCCGTTCTTGCGCTCGTCCAAATAGAACGCCAGCGGAGCGGCGATGTCATCATCGGTGATCTGGCGTCGAAAAGCCCTGCGTGCCAGATTCGCCAGGTTTTCCCGTGCACAAACTTCTTCATCGGCAGCTGCGTTCGGCTGACACGCCAGTATTTGCTTGCGTGGTGCCATCGCGCTGACACCGGTTGCGTTATAGGGGCCTTCAACCATGGCTTTTTCCAGCCGTGGCATGCCGGAGGGGTTATGTATCTCCAGTGAATTGCGCAAGGTAGGTTGCCATGAATTCTGCTCGGCAGTAACGCGCTCGCGCCAGGTGAACACCACTTCATGCGGGCCGGCGGTGACCGGAATTCTGGGCGAGGTCAGTTTTGCATCGACTACCGGAATGACATCGTTGAAGCCTTTGTCAACGCTGATACTGTGCTGTTCGGGCCCACCGATCTCGCTTGAGTAAGCGATGACGCCATCAACATAGACCAGGAATTCGTGCGGTTTGTCGTGGCCTTCGATGCCGAAATAGCCTTCTGCCACACCCTGTAGTGGGCGGGCGGCAAACACATACTCGCCATCGGCCGGAAAGTAGTGGGTGGCGCGAACGCCGCCGCGGGTACCGATAGGGAATCCGGCGAGGTGATGCTCTTGCGTAGTGTCGAACGGAATGTTGTAGGTGGTGGCACTCACCGAGGCCTCCGGATTGCCCAGTGCCAGATCGGCAACCCGCAATCCCACCGTCATGTAGCGATCCAGCAGCATCGGCGACGAGCGCAGCAGCTCGCCGATGTTATCGAAGCCGAAATCACCACCGTCGCTCGGCAACAACTCCGTAAGGTCCATTTCGACGCCCAGCAAGTCGCGGATGGCATTGGTGTATTCAGCCCGATTCAGTCGATGTACCGTGGTGGTGCCGGCGTAAGGATTCGCTGCCGCTGCAGCGTCCAGCGTGTTTTCAAGCGTAGCAACGAAGCGGGCGCGTGCTTGTGGGCTTGGCTGCTTTTGACCGCGAGGAGGCATGGCGCTGATTTTCAGTTTGCGCAGTACTTCCTCGAAAACTGCCGGATTTTCGGTGACATCATCGGGACCATAGTCTTCCAAGGCCAATCCACCGCTGAAGTCGTCGTAGTTGTGACACTTCATGCAGTAATCATCGAACAGTGCCCACTGTTCAGTCAGCGCGGCATCCATGCTGTGAGGCTGTTCGGCGGCGCTGGCTGTCATGCTCAGCGTGGCAAACGCGATTGCAGCTGCCAGCGGATTTTTTGCTGTAGCTTTCATTCAACATGATTCCCGGCGAGTTCTTTCAGCAAGGCAGCCATCTCCGCTGGTTGCGCCAGTGGCGGTTGGAAATAAAAGCCGGGTGTTGCTTCAGGTGCTTTCATTTTTTCAACTACCTGCAACGGCGTCAGACCATCTTTGTCTTTGGCATCAAGCGCTGCGCCTTTGGATACCAGCGCTTTTACGATGCCTGGGTGCAGTGCTTTCACTGCGAAGTGCAGGGCTGTTTCCTGGTTGGGGTCGCTCTTGCTGACATCAGCCCCGGCGGCGATCAGTACGTTGACTGCAGCGAGGGTGTCGCGGTTGGCAGGCTCCCGGAAATCCGGCGGGCCGTAGCGCAGGTCGTTGGGGCCTCCAGCCACGCCGACACCTTTGCCGCCGGTGATCGCCATCATCAGTGCAGTCTTGCCGACATTGCCGCGCGGCGTGTCGCTCAAGTCATTTTCCTCTTTGACTTCGAGCGCAGGTGACCAATCGGCATCCGCACCATGCGCCAGCATCACTTTCAAGCCTTCAACATCGGCAGCAATTGCGGCGCGAAAGAATGGCGAGGCATTGGCCTTGGTGTCGCAGCACATCGATGTGTTGTGCATCTGGCCGAAGAAGGGCTTGTTCGGATCAGCACCTGCTTCCAACAGGAGGCGGGTGAGATCGAGTGCGCTCAGTTCGTTGGGATGGTCGGCACGAAATACCGTGCCATCGCGTGCCCGCCAATCTGTCGTGGCGTCGCGCATTTCGGTGACGAAGTAGAGCGAGCCGTCATTCGGATCGGCGCCGAGTTCCAGCAACTGCGCCGCGATATCGAAGCGGTCGTTGACGATCGCCAGCATCATGGGCGTCGAACTGTCACCGTTGCGGACATTGATGTCGGCACCGTGCCCGGTCAGTAGCTTGATCATGGCTTGATCGCCGTTGCGCGTGGCCCAGTGCAGTGCTGCAAAGCCGCCGCTCGGAAAATCTGCATTCTTGCGTTTTGTCAGGGTCGAGACCCGCGCCTGTAGTTTGGGATCGGCGCCGGCTTCAAGCAGCAGCTTGGCTACGTCATGATGACCTGCGGCCACTGCCCACATCAGTGCTGTCTGCTGATCAAGTGGCTCGGTGGCATTGGCATCGGCACCAGCATCGAGCAGCACTTGTACCGCTTCGGGGTTGCCGGCTCTCGCCGCTGCCAGCAGTGCCGGCTCGGTTGCAGGGTGGTTGTCTGACAGGCTGGCACCACTGGCGAGCAGCGCGCGGATCAAACCAGCGTCGCCATTACGACTGGCCTGCAACAACGGGGAGATGGCAAGTCGGTTCGCGATGTCGGGGTTGGCACCCGCATCCAGTAGCAGTTGGACGAGCTCGGGCGAGGAATTGTAGACGGCCCACAAAAGAGGGGTGGTGCCATCGGGTTCAGGCAGATTGACGTCTGCGCCTGCAGTTATGAGCTGTCTTGCCTGGTCAAGGTCAGTGGTCCTTGCTGCAGCAGCAAGGTTGCCTGCCGCCACTGCAGACAACGGCAACCACACCATGCCAACTGCCATCAATGCGATTCGCAGTTCAACAGTTATGGTTTTTCTTCCAGAAATGCCCATACGTACACCCCCCTTTTTTCAATTGACACTCTTAAGCGGTGCCAAGGTTCGGCGGCTACGCATGTTTATGCGGGCCGCGGGTAGTCCGATTTACTGCAGCAGGTAATTTCGATTATCCGCCAGGGCGGATATACAAACTGGAAACTCCTCAATATCGCTTGAAGAACGCCAAATGCCGATAAGTGGGGGTAGAGAATAGAGAGGCAGACGGAACTTGTCCACCAGCGTTGGGCCCGGAAGCGAATCAAGCCTGCAACCACGAACGTTGCAGGCCTCGCCATACCAGGATCTATGCCAGACGCAGGTCAGGCTTGCCGGCGGTTGCAATCACGGTAGCGCCGCGGTTGATTGGCTGGTTCGGCAGCGTGACTTTATCGATGATTTTGTACTCCGCCTGCATCTCGGTGGCCGTGGTGACGAACGCGGTGTAGCCCCGTTTGGCTGAGTGGTATTTGATGTGCGGGTTGTCACCCTTTACGGCGTCCCACCCTGCGGTGACGTCGGTGCCGTCACCGCCAGACGAGACGGAGGTGCCGGTGAACTCGACACCCACTGTCTCCGAGTCGGGGTTGTTGTAGTCCATCTTCAGTTCGGCAGCGTAGGCCAGGTGCACGTCACCGGACAGCGCTACCGGATTGGGCGCCTGTGTCTCTTTCAGGCGATTCATCAAGCGCTGGCGTGCCGCGGTGTAGGCGTCCCATTTGTCCATCGAGAACTGGCCGTCCGGCGTCGCCTTGAGGTTATCGCGCATGAAGATCGGCACCTGTTGCGACAATACCGTCCACTTTGACTTTACCGTGGCGAGGTTGTCGAACAGCCACTTCTCCTGTGCTGTGCCCAGCATGGTGGCACTGGGGTCGTTTATGGCAGCGCAGCCGGTCCTGGAGCCATCGTTGCAAGGCTGGTCTGAACGGTACTGGCGTGTATCCAACAGGCTGATGTCCATCAGGTCGCCGAACTGGATGCGGCGGTAGAGCAGCTGGTTCGGTCCCTGCGGAATGGCGCTGGCACGCAATGGCATGGTTTCGTAATACGCCTGATAGGCCATGGCTTTGCGCAGGGCGAATATCTCCGGCGGGATGTTGTTCTCGTCCACCACCGTGTAATTGTTTTCGACTTCATGGTCGTCGCGGGTCATAAGCCACGGCGCCGACGCGTGGGCGGCTTGCAGGTTCGGGTCGCTTTTGTACTGCGCATAACGATTGCGATAGTCGACAACAGTGTGGATCTCCTGGCCATGGTGGCGGCGCACTACAGTGTCGGGTGTGCGGTTGCCGTTGTCGCGGCCCTCGTAAATGTAGTCGCCGGTGTGGATGATGAAGTCGAAGTTCTCGTTCGCCAGGCCGCGATAGGCGGTGAACCAGCCGCTTTCGAAGTGATTGCAGCCGCAGATACCCCAACGCAGACGATCGATCGCCTGGCCCATGGCCGGAGCGGTCTTGGTGCGCGCGGTTGGCGTGACTTCCGCGCCAGCATGGAAGCGATAGAAGTACTCTTTGTTAGGCTCCAGACTGCTGACCTCGACATGCACCGAGTGGCCGAGCTCCGGACGCGCGAGGGCGACACCTTTCTGCACGATGGTGGCGAAGTTGGCAACCGTCGACACTTCCCACTCGACTTCAACGTTGACGGCGGGCATGCCGCCACCTTCGAGGGGCTTCGGTGCCAGTCGCGTCCACAGGACGACACCGTCAGGTGTCGGATCGCCTGAGGCCACCCCGAGCTGGAACGGATAGTCCATGAAGATCGGTGCCGCGAGGGTTTTGCGCGAGAAGAGCGGTGCAGTAATCGCGGCCGTGCCGAGTATGGCGGCCGCATTCAGCAACTGGCGACGCGACAGACGTGCGAGGGTCGCCTGGTAAAGAGAAATGTTGTGCATGAGCTAGCTCCCGGGGTGCGTTGGTTACACCGGGAGTATAGGAAGCAAAGGTTCAGGAATCATAAAGCCCGCAGGTGATATCTGCAGGCAGGGTTAAGGGTTGGCCTTGAGGAATTTCTCAATCTCTCTGCGCGTTGGAGCGGACGGCTGGGCCCCCAGCCGGGTTACTGAGATGGCGGCTGCCGCGTTGGCAAACCGAATGGCGGCGGGCAGGGTTTTCCCTTCCGCGAGGGCGACGGCCAGTGCCCCAGTGAACGTATCGCCGGCGGCAGTTGTGTCTACTGCCTTCACCTTGAAGCCGGGTACAACCTGCGCAGCAGTGGCATTCGCGACGAAGGCGCCGCGCGCGCCGAGAGTCAGAATCACGGTTCCCACGCCGCGCGCGAGTAGTTTCGCAGCAGCTTTGGCGGCAGTGGCATCGTCCTTCACCTTTACTCCGGTGAGCAGTTCAGCTTCGGTTTCGTTTGGCGTGAGGATGCTTGTGAGTTTCAACAAGTCATCCGGCAGGGCACGCGCCGGCGCGGGATTCAGAATGAAGGGCACACCTGCCTTGGCGGCAATAGCGGCGGCGGCTGCAATGGTATCAAGCGGCGATTCCAGCTGCGCCACCAGCACGGCGGCGCCACGAATGGCTTTCGCGGCCTTTTTGACATCGGCCGGCGACAGCCTGGCGTTGGCACCGCCAGCGACCGCGATACTGTTCTGACCGTCCTTTCCGACAAAAATCAGTGCAACTCCCGAAGGGGCAGTTTTGTCGGTGGAAACAAAATCCACGTTGATGCCGTCCTTGCGGAAACCGGCCACGGCCTCTGCACCGAGGACATCCTTGCCGACGCGGGCGACCAACGTGACATTGCCACCAGCACGGGCGGCCCCCACTGCCTGATTAGCACCCTTGCCGCCGGCGGCACTGGTGAAAGCGCCGCCCAGCAGGGTTTCGCCCGGACGCGGAATCCGCGCGAGCTGGATGATCATGTCGGTGTTGGAGCTGCCGACGACAACAATGGATGGCTTGCTCATGGTTTAAAGCTCAGAGTTTGGAGGCGATCAGCACGCCAAGGCCAATCAGATAAAACAGGAACATCGCTGCCAGCAGCTTGTCGGTGCCTGCGGGCGCCCCTTTGAATTCCTTCCAGATGAACACGCCCCAGAAAGCGCCGACCATCGTCGCTCCCTGGCCAAGGCCGTACGACAGCGCCGGGCCGGCGGCGGTACTGGCGATGATGTTGAAGCCCATACCGATGTTCCAGATAACGCCGCCGAGGATTCCTATCAGGTGCAGGCGCAGGTTGCCCTTGGTGAAGTAATCGCCATAGGTCACCGGCTCACCGATGAACGGCTTGGCCATGACGATGCTGTTCCAGACGAAATTCGACACAAACAGCCCGACGCTGAAAACCACGAGCGCGGTGTAAGGACTCAGCTTGCCTGCTTCCAACACTTGGGTGGAGGCGTCGATGGCCCCCATGGACTGCGCGACGAAGCTGTAGAAAAAGCCCATCAGCACGCCGGCAATTACCGAAAGCACGATGCCCTTCATGGGCGTTTTCTTGCCAGCAGCCACCAGTTTTCCATAGGCGAGTGCATCGAGCACGATGGCCACGACTACTGCCGCCACGCCGGCAGTGATCATGAGTACGTTGCCTTCGGGTTGGGCAAGGTAGGTGGTGATGACGCCCAGCACCAGCGCCAGACCAACACCCACGGGGAACGCCACCGCCATACCAGCGATATCGATAGCCGCTACCAGCAGTATGTTCGACAAATTGAAAATGATGCCGCCAATGAGCGCAGAGCCCAGCCATTGGGAGTCGGCCTGTTGCAGGTCAGCTACGAAGCCGCGGCCGCTGTCGCCAGTGCTGCCTAGCGTGAAGGCAAGCAACAGCGATAACAGGACAACGCCGATGGCATAGTCCCAGTAGAAAAGCTGGAATCGCCATTCCTTGCTGGCGAGCTTCTGGGTATTGGCCCATGAGCCCCAGCAGAGCATGGTAACTATGCACATGGCGACGGCGACGGAATAGGATTCAACAATTTGCATGATTATTTTTTCTGGTTTCAGTGGGTGTGAAAAAAATCCTGTTGCAAATCAAGTCTGCCCTACATTCACGAAAGCTGGCAAGCGTTAGCCAGAGAGCACTGAAGGGAGATCGGCCGCTTGCCGATGCCGCCGCGTCCATCCACTATCTGAATGCTGTACGCATCCTGCAATATTGCAAAAAAGATGGGAATCCAACGGGAAATACCGGTTCTGCACCGTACCGTCTTTTTCCCGCACTTGCGCCGATACGCAGATGGGTCTACAAATCTGCCCAACTCCTGCGCATTCGTATTCAACCCACGCATTCCGGCCCTGCGCCGAGACAAAAAAACAGCAGCAGGAGAAAAAGGAGGGGCATGCAGATGGTTGTCGCAACATCCATGCGGATACCGTACGCGTTTCATTATTGTTTGCTGTTGCTGATTTCGCCCGGCGTCCTCATGGCGCAGTCGTTGTCTACTGCGGATGCGCAGACTGCAATCGGCGACTACTGTACCGCTTGTCACAACAGTGACGACTACGCCGGCAGTCTCGACCTCAGCCTGGTGGTGCAAGAAGCACCGGCACAACATGCAGAAACCTGGGAGCGCGTGATCCGCAAACTGCGCGCCGGCATGATGCCGCCGCCCGGTGAAAAGCGGCCGGCACCGGCAGACTATCTGGCACTGACTGAAGCGCTGGAGACCACCATTGATACGACTGCAGTGCCCAATGCAGGCAGCAAGACCCTGCACCGCCTCAATCGTGCTGAATATGCCAATGCCATCCGCGATCTGCTTGCCCTTGAGATTGATGCGGCGCTGCTGCTGCCGCCTGACACGCTGGCGCGAGGCTTCGACAACATGGCCGGCTCGCTGACACTGTCATCGACCTTGCTCGAAGCGTATACCTCGGCGGCACTCAAGGTGGCGAGCCTCGCCGCCGGCTACCAGGGTTCACCGACAGAAGTGACCTTCCTGCCGCCGGGCGATTCATCCCAGACCATGCAACTGCCGGGTCAGCCGCACGGAACCCGCGGCGGTATGAGCGTGCGCTACTCTTTCCCGGCGGACGGCCTCTATACCTTCGTGTTGCAGAATCTGCGCGTAGGCACTTTCATCTCCGGGGAACAACTGGAGCTGAGCATCGACGGCGAACGCTTGCATCTGTTCGAGTACTCCAATCTCGGCCGCGGCCGTGGCGAAGGCGGCGAAGGCGACCTCAACGTGCAAGTGCCGGTAAAGGCCGGCACCCATCAAGTCGGTGTCACCTTCCTTGCCAGCAATTACCGGCCGAGCTTCAGTCTCATCAAGGAGTTCGACCGCAAATCGCTCGAGAACGAAATTTTGCCCGGCATGCACAACCATCCGGAGGTGGGCCTCTTGCGCATCCAGGGTCCCTTCGAGGCGACGCGTCCCACCGATTCGCCGAGTCTGCGCCGGCTGTACTCGTGCCATCCGGCCACGCTGGAGGAGGAGCTGCCCTGCGCACGCGAGATACTCGGTCGCCTGGCCAAACTCGCGTGGCGGCGGCCGGTCAGTGACCTCGACCTCGTACCACTGATGGAGTTCTGGCAGGCAGGCCGCGATGAGGGCAGTTTCGAGGACGGCATCGAGCTTGCACTGGCGCGACTGTTGGCCAGCCCGCAGTTCCTGGTGCGCACCGAGCGCGAGCCCGCCAACGTTCCGGTGGGTACGGCCTACCGGATCAGTGATTTGGAACTGGCATCACGACTGTCATTTTTCCTGTGGAGCAGTATCCCTGATGAAACGCTGCTGGATGTCGCCGCCGCCGGTCGTCTGTCGGATCCCACCGAGCTCGCGGCGCAGGTGCGCCGCATGCTCGCCGATTCGCGCGCTGCTGCTCTGGTCGACAACTTTGCTGCGCAGTGGTTCTACTTGCGCAATCTGCCTACCACCTTTCCGGATGGTATTTACTACCCCGATTGGGATGACGAGTTGCGCCTAGCGTTCGCGCAGGAAACCTCGTTGCTGTTCGCCAACATCATTCAGGAAGACCGGCCAATCACCGAACTGCTGGATGCCGACTACACCTTCGTCAACGAGCGGCTGGCGCGGCATTACGGTATTCCCAACATTTACGGCGCGCACTTCCGCCGCGTGACGCTCGGCCCCGAGCTCGACTACCGCCGTGGCCTGCTGGGTCAAGGCAGTTTTCTGGCGGTGACCTATACGCAAAACTTCCGCACCTCGCCGGTGAAGCGCGGTGTGTGGGTGCTGGAAAATCTGCTCGGCACACCGCCGCCGTCGCCACCGGCCAATGTGCCGGCGCTAGAGGAAACCGGCGGCGACCAGCCGATCACTTCACTGCGCGAGCAGATGGAGCTGCACCGGCAGGATCCCACTTGTGCCACCTGCCACCGCTTGATGGACGGCATCGGCTTTGCGCTGGAAAACTTCGACGCCGACGGCAAGTGGCGCACGCTGGAAGGTCATCCGCGCAAATGGGACGGTCGCGTGGCGCCGATCGATACCAAGGTAACACTTTGGGACGGCACCGAAGTGGATGGCCCGGCCGGCCTGCGTTCGGTGCTGTTGCGCTACTCACCGCAGTTCGTGCGCTTTGCTACTGAGAAACTGCTGACCTACGGCCTCGGCCGTGGAGTGGAGTATTACGACATGCCGGTAGTGCGCCAGATCGTGCGCGATGCCGCCGATGATGATTACCGTTTTGCCTCCCTCGTGCTCGGCGTCGTACAGAGCATGCCATTCCAGCAACGAGTGGTGTTGGGGGATACAACAGGAGAAACGCCATGAACGTGATCCGCAAGAAACACCTCGCGCGCCGGACATTCCTGCGTGCAGCCGGCACGGCCATTGCCTTGCCGCTGCTCGATGCCATGCTGCCGGCGTTGACGCCGATTGCCAAGGCCGCCACGCCAGTGCGCCGTTTCGTCGGTGTCTGGCATCCGCATGGCGCCGCGCCGGGTTACTGGAGCCCCACACAAGTCGGCAGTGATTTCGAGTTCTCGTTCATCACCAAACCACTCGAACCGTTCCGTGACCGCGTGGTGCTGATCACCGGCCTCGACGTGCCTGAAGCCTTCTCTACCGAAGAAGAACCCGGCGGTAATCATGCACGTGGCGCGGTTTTCCTCTCTGGCGCCCGGCCGCGTCGCAACGCAGTGAGTCCCTATCTCGGCGCCACCATCGACCAGTTGATCGCCGACCACTATGGGCAGGACACCATCGTCTCGTCGGTACAGCTTGGTGTGGAAGACGCTGGTAACTATGGCAACTGCAATTGGGGTTACAGCTGCGCCTACACCAACAGCATTTCGTGGCGTGGTCCTTCACAGCCGCTGCCCACCGAGATCAATCCACACGTAGCGTTCGAACGCTTGTTCGGCACCGGCGGCTCTGCGCAGGAACGGCGGCAGGGCCGCTTGCGCAAGGCCAGCCTGCTCGATTCAGTGGCGCTGGAAATTCCCGCGCTCAAGCAAAGCCTCAGCAAAGAAGACCAGAACCGTCTCGACAACTACTTCGAAAACATCCGCGAGCTTGAACGCCGCTTGCGCATCGCCCTCGACAAGTCAGTGGCGGAACCGGATGCCAGCGTGCCGTTCGGTATTCCACAGAGCAAGGATGAACACCTGAAGCTGATGTTCGACCTCATCGCGCTGGCTTTCCAGGGCGACATCACCCGCTCTGCCACCATGATGCTGGGTGTGGATATTTCGTCGGCGACATTCCCCGAGTCAGGCACCAATGGCGCCTGGCATGGCACCTCCCACCACGGAGACAAGCCGTCGAACATCGCCGACTACGCGCTGATGAATCGCTACCACGTCTCCATCCTTGCGCGCTTCCTCGACAAGCTGCGCGCAATTGAGGACATAGAAGGCAATGCGCTCGACAATTCGCTGGTGTACATGGGCAGCAACATGGGCAACTCGCACCGCCATGCGCACGAGAAAGTGCCGGTGATTCTCGCCGGTGGTATCGATGGCACCTTCAAAGGCAACCGTCATCTGGTGTTCCCCGACAATACCGAGCGCACCAGCAACATGCTGTTGAGCCTGCTGCAGCTGTATGGCATCGAACGCGACAGCATCGGCCAGAGCACCGGAGCGCTGTCGATCACATGAAGCCGCTGTACTCATCATTATTGGTGCTGATGGCACTGTTGTTGGATTCAATGTGCGGTCCGGTAGCAGCCCAGGGCTTGCGTCCACAGGTTGAGCTGCCTGATGAACCGGTGCGTGGCGCCATCTTCCGCAATTGCAGTGCCTGCCATGGCATTGATCCTTATGCTTACTTTGCGCTTGATCGCCAGGGCTGGCGCGAGTTGATTGATCAATTGCACCAGGACGACAACAGCGTGCACCTGAACGGCAGTGACGAAACAGCATTGCTCGACTTTCTCAGCGAGCAGTTCGGCGCCGACAGCATTGCGTTTCCGCGCGTCTACGAAGCGCCGACAGTCACCGAGACCTTCACCGATGTTGAAGCACGGGTGTTCATGGATGGCGTTTGTACGGAATGCCACGAGCTGCGCGTGTTCAAACAGCGCAACACGCCAGCCAAATGGCGCGACCTGATGCTGGACATGCGCGGCAACGGCGCCGTGCTGAGCGACGTGGAAATGGAAAAGCTGGTGGAATGGCTCGGCCGCGTGCGCGGCGTGGAGGCAACGCGATGAAACGCCTCGTCCCTTCTTTGCTGGGTCTATGGGTGCTTGGCATCGCCAATACTGCCATTGCAGGTGAGCTGGCCGATGCTGCCCAGCGGCAGGACAACGTGCGCGTGCAGCAACTGCTGGCTGCCGGCGTTGATGCCAACGAACCGCAGGTGGATGGAGCCACTGCGCTGCACTGGGCCGTGCAGGCACAGGACACGAGTCTGGCCGAACAGTTGCTCATTGCTGGTGCCAATGCAATGGCTGCCAACCGGGTGGGTGCCACGCCACTGATGCTGGCAGCAATCAATGGTGATGCCCCGATGCTGGCGCTGTTGCTTGATCACGGTGCCGACGTCAACGCCTTACTCAGCGTGACCGGCGATACCGCACTGATGCTTGCTGCCCGCACCGGATTGCCTGAGGCAGTAGATCTCTTGTTGGAACGCGGTGCTGCAGTAGATGCACGCGAGCACTGGGGTGATGCCACTGCCTTGATGTGGGCTGTTGCCGAAGGCCATGAGCTGATCGTGCAGCGACTCATCGCTGCCGGGGCAGACGTCAATGCCGCCACAGCGTTCATTCCGGGCAACACCCAACGTGGCGGTCTGCAGTTCGAAGGTGCGGTGCCGGCGCGGCGCAGCGGGAGCGAGCGCAAACCCGTGCAACATGCCAGCGGTGAACTGAGCCCATTGCACTTCGCCGCACGCGAAGGCCATCTCGGCATTGCCGCCCAGTTGCTGGACGCCGGTGCCGACATCGACGCCCGCGCCGCCGATGGCAAGGACGCACTGGGACTGGCGATCTTCAACGGCAACTTCGCACTTGCGTCGCGCCTCATTGCGCGTGGAGCCAACGTCAACCAGCCTGATGCCGAAGAATTCACGCCGCTGTTCTGGGCGGTGGACCGCCGCAATACGGAAACTGCGCCCAACTTTCCGTGGACCGTCACCGACGACTCGCTGCCGCTGGTGCGCCAGTTACTTGAAGCCGGCGCCGATCCCAATCATCTGATCAATGCGACGCCAAAAGCCATGATGCGTGAGGGCGAGCCGCGGCTGGTGTTCGCCACTGCACTGACACGTGCCGCATTTTCCGGCGATCCCGACCTGGTGAAACTGCTGATCGAGTTCGGCGCCGATCCGCAAATCCGCTCCAGTGACGACGAAACCATGCTGAGTGCTGCCGCCGGCACGGGTTTCATCTACGGCTTTCACAAACTGCGGCCGGCGAGTGACCGCCTTGAGGTGATCCGGGTGCTGGTGGAAAGTGGCCTCGATGTGAATTGGCACGACGACTACGGCATTACGCCGTTGATGGCTGCAGCCAATCTCGGCGACACCGAGATCATCCAGTATCTGGTGGACCAGGGTGCCGATCTTGCAGCCTTCGATCTCGGTGAGAAGAACGATGGTGTATTCGGTGCCAGCATTGAACCGCTGATGCCGATCGACTACGCCATTGGCGTCGGTACTTTCCGGCCCAATAATGCCATCGTCTTCAATGAGGCAGCGGTGAACCTGATGTTGAAGCTGATGCAGGATCGCGGCATCGTGCATCGCACCTCGGAATGCACGCTGCGAGGCTTCACCTGCTCGGCAGTGAACATGGACCCGCGCGACGCCACCCCAGCCGACATCGCGCGTGCTCGTGCATTCCAGACCGGCTGGCAGGTGGATGACAACGCAAAGGGCAGCGGGCTCGAAGTCAAACCTGTGCTGCCCTGAAGACAGAGTCAACGTTCAGCGCAGCCTGAGCGGAATCCTGCGTGCACCGAAGGGCGTACCGAATTTGCCGTAGCAGCCGGCTAACAAGGTGCCGCAATCGCTGGAGTGCCCGCTGTCGGTCAGCGCGTAGCTGAGGATGTTGAACCAGTCACGCGGGATTACCACTTTTTTGCAGCCGCGGCGGTGCAAACAGATCGCAACAGTGCGAAATCGGGACAGCGGATTTCTGAAGCACTGTATATTTGGAACTGCCTTCCGGCAGTCCCACTTCAACCTGTCGCCTTGTTCGCCGGCGATCCCCCTTCAGCGGTGAGCAGTGTCCAGCAAAACCTTCGATGTGGTCGTTCTGACTTGTGAGCATGGCGGCAACCTGGTGCCACCCGCTTATGGCGCTCTGTTCCGTGGCCATAAAAAGCTGTTGAACACGCATCGCGGATGGGACATCGGGGCACTGGCTGTGGCACAGGGCCTGGCAGCCAATCTCAAGGCACCTCTTCACTTTGCAACGACGACACGACTATTGGTCGATCTCAACCGCTCGCTGCATGTCAACAGCGTGTGGTCGGAGTGGTCGCGCGAACTCGATCCCGCAGCCAGGGCTGAGCTGATCCGCACCTGCTACACACCGTACCGCCATGCGGTGCAGGCCCGGCTGACACGGTTGGTTGCTCAAGACCAACGGGTTCTGCACCTGTCGATTCATTCATTCACACCGGTGTTCGATGGCAAGCAGCGGAATGCGGCAGTCGGCATTCTGTATGACCCCGGCCGCCACTTTGAAGCAACACTGGCGCGGGCATTGGCTATGGCCGTGCGAACCGAAGACAGCACACTGCATGTGCGCAGGAACTATCCTTACGTCGGCTATACCGACGGCTTCACGACTTCGTTGCGGCGACTTTTGCCGGCAGCGTGTTATGCAGGTATCGAGATCGAAACCAGGCAGGACATCATTGCGACCCCTGCAGGCCAACGCCGCATGGTCGCCACCTATACGCGGGCGATTCGGGCGCTTATGGACACCCCTCGCTTATCTGGCTAGGCTGGTCCCACTCTGCATTTCCTGTGTAAAAAGGAGAATATATGAATATCAAGCACTTGCTGTTGGCGGCCTCGACTTTGCTGCAGGCGCAGACACTGTACGCTGCGGCCGCTCCAGCGCCGGTGGAGGCGAATGAAATCGCTCCGGGTCTGTTCCTCGTCACCGGCGGTGGTGGTGCCAACAGCACGCTGCTGATTGGCCCCGACGGCGCCTTGGTGGTTGACAGCAAGCTGGATCCCGAATCAGCGCAGGCAGAATTGGCTGTGCTTGATGGGCTGTACAAAGGTCCACTGCGCTATCTGATCAACACGCATGTACATCCTGATCATACCGGCGGCAACGAAGCCTATGGCCAACGGGGTGCGGTGATCATCGCCCGCGCAGAAACCCGCGCGATACTCGCTGCCGGCCAGCGCGGTGGTCCGCCGGCGCCGGCGGCTGCACTGCCCACAATGACCTTCGACAGCAATCCCCTGACGTTGTACATCAATGGTGAAACCGTTGTCATAAGGCCGCTTCCGGCCGCTCACACTACCGACAACAACCTCGTGCAGTTTGTGAATGCCAACGTGTTGCAGTTGGGTGATGTGTTCAGCACCTCGCGCTATCCGGTAATTGCCGGTGGTACTTTCCAGGGCTTCATCGATTCTGTCGATCAGGCACTGGCGCTGGCCAACGAGCAAACACGTTTCATCCCCGGCAATGGCAATATTGAAAATATTGCTGCCTTGCGGGGCTGGCGCGACATGCTGATTGCGGTGCGCGGCAGTGTGGCTGCGCTGGTGGCCAAGGGCAGCAGTCTCGAAGAAGTGGTGGCTGCCAAACCTACTGCAGCTTATGACGCCAGCTTTGGCTCGAACGAGCGCCTGTTGCCGGCCTTGTATCAGGAGTTGCGCGGTGCACAGTAGTGGTACAGAAACCATGCGCGCCAGAGTAGTCGCACACTCATGCTGAATCTGTTGCTGCAAGGCCAGATTGCTTTGTTTGCGGTCATTCTGATCGCCATAGTCATTTCCTTGTCGTTCCATGAGTTCGGGCATGCAGCAACCGCCAAACTCTTCGGCGACGATACGGCGCAAAAAGCCGGGCGATTGACACTCAATCCGGCGGCCCATATCGATCCTGTCGGCCTGCTGATGACCGCACTCATCGGCTTTGGTTATGCCCGGCCGGTGCCCACCAATCCGTCAAAATTCAATTCGCTGTGGGCGAGCTTCTTCGTTTCCGCAGCGGGCCCGGCAATGAATTTGCTGCTCGCGACGATAGCCATCAACTTTTACGGGCTTGGGCTGGCCAATGGCTGGAGTATTGCGCAGGGGGATGGCGCCGAGTTGTTCTTCATGTATTTCTCGCTGATCAACCTGATCCTGTTGATCTTCAACCTGATACCCATCGGATCATTGGACGGCCATTACCTGTTGCCGTATTTCCTGCCGAGGAAAATGGCGCAAGCCTATCGCTACTGGAATGACCGCTATGGCAACCAGTTGCTGATGGGGCTAATTCTGCTGAGTCTGGTCGGCGTGCCGGTGTTCGACACCATCTGGAATTTCGGCAGGTCGATGCTGCCGTCCATCATGTTTGTCGATGCAGGGCAGCAATAGTCCGCTACTGCTGCGGTTTAGGGGACGATAGCACTCGAACGTCCGATGGCATCGATGTCATCACCCACCATCAGCTCCGGCGCGTAGTTCGATTGCTGGCATACGTACTCGAACAGTTCCTCCTCACGCCAGTTCATCCGCAGCTGACCTTCGACCGGGGCGTCGTAGGCCAGTGGGTCGTTCATCACAAAGCGGTAGTCCATCGTGTTCTTGTCGCGGCGGGTGAAGTACTCGGTGATCTGTACTGATTCAGTGTGCGGCAGCCCGGCACGTTCGAACCAGAACGAAGTGTTATAGCCCCTTGATTCGACCACCAGGGTGTCGCCTTGCCAGCGACCAATCGAGTAGCCGTAGTTGCTGGCTTCAAGATCGTCCGGATGCGAACGGCCATCCATATAAATCGTGCGCCAGCTATGAGGTCCGCCAAGATCGAAGATGAAAACCTGCTGCAGTTCGGGAACCTCGAGTATTTCCACGCCATATGGCGTAAGAAACTGGCGGATGGCACCCGAGGCCTTGCAGCGCGCGTGTGGTTCCAGATCGTGGGCCTGACGCGCATCGTAAAGCCCCTTCGCCCATGGCTTGAATTTGATGTCCTCGATCTTGAAGAACGGGATGCGCGTGCTGTAGTCGGTAACCCACAGGCCTACAGGTTCCCCCGGCATGTTGGCGATCAGTACCTTGCCGTTGGCATCGCGCGGGGCGGGTACGGATTCGGCAGCATGCACAGCAGAAATGCCGGGTGGCACAGCAAGCAGGCCGATCGTCAGTGCACAGCAGAGACTTGCCTGCAGGTACAGGTTCATGTGCGTTTCCCCGTTTGTTCCATGTTGATTGCGTTCTAGTTCAAGCCCACCACGAAGTCACCGCTGGCGTTGCCTTCTGTCCACTTGCCTATCAGCTTGCGGTTGGTTGCCGATCCCATGTCTTCAAACGTGGCCTCGACCTTGTAGTGCAGGCCGCTGTCTGCTGCTGCCAGTGTGAAACTTACGCTCCATGTTTGTGGGTCCAGTACCACTGCTTCCAACGGTGCGCGCTTGCCTTGCTCCATGACGTAGCCTGAAATCGTCTGGTCACGTTGCAGCTCCATCACCATCAACACGCGTGAGCTCTTGCCGTCGACGATCCTGCTGCCACTCCAGCTGCCCGTGAGCGGATGGCCTTCCTGTGCGAGCGCCACGGCTGCAACGACAGCCAGTATCCAGCCTGACAACAGTGCACAACCTGCTTTGATTCTGCTTTTGCGGTTCATCTTGTTTGTTCCGTGAATGTAGTTAACGAGTGACATCTGAATCAAAAACGCTGGCGGGCGTTCAGTTGCCAATCATGTGCTGGACGTCGCGATTGTTGTCCTGGCAAAAGTATTCATGAATCTCGCCTGCATCAGAGCCATCCCAGCTGGTGTAGTTCCATTTCACCGAGAAGCTGCCCGTCCACGCTTTTGTATAGGCACCGGGATCGTCGACCGTGAGTTCATAGTTGAGGGTATCGAAATCAGGCCGTGAAAAACGCTCGGTCAAATGCAGGTAGCGTGTGTGCGGCAGTCCGCCCTGGGTAAACCACATTTTCTCGTTGAAGCCGTTTGACTCAATGACAAGAGTGTCGCCTTCCCAGCGTGCAGATGAATAACCCATATAAACCGGGATGGTATCGGGATTGTCGATGTCCGGCAGCGGACGGTTGTCGGTATAAACCACCCGCCAGCTGTGCTCGCCACCACCGAATACGAAATACACCCGGTTCAGCTCGGGCATTTGCAGGATCTCGAAACCGTTGACGGTCTCAATCTCCCGTGTCGGACCCCGGGCAGGCACCTTGAATGTGGATCATCTTTTTCGTTGTTCGCCTGCCGGAATTCGTACAGGGCCTTGGCCCACGGCTGGAACGGCACTTCTTCAATCAGCAGGTTGGTAGCTGCACTCAGTCTGCCCCTGCCGTAAATGCTGCCGCTGCTGCCCCAGAAGCCGCGCTCGCCAGCAGCAAGTCCCAGATTGACCATGCCGTTGGCCAGTCGCGGCGCCGGCTTGATACCGGCTTCTGTTGGCTGCGTGGCTGGCGCTGTTGCTGCGGTTGTAGTGGAAGCGCTGTCTTCGGCTGCCGGCTGTTGTGAGCAAGCGGCGAGCAAGGCCAGTGAGCCCAGCAGAGTCAGCCTGAATGTGGTGCCTGTTACTTGTCTCATGAGTGGCATGCTCCCGGCATCAAGGCGTGACATTTTGACTGGAACCGGCACCCAGCTTTTCGCCGGACGCCAACGTGACAGTACGCGCGTTGGCAAGGTTGCTGCCGTCTCGGGCGGCGCGGCCTTCGACATTGATCTGGTCACCGATTTTCAGCGTGGAACGCGTCCAGCCCAGCGTGCGGGTCAATACGGCCGGCGCGCCCATCTCAAGCGACCATTCCTGATACTCGCCCTTGGCATCCATTACATCGACAAAAATGTACACATGCGGATTTTGCCACTCGATCTTGGTAACGGTGCCGCTGAGATTTACCACTTTTTCACTGTCATATTGCGCAGAAAATGAGTGGTGGCCAAACGCAGGTGTAGTGAGAAACAGTGCTGTCACGCACCCGGCAACGGTAAGGGAAATTTCTTTCCTGGAATTGTTGATTGGATTTTTCATCTAAATGCCTCTTGTTGAATCAGTAAAACCGGATGACAAACTCTTTGGTTACAACATCCACGCGGCTGTCAGAAATCCAAGCCAAAACTGAGCTGGTAACGTCTGCCGTACAAGTCATAACCATTGGGAATCGACTGGGCGGTGCCAGCGGTGCTGTAGTTGGCCACGATTGGTGGCGACCGATCAAACAGGTTGGTGACATTCAGGGAGATCCGCCATGTGCTGCCGTCTTCTCTCTCCGTCGTGTAACCAACCTGCATGTTGGTGTAATTGCCGGACGCCACCGAATTGTCATCCACGTCCACTCCCTCTTTCCAGCGAATGTCGCGGGTTGTGGATGTGATATACCGCTGTTGCAGACGCACATTGTAAGGGCCAACGCTGTAGGAAAGCGTAGCGTTGCCAGTAACGTCAGGTGAGCCCAGTGCGCCTGCAACATCCAGTGCTGTGCCACCCAGTGGTGTATCGGAACGCTCCTTGATAAAGCCTGCCAGCATTCGCAGAGTCAGTGACTCATCGGTGCCATTGATGAAATCAGGCTCCGCACGGTACGAAGCCTCGAAGTCCATGCCTTTGACCCGGGCCTGGTTCACATTCACGTAGCCATTCCGAATGAGGGTAACAATGCCGGCCGCATCGAAATCAATGGCACTGCAGAAGCTGGTATTACCGCGCTTGCACTCGTCAAAGATACGTTGGGCGCCCAGTGAACCCACGGAATCCTTGATCTTCACGTCATACCAGTCTGAGGACATTTGCAGACCAGGTATCCAGCTTGGCTGGTAGACCAGACCGGTGACCGTGGTATCGCCAATT
>CAISOD010000246.1 GCA_903887045.1 uncultured Gammaproteobacteria bacterium | reverse complement strand
CTGCGGGCCGATTTCGCTTTTGTGCGCGCACGCCGCGGTGATCGCTGGGGAAATCTGGTGTACGACAAATCGGCGCGCAACTTCAATCCGGTAATGGCGATGGGCGGTGCGCGCACAATTGCGCAGGTTGATGAAATCGTAGGTCTCGGGGAACTTGATCCGGAGGCCATCATCACCCAGGGCATTTTCGTACAGCATGTTGTCGAGACGCGTGAACCATGATGAACCTCAATCGGCACCAAATCGCCTGGCGCGTAGCGCAGGACATCCCCGGCGGCGCCTACGTCAACCTTGGTTCCGGCATGCCGATCCTGGTGGCCGAGCACGTGCCGCATGGACGCGAAGTGATTTTCCACAGCGAGAACGGATTGCTCGGCGTTGGTCCGCGCCAAACGCGAGAACCGTTCGACCGCAACCTGATCAACGCCGGCAACATGCCGGTCACGCTGCTGCCCGGCGGTGCTTTCTTCCACCATGGTGATTCGTTCGTCATGGTGCGTGGTGGCCACATCGACATCAGCGTACTCGGCGCCTATCAAGTGGCGGCCAACGGCGATCTCGCCAACTGGGATCTGCCCGGTGGCCGCAGAACACCCGCCGTAGGTGGCGCCATGGATCTCGCCGTGGGTGCCAAGCAGGTATTCGTGATGATGGAATACTTCGCCAAAGACGGCAGCTGCAAGATCGTGCCTGAATGCACGCTGCCGCTGACAGGCCAGGGCTGCGTCACCACGATCTATACCGACATCGCCGTACTCGATCTCGTAGACGGTAAAGCAGTATTGCGCGAACTGATCGAAGGAATTTCGCTGCAAACCCTGCAGGCAGAAACGGACTTTGAATTGCAGGTTTCGCCACGGTTGACCTTGCTGTCGCCACCGCCACTCTGATGGATATCCAAGCGGCTGAACGCTTGGTTTGACGAACAGTTTCAACAGGAGCTGGATTTCAGCCCCATCAGCAAGACTTTTCAAGGCATCAAGACTGACTACGACAAGCTGGATGATGTATCGGAAGCCGCCAGTGAAAGGCAATTGCAATGGCGGCGCGACAGCCTGGCGCAAATGCGTGCTGATTTTGATTATGAGCAGCTTGATGAAGAAGCCAAAACCTCGTGGGACCTTTGGGTCTACACGCTTGACGGCGTTGAGCGGGCACAGCCGTTCCGCCGTCATGGTTTCATCTTCGGACGCGGTGGACCGCACGCAGAAATCCCGAACTTCCTCATCAACTTCCATACAGTCGAAACCGTGGATGACATGCGCGCCTATGTTGCGCGGCTGAATGCCATCGACGACATGATGGGACAGTACCTCGACCTGTCTCGTCGGGCCGCTGTGGGCAGATGTACAAAGCAAACTCGCCGCCCTGCAGGCAGCGGGCACTGTCACGGCCGCAGAATCAGAAACGCTTGCTGAGTCGGCCCGCTCTGCCTTGCTGACGTCAGTGCAGCCTGCTTATGCAGCAATACGCGAGTGGCTGCAAACAGATCGCGCCAATGCCCCGACAGACCGGCTTGGCAGCTGGACCTTGCCCAATGGCGAGGCCTATTACAACGAACGCCTGTTTGCGATGACAACGCTGCCGGTGACGGCTGACGAAGTCCATGCCACCGGGCTCGCTGAAGTTGCCCGTTTGCGTGCCGCCATGGAAGCACTGAGAGACAGTGTCGGTTTCAACGGCAGCTTGCAGGAATTCTTCGTTTCAATGCGGGCGGACCAGCGCTTCTACTTTGCTGATACCGATGAAGGCCGCGAAGCCTACCTGCAACTGGCACGCGACTATCTCGCTGCCGTTACCGCCAAACTGCCGGATTACTTCGGATTGCTGCCGAAAGCCGGGCTGGATGTAAAACGGGTAGAGCTCTTCCGTGAACAGCCTGGTGGTGCGCAGCACTACTACCCCGGCACACCCGACGGATCACGCAACGGCATCTTCTATGCCCATCTTTCCGACATGCAGGCAATGCCACGCTATACGCTTGAGGCCATCGCGTACCACGAAGGCCTGCCCGGCCACCATATGCAGATTTCCATAGCGCAGGAACAGGCGGTACAGTATTTCCTCGACAACTCACCCACACCTGAGGCGACTGTGCGCTCGGAGGTGGAGCGTTACATCATCACTCCCGGACAAGCCACTGCCTACAAGACCGGCATGATGAAAATCCAGCAACTGCGTGCGCAGGCCGAGGCGGCACTGGGTGACAAATTCGACATCCGTGGCTTCCACGACACCGTGCTGGGCGGCGGTGCCTTGCCTCTTGCGGTTCTCGAAGCGCGGGTTCAGCGCTGGATCGACAAACGATTGGCCGGCGCTTGAACGCCTTCGAGCAATTCGCAGGCAGTTTCCAGCGCATTTGATACGGCGATTTTCTGTTGCAGTGCGCGGCAACGGGCAAGCACTTGTTCATCACTGAGCAATAGCTGCAGCTTCGCCGCCACTGCATCCACCGTGAAATCCTTAGGCAGCAATCCATCACCAACACCCAGCCGTTTGATGCGCACGAGATTGTCGGGCTGATCGTGCGCCATCGGCATTACCAGTTGCGGAATGCCGGCAGCGAAGCCCTGTGCCATGGTGCCGATGCCACCGTGATGGACCAGTGCAGCGCACCGCGGCAACACCAGGCTGAACGGCGCGAATGGCACGTGCAGCATGGTGGATGGCAAATCCGGCGGCAGGTTTTCGACAAAGCGGGTCAGCAACAAACCACGCTTGCCGAGCTTTTCACAAGCGCCGATTGCAGTCTCAAAGAATGCGCGGCCCTGGCGCATGGCGGAACCGGGAGTGAAGGCGATTGGCGCGGAACCCGCTGCAAGAAAGTCTTCGAGAGCAGCAGGCATTTCTGTGACACTCCGCTCGTCGTACAGCGGGAAACCAGCCAACTCCACTTGTGGTGGCCAGTCAGCTTGAGGCTTGGCAAACCACTCGGGCCACAGTCCGATAACGCGCTGCGGTGAGTTCCACCAACCATTCATGACGCGCCGCACGGGCTGCAATCCAAGATCCCTGCGGAAATGGTTGAGCGGAGGACCCACGATCCTGTCGATGGCAGCTACATCGACCAGCCAGAACATCAACCGGGTCCACCAGTGTGGTGCCCACGCCGGCATTGGCAGCGGCAAGGTGGGCGGCTCATACACCGAGCGCAGCACCATCGGTTGCAAGTGGGTTGAGATCAACGGCACGCCATGGGTTTCATGCAGCAGTCGCGCACTCATGCACAGTGGCGATGCCACCAGCGTGTACTCTTCCTGCAGCCAGTACTCCAGCAAGAGGTCGTAGGCCGGCCGCAGCTGGCGATTGACGATGGTCTCCAGCACGATGCGCGAGCCTTGGCGCGGATGCCAGATGTCAGCCCGCTTCGTGACTTCAAGATATTGCTCTGCCGTACCCAGCTCGATGTATTCGAGCCCGCTGCGTTCAATCAACGTACGAAAGTAGCCATTGGCAACTACCACCGCACGATGTCCCCGCGCCTGCATCGCCACTGCCAGCCCGACTATCGGATGCACATCACCGTGACTGCCCACCGGCACGAAGACAAAAGTTCGTTGTTGCATATCGCGTATCCCATTCCGTTGTTAAACGGATTGTAGACCAACACCGGCACCTTCCTGCCGTCTTCCCCGCGCAGGCGGGGAGCCATAGGCGGGATTCCCGCTTACGCGGGAATGACGACATGGTCCAAATCAAACCCATAAAAAAAGGCCGCGCAATGCGCGGCCTTTTTTTATCAAAATCCATTCATTAAAAGTCGGTGTAAGGAATCATGCGACCCAGAATGATGACCAGCACCCACAGTACGATGGATCCCAGTGCGATGATTTTGGCAGTGAACGGAGCTTCCTGGCCATCGGCCAGTTGCGTCAGTTGCTTGTGCTCACCAAACCAGAACCACAGTGCGTTGAAGCCGGCGATAACGATCAGGCCGATCTTCCACTGGAAGCCGATGTTGTAGAGGTAGGTGGCGGGATCAGAGCTCAGGAATGCATAACCGCTGATCAGGTTCACCGCGAAAGCCACGATGGCCACCGGAATGAATTTCATTGCTTCTTTCATGCTGATGAATTTGCCGATGCCGAGTACGCGACCATCGATCACCAGCAAGGCGCCGAACATGAACGAAAGACCGATGAAATGGAAAGTCTCCATCATCGGGAACATCCAGAACTTGTCGACCATCTGATCGTGAAGGAAGCCCTGTCCGAGCCAAAGTGCCAAAGATTCAAGATTCATTGTTCTTTCTCCTAGGCGGTGATGTAGGCCATCAAGCGGCCGGTAATAACGCCAACCAGCCAGCACAGCATGCAGGCAGCGGCCAACAGTTTCTGGGTGGATTCACTCTTGTTGGCGCGCACTGCGTTCATGACAACTTTGAGCAGGATGCCACCGACAAGAATGGCGCCGATCTTCAGCTGGAAGGTCCACTGGAAGAAATAGAGGCTGGCCGAGCCGGCAAACAGGATGATGCCGGAGACAAGGTTGATCGCGAACCCTACCCAGCCAACAGTGAAGAGTTTGTCGAATGCGGTGACCGTGATGCCTCTGGCAAATCCAAGCACTCGCAGGCACAGCATCAGCGCAATGCCGAGTACCGTGGCCATGCCCACTGCATGCGAAGACAACACGATGGGATAACCCCAGATCGATTCGCGAATAAACGTCCCTACCAGGCCGTTTTCATACCAAAGTAATAAATCCATGATTGAGTCTCGTTGGTTGATTCACTGCCCTGTGGATTGATAAATGCTGCCCCCTGACAACGCCTGCATGAAATCATAGCCGCCGATACGGAAGCAATGATGCACATCAATAGCGCGGGTCGTACATCGCGGCGGCAACGCGCGTCCTGAAATCGGCCGGCAAGGGCTCGCGCACAAGGCCGGCACTGGCTGCAGTCTGGGCAACGGCCACTGCAATTTCCAGCGATACATTGCGGATATCCCGCAGCGGTGGATACAAACAACCCTGCTGGATACGCGCAGGACTTACGGCCTCTGCCAGCGCTTTGGCCGATGCCACCAGCATCGCATCAGTGATGCGGGTGGCTTTGCCGAGCAAGGCTCCAAGACCGAGGCCGGGGAAGATATAGGCGTTGTTGCCTTGACCCGGCACTTTTAAGCCTTCACGTACCTGTACCGGCGCAAACGGGCTGCCGCTGGCAAACACGGCCTTGCCCTTGGTGTAGCTGTAGGCTTCTTCGGCGGTGCACTCGGCTTTCGAGGTAGGGTTCGACAACGCAAAGATGATCGGCTGGTCGTGCAGGCGCGCCATGGTTTCGAGAATGGCCGGCGTGAAGGTGCCGCCTTTGGCTGTCGCACCGATCAGCGCGTGTGGCTTGATATGCTCAATGGCCTGCTCCAGTGTCATCGCCGGCAGGTCAGAGGCAAACGGCGCGGCGTGATGGGTCAGGGTTTCGCGGTCGCGGGTAATCAAGCCCTTGCTGTCGCACAGGTAGCAGCGGCTGCGCGCCTCGACTGCGCTCAGGCCTTCCAGCTGCATTGCCTTGCTCAGCAGGTCGGCGATGCCGGTGGCGGCCGAACCGGCGCCGGCGAACAGTACGCGCATGTCGGACAATTTGTTGCGGGTGATGCGGGTGGCCGCATAAAAGCCGGCCAGTGCTACCGCTGCGGTGCCCTGGATATCGTCGTTGAAACACAGCAACCGGTCCTGGTACTTCTCAAGCAGTGCTACCGCATTGGGCGTGGCGAAATCTTCGAACTGCAGCAAGGCCTCGGGGAAATTGGTTTTTACTGCGGTCACGAATTCGTCAACGAAGTCGCTGTACTCCTGCCCGCGCACGCGCGCTTCGCGGCGCCCCTGATAACGCGGGTCGGTACGGAAACGGGCATTATCGGTACCGACATCCAGCACGATCGGCATGCACTGGGACGGATCAATACCGGCACAGGCGCTGTAAAGCGCGAGCTTGCCGATCGGAATGCCCATGCCGCTGACACCAAGATCACCGAGGCCCAGGATACGTTCGCCGTCGGTAACCACAATGAGGCGCACGTCCTTGTCGAGCCAGTTCTTCATCAGCGAATCAACGCGGCCCTTGTGGTCGATGGATATATAGAAGCCGCTGGATTCGCGAAAGATGTTGGCGAATTCCTGGCAGGCCTGACCAACGGTGGGCGT
>CAISOD010000245.1 GCA_903887045.1 uncultured Gammaproteobacteria bacterium | reverse complement strand
CGATGCGTGGCAGGAAACCGGTCCGTGGCTGGTGTTGCTGGTACTGCCGCTGGCCGCCCTCGCCTTCCGCCGTGGCTGGCTGTTGATGCTGGTATTTGGTGTGCTGGCACTGCCAGCACCAAAAACCTATGCGTGGGAATGGCAGGATCTGTTGCAGCGGCGTGACCAGCAAGGCAGTGAGGCATTCACCGCCGAAGACTACACCACAGCTGCTGCGCGATTCGAGGATCCTTCGTGGCGCGCGGCTGCCGAATACCGCAGCAACGACTACCAGGCCGCCGCCAGTTCGCTCACCGGCCTCGACGACCCCGAATCCAATTATAACCGCGGCAATGCGCTGGCCCGCCTCGGTCAGTTTGATGCGGCAATTGCTGCTTATGACCGCACGCTGGCGCAGGTGCCGGATCATGCAGACGCGCAGCACAACAAGGAAATCGTGCAGAAGCTGCTGGAGCAACAGCAGAAAGAGCAGCAGGAGCAGGAACAGAGCGGCGACCAGCAGCAACAGGATCAGCAGCAGCAAAGCGAGCAGGACCAGCAACAGCAGCAGCAAAACCAGGATCAGCAACAACAGAACCAGCAGCAACAACAGCAACAGCAGGACCAACAGCAGCAAAGCGAACAGGAACAGCAGCAACAGGATCAACAGCAGCAGGAAGAACAGGAAAAGCAGGACCAGAACGAGAAGCAGGAAGAGCAACAAGAACAAGAAGAACAACAGCCTTCCGACGCCGAGCGCCCCAACGAAGAAGAACAGGCAATGCAGCAGTGGCTGATGCGCATTCCCGATGATCCGGGTGAACTGCTGCGCAACAAATTCCGTTACCAGGCGCAGCAGGAGCAGTTCCAGCAACTGCAGAACCCTGTGCCGCAACCCGCGAAGAAACAGACATGGTAAGCCTTGCAAGTCATATGAAATCCACGCTGGCCACTCTCACGCTTCTCGCGTTCACAGTGCTGATGCCTTTGGTGATGACACCAGTGGCACTTGCACAGCAGCAGGCTGCACTGACGGCCTCGGTGGACCGCACCAGCGTCACCATCAATGATGTGATCACACTGACGCTGCGGCTTGATGTGAGCCTCGGCAACAGCCGGCCACAGCTGAACGGACTCAACCAGAATTTCGAACAGGTGGGCGGCCTCAGCTCGCGCAGCACCTACACCAATACCAATGGCAACATCCAGGCGTGGACCGAATACAGCATCATGCTGCGGCCGCTCTCCACCGGCGCGCTCACGATTCCGTCCTTCCGCATCGGCGGCCAAACCACGGACCCGATCACCATCAATGTCAGCGACGCCACTGCTGCCACCGGCGACAACAACGACGACATCTTCCTGCGTACCACCATCAGCAAAACGGACAGCTACGTGCAGGAACAGTTGCTGTACACCATCCGCATCTACTACTCGATCGGTTTCGACCAGGGCGCGCAACTGAGCGCGCCGCAAGTGGAAAATGCTGTTGTGCAACAACTCGGCAGCGACAGCAATTTCCAGGAAGTGGTGAATGGCATCAACTACCAGGTGACCGAGCGCAAGTTCGTGATGTTCCCGCAGCTCAGCGGAGATTTCCGCATCGCGCCGGTAACGTTCAATGCCACGGTTGGCCGCCGCGGCGGCATCAACCGCTTTCTGCCCGGCCGCACTTCCGTGCGGGAAATCAGTCTTGTCAGCGACGAGCACATCGTCAACGTCAAACCCCAGCCCGACAGCTTCGACGGCCTCACCTGGCTGCCTGCTTCAAGCCTGGCGCTGGAGGAAACCTGGAGCGGCGATCTCGCCAACGTGCACGTCGGTGACGCCATCACCCGCAATGTGGCAATGACAGCCACCGGCCTCAGCAGCTCACTGTTGCCTGCCATCGAGTACCAGGATCTGAGCGGCCTGCGCTTCTATCCTGATCAACCGCTGCGTGAAGACAGCGCCAACGGCGAAGGTGTTATCGGCAAACGCGCGGAAGGTACCGCAATCGTCGCGTCGCAACCCGGCGAGTTCGTGTTGCCGGAAGTACGGCTGCCCTGGTGGAACACCGCAACCGATCTGATGGAATACGCAACGCTGCCGTCGCGCACCATCATGGTATTGCCGGCCGTGAACGCACCCGACAACAACAGCGTGAATCCTGGCAGCACCACTGACCCGGTCACTGGCGCTGCAGTGCCGCCTGACGGCACCAACACCGCCGTTGGCAGTAATCCGCTGTGGATCAGCACCACCGTGCTGTTTGCGACGCTGTGGGCCTTCACCACCTTCCTGTGGCTGCGCGGCCGCCAGCAACTGGCGTATGTGGAAACCACTGGTGTACCGCAAGCCGGCCTTGCACTACGCATGCCTGAGCAAACTGGTGACGGCAAAGCCGATATCCAACTGGGTAGCCTGCCCGACCCCGACACTGCATTACGCGTACTGAAAACCGCCTGCGACGTGCGCCACTTCGCCGACATGCGCAAAGCCATAATCAAATGGGGCCAGGGGAGCCTGCGCGACTCCAGTGTGCAAACGCTGGCGCAACTC
Source organism: uncultured Gammaproteobacteria bacterium (assembly GCA_903887045.1). Lineage (GTDB taxonomy): Bacteria > Pseudomonadota > Gammaproteobacteria > Pseudomonadales > Pseudohongiellaceae > CAILUG01. The sequence continues at coordinate 6,329 of CAISOD010000245.1, read as the reverse complement.
GCCACCGCCTGTAACGACGAAGCACTCTCGGGGTTACTGCGCTCGCTTGATACGGCGATGTACGGCGGCAATCCTGCTGATGTGGATACCAGGGCGCTGTATGAGCGCGTTGAAAAATTACACAAGCAAGGAGTGGGGAAAACGACCGGGGGCAACAAATATGCGTTGCCGCCGTTGTACAAGGCGTGAATTTCAACCACTGATTGCAGCGGCGTACTTCCTCTTGGAGCAAGCCTGCCCGATCACACTACCGCCGGGCCGGGCGGCGACTGTATGCTCATGACTTTCCGCATCACATAACAACAAGAACAGAGAGGCGAAATAATGAAATTCACTGTCATGCAATCAGCCTTGGCCTGCGGGCTTCTCTATATCGCGGTGCTGGCGCAGGCACAGCCGCCAGGCAGCAGGGTGCCGTTGCCAGACGTTGTGCAACCGCCAAAACGCTTCGCCACCTCCACCGAACATTACCAATATCTGTACGACTACCATGACGGTGGCACTGTTCATACTTATGAAAGTGTTCCCAAGTGGGAAGGTTTGTGGGCAGCAGATGCAAACAACAGCGGCAACCAGCTGTTTCTTGAATCCACCAACGGCACTCCGATAGGTCCCTTTGGTGAAGGTGAAAACATCAATATCAAGAAAGGTGTACTGACGCCGGAGTATGAGGCCGCCTTCCAGTATCGCCGTGATCTGGGAGTCGACTACGACCGCCTGACTTCCTGTGAGCCGGCAGGCATGCCGCGCTGGCTGCTCGAGCCGTACGTGCGGGATTTCTTCAATACTCCTACCCAGTCACTGTGGACCAACGATCTTGGCAATGACACCCGCCGGATTTATATCAACCAGGAACACAAGAACATTGACGGCACGCATTATGCCGCCGGCGATTCTGTCGGCTTCTGGGTCGATGACATGTTGATTGTGCATACGGTGGATATCTATCCCGGCGATTACTTCCGTGGCACGCCTCCCACCAGCAACCAGTTTGAAACCGTGGAGATCTGGCGCATGGAAACGCTCAACAACGGTACGCACCGACTGGTGAACAACGTCACCTTCTACGACGCACTGAGCCTGGTGAATCCAATAACAGTGGTTTACACCTTTCGTCCGCAACCGGAGCTGGAAGCTGCAGGGTTCAGAATGCGCTACTGGGAATGCGCACAAAACGACAATACCTACCTGACCATCGACGCCGATGGCAAACCCTCTACGCAGTATCGTCTGCCGGGAGAAGCGGGCTATGCAGATCCACGCGGCATCGACACTCGCCGCAATCCCGATTTGCCGCCGGATCTGGTCGGCCAGGAGAAGAGCCCGATTTTCAACGATGCCGTTCAGTAGACAACTCAAAGGAGAATAACAATGAAAAACTTTTTGAAAAATGTTGCTGTGGCATCTCTGGTAGTGGGCACTGCAATGGAGAGTGCAATAGCCCATCACAGCTTTGCCATGTTCGACCGCGGCCGGGAAGAACTGTTGTCAGGCAAGGTGGTGCGCTGGGCCTTCAACAGTCCGCACATCGCGCTCTATATGGAAACGGCAGACGGCACCCTCTACAGTTTTGAAGGCGCCGCGCCGCCCTCCCTGATTTCGCGTTCGCCCTCCATGACCGGCTTTACCTTCCAGCCCGGGCAAGAGGTAAAGGTTGTCTATTGCCCACTGCATGACGGTCGCCCCGGCGGAGCAGTGGGATACATCATTGACGCGGCAGGTACTTTTTACTCGCCCAACGACGGTGGTTGCGGACCTAGCCGTGACTGGGAGAAATGGTTGGCTGCTGGTTATACGTCACGCGCCGAAGCGGAAAAAGCTGCCAAGTAAGCCCGCAGATTTCAGTGCAGTTGCGTGTGGTGCGGCGTGGGCGGGGCAAACCCGCCCTGCCGATTGCCGGCACTCAGATAAAGCCAGTCCCATCCGGCGCAACCCAACTCTTGTGTTGGGCCAAATGTTCGGCAATAGCCGTCATGTACAAGCATGTAATGGTTTCGTGGTAACCACTGCTGTCGGTACTGGCAGTGCCCACCGATTCGTTGTGGGCCTTGATGCGTTCGCGGCTCAACGGCAATGCCTGCTCTGCCGGATACTTGCTGGCATACCAGACGCCTGCGATCAGATGTGCCTGATGGGTCCAACGAGCCTTGGGCAACCGGCAGGCTTCAAATTCGGTGATGAACTCTGCAACGCCAGTTTCTGTCACCGCAGAATTCCTTTATTTAATTGCACAAAAAGCACCTCCATGCAGGGGGGCATGGAGGCGAAAGGAGGAGACTGGTTCAGCGCGTGGCGATCAGGCTGACTTCAGGAACTTCTGCGCAATTACGCCATTCACCGGAATCTGGCGCGGCTTCATCGCTTCCGGAATTTCGCGCTGCAGTTCAATGTTCAGCAAACCGTTGCTGAGACTGGCGCCGGTCACCTTGACGTGCTCGGCCAGGCGGAACTGGCGACGGAAATTGCGCTCGGCAATACCTTGATGCAGGTAGGTACGCTTGGAGGGGTCCCCTACCTTTTCCGGCTTGGCAGCAGCGACCGTCAGCGTGTTGTTCTCGCTGGTAAGACTGATCTCATCTTCGGTGAAACCGGCCACCGCCATGGTGATGCGGTACTTGTCCTGTTCAAGCAATTCGATGTTGTAAGGCGGATAGGCCGGCTGGTTGCGATCAGCGTTGGTGATCGAATCAAGCAGCGAAGCCAGGTTGTCGAAACCGACGGTGGAGCGGTACAGCGGAGCAAAATCAAAGGTAGTCATGACATTTTCCTCATCAAGCGATAGTCATAGTGGATGGTGAATGCCGCCGTTCACAATGAACCGGTGGCTGCGACAAATCCCGAAGGGGCATCTGCCGCAAACACTAAATGGAGCCTGGGGAAAACATTTCAAGTGGAAGAAAATCAAGGACGCTTTTGAAGATTAAAACTGGTTGGCAACGTGGATTTCCACCCGCATGCCGTCCGGGTCCCAGAAACTGAAACCGTTGGGCAGTATGTTCTCGATAATGCCGCCGGCCTTGAAGACAGCCTCCGCTGCCATTTCGAGATCGATGTTGGAAACCAGAACTGAAAAGTAATTCACCCCAGGCTGTTGCCCGACCGGCGACTGGCTCAGGCGCAGGCGCGCACTGCCGATATCGAACCACAGTGAGCCTGCCTGCAGGCGGCCGGTCTCACCCAGCAGACGGGCGTAATGCAGAGAATCAACTTCGAGATTGCGCACTGTGATGTACACCTCATCCAGCGCCAGTGGATGGAACAACGGATCATCGGTATTCGCGCGCGGCGTTGCTACCACACTGCCTTGCGCCAGCGTGTCCCATGTGGGTTGCTGTGCCAGCTGGACACGTGTGCCGTCACTGTCATCAACCCGCAGGTCGCGTCCGCTCGGGTAGTCCTGCCATTTGAGTGACTGACTATCCAGCCACTGATGCACAGCGGCGATATCGAAATTGAGGATACCGAAGCAGATGTGGTCGACGCTGGCTTCCTCTCGCTGTTCGAGCGCGAAGTAGCTGTCGCCTAGCAGAAGGTAGTGGCGATCAACCTGGCGGTGCTTCCATACCTCGTTACCGAACAAGCGGGTGTAGAACGTCAGCGAGCGTTCGATGTCGCTGACGAAGAATTCAACGTGGTCGATGCTGACATAGGCGGGTGTTGCAGCTGCTGCAGCGCCGGCCAGACCCAGGCCCAGCAGGCAGGCCGCAAGCCGACTGATCACTCTGGCAGTATCAATTCTGGGCATGGTTTTCGCTCCATACGGAAGGACTGGGCGATTCTAACCATAATCGTGCCTGCTGCGCTTGAAGCACAAAGGCTGTGGTTGGCAGCACCAGCTCTTGCTCGACAAGCCCGTGCACTCTGGATAGATTCACAGCGAATCATGCAGGTACAACGAATGGCTACTTCGATTGGGAGAAGATTGCGCAATACGACGAGCGCAAGTGTGAATCTCTGCTGGTGAACCCCGGCATCGTCCGCAACCGCCTCAAGGTGTTCGGCACCTTCAGCAAGTACCTCTGGGGCTTCACCGGAGGCAAGACTATCCGGGACCACTTCAAGACGATGAAGGACGTCCCACCCGTCAACGAGCTGGCAACAGCCATTTCAAAGGACCTGAAGAAACGCGGCTTTACCTTCGTCGGCCCTACCATCATCTACGCCTACATGCAGGCAAGGGGCATGGTCAACGATCATCTGACAACATGTTTCCGCTACAACCAGAGTTGAACAGCGTCGCAAATCCGGCGGGCAACAACTTTGTTTGCGGCAAACTCGCACGCAAGCCGAATTGCTTAATGCATCAAGCTCCAAGGCGCGGTGTTCGGCAATGTCAGTGCAACTTGCGCGGCATGCCTAGCCGATCTTCACCAGCCCCGCTTCGCTCAACTGAGTCATCAGTTGCTGCAGATCCAGCTCCAGCTGAACGGGGTCTACTTCATACTCCCGCAATAATTGTTGGCACACTGCCGCCATATCCAACTCATCCTGCAAGAGTTGCCAACAGCGTGCGCCCACCTGATCGATTTACTCCGTACAAATCATGATTTCAGGTTTTAAACACTGGGATGCCGATGACTATTTCCCCTACAACACAGTCAACGGTCAGCTGAATTACGATGCCGACGGCATCGGCGGTGTACACAGTGCACTACTGATCGTGTCTATTGGCACCCCCCGCCCCTTGCTGACCAGTGCGGATATCCTGATCAACTTGTGAGGGTGGCTTTGGGGGTGGCTTTACGGGTGGCTTTCTTCAGCCAGCCTGACGCTGCCCTGCCCAGAATGCATACAGCCCTCGTGCACTCGGTGCTATCGCATCGCTGAGTTTGTCAGTCTCGGCTTCGCTCAGCTCGTGGCCGCGCCATTGGGTTACGCTGGTGAAGGCGCGGATCGGATTCAGCAGGCGTTCCACTTCGTTGCCGCCGGCACGCCATTGCGCCATCGCCAGCTTCACGCCTTTCACGTAACCCTCACACCAGTCGTCCACCACCACGAATTCTTCGCCGTCTTCTTCATCCTGCATGAACAGCGGATCGAACTCTTCCGGTGCCTCCTGCAAGGTAGCCGCCATCGTGTTCAAGTGGCGCATCATCAGCGCCACCACGCGGTCGAACTGGTCTTCACTATCCCACTCCGGCTCTGTCTCACCCCACACTTCCGGCATCCACTGCTCGGGTTTGACCAGAGTAGGGCCACTGACGAGTGCGGTAAACAGACCATCAAGTTCGAATACCGAGGCAACGCCGTCGTCGCCCACATCGCCATCTTCATCAACAACGTGATCGAGCAGGAAATGATCCAGCTCGGCGAGTTCGTCTTCAGTGAGGGGTTCAAGCAAGTTGTTCATGGTATTTCCGGACAGCAAGGACTGGGACTGCATTGTTCCAGAAATGCAGCCAAAACGAGACAACTCTCTCTGCTTTATCGCTGCTTTTGTTGCTGCATTATTACTGCCGATCGCTGCCAACTTCTGCTAACTTCCATTGACATCGCTGCTAACAAGCCTGCCGCTTGCGGCTTTGCCAACCTATCGCGTAACACATTGATTTCCTGATGAAACTGCAACAACTCCTCAACTGGCGCTTCTCGCTGATCTTCTTCCATCGCTGGCTTGGCATTGCTGTCGGCCTGATGTTCATCCTGTGGACACTCTCCGGCGTGATCCTGATGTATTACGGGATTCCACACCATACGGCGGGCGAACGGCTAACGCGGTTGCCACCGCTGGACCTCAGCACTGCCACAGTGTCGCCGGCAGAGGCGCTGGCGAAAGTCGGTGGCACGCCGTTCCGGCTGCGTGTCTCGATGCACGACGACAGACCTGTGTACCGCATCAACACCGGCGAAGTATTCGGCAGCTGGGCGCTGGTGTATGCCGACACCGGCGAACTGATGACCGGGCTCAACCAGGACACCGTGATCTACACGATGGTGAAGCTCTATCCCGAATTCGACCAAACCATGCGTTACGACACCTACCTGATTCAGCCGGACTGGTTCACCCACTCGCCGGCAATGCAAACCCACCTGCCGATGCACCGCATCAGCATGGGCAATGGCGATGACTACTACGTCTCGGAAAAGTCCGGCGAAACCGTGATGAAAACCACGCACCTGACACGTGTGCTCGGCTTCTTCGGCTACAACACCCACACACTGTACTTCTGGCGGCAAGAGGCATGGTGGACACCCTTCCTGCACTGGGTCAGCTGGCTCGGCCTCGGCGTAACGCTGCTCGGCATGGTGCTCGGCATCTGGCGTTTCAGCCGCAAGCCACAGTTCATCCACAGCGATGTGGCGTATCGCACGCCATATACAGGCTGGTG
>CAISOD010000244.1 GCA_903887045.1 uncultured Gammaproteobacteria bacterium | reverse complement strand
CGTGTAGAGAATACCGAACGCTACATGCGTGAAGTGATTGATCTCGCCAGCACCTTGCCGGGTTACGACTACAGCTGGCAGGTACTGGCGCCCAGCGGCGGTTTCGGTGGTTTCGAGTTTGTTGATTACGACGAGCGTGATTTCGCGGTGCCGGCGATACGCGACCAGGTGTTCGGCCTGCTGTCGCAGGTGGGAGGCCTGCAATTGCAGCCGATCCTGCCGGCGGCGTTGCCGACGGCCGGCCAGTACGATGTGGAAATGGTGATCCAGAGTTCCGACAGTTATGAGGAGATGGCGCAGTACACCGGCCGTTTGATCGGCGCGGCGTTCCAGAGCGGCAACTTCATTTTTGCCGACACTGACCTGAAGATCGACCAGCCACAGATCCGTCTCAACTTCGACCGCGACCGCCTCGCCGATCTCGGCATGGACGTGCGCCAGGTGAGCCAGCAGTTGGCGGGACTGACCTCGGAGCGTGACATCAACCGCTTCAACGCCAACGGCAAGTCGTATCGGGTGATACCGATGGTGGAGAACATGGCACGCCACGATCCGCGTGCCTTGCTCGATCTGCAGCTGACCACGCCCGCCGGCGAACTGGTGCCGGTGCGCTCGCTCGCCACACTGGAACGCGTCAACAGTCCGCGCTCTCTTGGCAAGTTCAACCAGCAGCGTTCGTTCCGCATCTTTGGCGGCATCCATTCCGGCACCACCAGCGAAGCCGCCCTGGCTTCGCTGGAACAGGCGGCGGCGCAGATCCTGCCGGCGCAATACACCATCGACTACGCCGGCATCTCGCGCAGCCTGCGCAAGGAAGGCAACAGCCTGACCACTGTGCTCGGCATCTCGCTGCTGGTGGTGTACCTGCTGCTGGCAGTGCAGTTCAACAGTTTCCGCTCGCCACTGGTGGTGCTGGCCGGCTCGGTGCCGCTGGCACTCAGTGCAGCGTTGCTGTTCGGCTTTCTCGGTTTCACCACGCTGAACATCTATGCCCAGATTGGACTGGTGACCCTGGTGGGCCTGGTGGCGAAGAACGCCATCCTGGTGACTGAGTTCGCCAACCAGTTGCAGCATCAGGGGCTGGCAAAACTGGAAGCCATCCGCACCGCCGCCCACGTGCGACTGCGGCCCATCCTGATGACAACGCTCGCCACAGTCGTGGGGCATTTTCCGTTGGTGTTGGTAAGCGGCGCCGGCGCTGAAGCCCGCAACAGCATCGGCATCATCCTGGTGGCCGGCATGTTGATCGGCTCACTGTTCACGCTGTTCATCCTGCCGTGTTTGTACCTGGTGCTGGGTGACGATCTGCAGGCGCATGCCGATGCCGAACCTTCACCACCGTTGACCGCAGCGGAAGCCCGGTAAGCGCGGGCTTTTGTTAGCATGGCGGCTCGATAACAAGAGGAGGCCCAAATGCCAGATCCAATACGCCTTGAATGGATGATGGACGCCCATGTACAGGTGTTCCGCCCGGTACAGATCGGCGACACACCGAACGGTTTCCAACAGGCGGTGCCGATTGGTGCCGGTACCTTCGCCGGCCCGCGTCTGCGCGGCAGCGCCATCAGCGGTTCAGCCGATTGGCAGCTGGTGCTGGAAGACGGCATGTACCTGCTTGATGTCACTGGCGCCATGCTGACCGACGACGGCGTCACCATCCGCGTGTCCAGCAAAGGCATGCGTCACGGCCCGCCCGACGTGATGGCGCGGCTGATAGCCGGCGAAGTGGTGCCGCCCGACCAGTACTACATGCGGGCCGTCGCCGAGATCGCCGCGCCGCCCGGCAAATACGACTGGCTCAACCGCAGCTTGTTTGTCTCGTGGGGTGAGCGTTATCCAGACAAGGTTGTTATCCACTACTACCAGGTGCTGTGACATGAGCGAACAAGACAATGGTCAAAACGAGAACTCTGCCATGCCGCGTCGTAGTGTGTTGATGGGTGCCGGTGTGGCTGTCGGCGGCTCGCTGCTGGCCTCTGCTGCCCAGGCGCAGCCGCCAGCGGCGCCAATCCCGCAGGTGGGCAATCCTTCCATGCCTGCCTACAACCCCAGCACGGAATACGTGTTCACCATCTACGCCACCATCAGTGGCGCCATGACCGTAGGCGACACTACCCGCGGCCAGGTGCGCGCAATCCCGATTACCGGTGGCGAAGTGGAAGGCGAAAACATCCGTGGCCGTGTTGTACCCGGCGGTGCCGACTGGCAACGCTCGCGTGCCGATGGCATCACTGAAATCGAAGCCACCTATGCCATCGAGTTGGACGACATGACGCTGGTCAAGGTCATCAATCGCGGCATCATCGATGGCCAGTCGCCACCGGAGAATCGCTACTTCCGCACCGCAGTCCGCTTCGAAGCACCCAAGGGGCCGCACCAGTGGCTCAACGAAGCGATCTTCCTGTGCAAGGCCGGCCTGCATGCCACCCGCGCCAACACCGTGCAGGTGGAAGTGTTCAAGCTGGTATAGGAGGGGAGCGCAGTGCCCGCAACCCGTGGTTGCAGGCACTGGCTGCAGCAGGGATCAGAGCTTGATGAACGCCAGCGCGTCGTTGGGGTTCATCGGAATCACCAACTGCTTCTGCACCGAGTCGTAGCACATCGAGGCTGCGCTCGGGATGCCGGAGGCAATCACTTCGGCCGGTTTGCCCGGCGCAATCTTCGACACGCTGCCAAAGCGCACGCTGCTGGTGTACTTGGTACCGTCTTCGGTGATGACAAGGCCGTCGTTGCCGCCTTCCACTGCGTTCTCGGTCTTGATCAGCTTGCCGCTGGTGTCGAAGGTGAGTACGGCATTGTTGTTGATGTTGACGACAACCACGTTGCCGTCGTTGTCCACCGCCACGCCGTTGGGTGCTGCCAGCGGTGCGCCTTCAACGAATTTTGACGTAACGCCTTCCGGTGTCACTTTCCAGATCACTTCCGGGGCGCGGGTGTTGGAAATATAGGCAGTGCCGTCTTTCGCCACACCAATGCCGTTGAGGAAAGTGCTGCCGGTGACTTCCACTGCTCTCAGTGGCTGACCAGTCGCCAGATCAAACGAACGCAGCATACCTTCGTCCACCGTGTACAACACGCCATTGCTGATGGCGCTGCCGCGTGGATGGTGCAGCGTGAGGCCGTCGCGGGTGGCACCGATCCACTTCGAGGTATGCACGCTGCCGTCAGGATTGATCAACGACACATAACCGTCGTTCTGCGTCAGTGCCTGGTCGATACCGGCATTCATCGCCACGATCAGGTTCTTCTGCGGATCAAAGGTGCAGCTCTCGGAAAAACGGAAGCTGCCATATACCTTCACATTGGATGACATCGGCGTGAACACGCCTTTCTCATTGGTGGCAGCCAGTGGTTTGCCGGCCTGGAACGGTTTCGGTTCGGCGGGGGCGGCGGCTGGTTGTTGGGCATGGGCTGCGGTGCTGATGGCAGCGGCGAGCAGGGTAACGAGCAGGCGGGTTTTCATGTGGGCTCCTGGGATAGGGATGGATTTGCTGCCGGTCGTTCTGGAACGGCAGCGGCGGGCGGATTGTACAAGTGGTGTGGACCGGATTGGTGGGGAAAGCTGTCGGGGATTGTGGAAATTTTTCGGTTGGCGGCCGTTAACGGTAACCTGACCCACATCTGTTATTTTTGTACTGCGCGAACTACCAACAAACCCCCAATATCCTGGATACAGGGTGAAAATGGAGTGAAGCGACTCACATGCGAGAACGCTTAGCTTTGGGTGTCAGTTTGGAACGCTTTGTTAGAGCATGAGACTCAACGTATGCATCCAGTAGCCGCCGGATCATCCGTTGATATTGCGTCTGATGCTTCGCCGCTTCGCTTTTGAAGTACTCAATACTTTTCTTGCTCAAAGCAAGGGTGACTTTG
>CAISOD010000243.1 GCA_903887045.1 uncultured Gammaproteobacteria bacterium | reverse complement strand
ATGATTGCCGATGCCGTAGAAATGTTCGGCATCGACACACACGCCCTGATTGGCTTCCATGATGTGCCAGCGCCCGAGTTCAGTTGCCACCAGACCATGGTCTGCCAACACCGGTTTCGGTGCTGAGGGCAGTGACTCCAGCCACTTGCGGTACTCGGCGCGCATTGCCTCTGTGTCTACACTCTCGGCGGCAAAGCCGGTGCTTGCCATGCCGGCAACACCCGCCATGCCTACCAGTATTTTGCGGCGAGAGAACTTGTTCGGAGGCAAGGGCGCCAGCATCAGAATTTCCTCGTGATTTCGACATTCCAGCTACGGCCTGTCATAAGCGACTGGCTCACGCCGGGATCGTAACCGAAGTTGTCGGCAGCCAGTGGTGGTTCTTTGTCAGTCAGATTGATGATCGACATGCGTACTTTGGTATCACGCAGCAATTCACTCTGGGCCTCGTCAAACGTGTAGCCAACGTTGAGGTTGTAGCTGATGAAGCGGTCGACCACGCGGCGGTAGATTGTGTTGCCCTGCGTGAAGAATGGCTCGATGTAGTCGGGGTAACCCAGGCTCTGCCAGATGGCAGCGGTGGTAGTGGCTCCACCATCGTGGGTTTCGCCTACATGATAAATCCCAAGTCCGGCATTCCAGTTGCCATTACGCCAGAACAGATTGGTGGTGCTGCGCAACTTGGCGGCACCGGAGGCGTACAGCTGGTTGCTGACGATAGGTGCCACGTTGGCTGGCGAAAGTGTCGTCTGCGCCGTGTCGAGGTAGGCGAATTCCGAACTCAACACCACATCGCCGAATCCCATGTCAGGCAACTCGTAGCGGAAACCGAAATCGATACCGCTGTGTTCACTCGCTGACAGATTCAGGAAGGGCTGATTGCGCGAGAAGATACGGCCGGCGGCGGCTACGCGATTGCCCGGGTTGGCGGCGTTGTAGTTGGCAAACGCGGTGATGTCTTCCGGGGTAAGTGCGAAACGCACAACATCCATATCACCCTTGTAGTTGGGAGTGCCACTGCCGAGGTCGATCTGGTTGATCGGCACACCGGCTGCCAACTGTTGTTGGGTGTAGGCGCGCAACAGTGACGCATCGCTGTCGTTGATCTGGTTGGTGCTGCGCTGGCCCAGCAAGTTGGTGCGATCAATGCTCCACCAATCGGCGTTGACGCTCAGGCCTTCAATGAAAGGAACTTCGACCACAAAACCGAAGGTGGTGCCTTCCGACTCCTGCGCCTGCAGATTCGGGTTACCGCCGAAGTAGGTGCGCATGACGTAGGGACCTTCGTTGAGCGCCGGGTTGCGGTAGATATCGTTATCGCCGGCGCCGGCAGTAATGGACCAGCGCGGGCTGGTATAGAGCGCAGCCAGACTCGGCGCCATGAAGCCTTCGTTGTAGGAAGCGCGCAGCATCACCGCTTCAACCGGCTTCCAGTTCAAGCCGATCTTCGGCTTGATGGTGTCGCCGAAATCGCTGTAACTCTCGTTGCGCGCAGAGAGGTTGAGCTCCAAACGGTGCACCAGCGGGATTTCATTCTCTTCACTTACCAGCGGCACCATCAGTTCGGCGTACACGCTGGTCACATCGCGATCGCCAAGCACATCAGGGCGTGGTGGATGCAGCAGGAAGTCATTGCCGGTAGTGTCGAGACCCGAACTGGCCGGGTTCTCGCCATGGAACGGAGGACGGATGTCAGCCAGATCTTCGCGGCGATGTTCGGCACCTACGGCCATCTGGATATCGCCACCCCACCAGCTGAACAAGGTACCGTTGGCGCGCACGTCGGCGCTGGTGATGGTGCTCTGTGCGGTACGCGCATAGATGGCGCTGAAGGAATCCACGGTTGCCTGCGGATTGTTGTAAGGCGCGTCAGCCACTACTGCCCCATTGAGCACTTTGAAGGTGTAGCCGAAGGGGTTATAGGCACTGGCATCAGTGCGGTTGGCGGCAGCCTGCAGCAGGCTTTCGCGCACATCCGGATAGGCTTGGTCATCACCGTTGACTTCGTTGTAGAACAATGACGCTTCCCAGTTCCAGTTGTCGTTGATGGAACCTTTCAAACCGGTGGCGAAGCGGAATGCATCCGAGTTGGTCTCGATCACTTCCGGGCTGAGGCCCGCGATCGTCGCTTGTGTAATGCTGACTGTGCGCGGCGCGCCGGTAATGCGCTGGGTACCGTCGGCATTGGCCTGACCGCTTGCATGATAGAAGCGTGAACCATAAGGGTTGTAAGGACTGTCGATGGGCAGCACCAGGTTCTTGTCGGTGGTTGGACCATTGAGAGCCAGCGGCTGGCGCTGCATGGTGGAATTAGCCTGGTAGTAGCCGAGTTCGGCGAAGGCGCTGATGCTCTCGGTCAGATCATATTCACCGGCGAAATAGATGTTGCCGCGCATCACTTCAGGCGAAGCGAAACCGAACTGGTTGAGATCGAGGAAAGCTTCAGGATTGGTGGTACGGTTTGGCGCTACCGTAGTCAACGCCGGCACGCCATTGACCGGACGGAAGAAGTTGTTGGCAGTTGCTGTGCCAACGCGGAACGTAGGCCAGTAGCCGCGCGCCGAACGGCCGTCAAAGGCGCCGCCGATGTTGTTCCACGGCGCCGGCGCGCGGTCAGAATTGAACGAGGTGCGACTGAAATCGCGATCAACCAGGTTGATGCTGTCGCGGTAGATGCCATCGATGCTGCCGATGAAACGGCCGCGGCCATCGAGCACATTGGTAGAGCCGAATGTCAGTGCCAGCTGGGTATTGGCACCGCCACCTTGCTCGGTGCCGCCTTGCTGGATCGACGCTTCAATGCCATCGAACTCGCGCTTCATGATGTAGTTGATCACGCCACCCACGGCATCAGAACCGTAGATCGACGAGGCGCCATCGCGCAGTACTTCGATTCGATCAACGCCCTGGGTTGGCAACTGATTCACGTTCACTGCCTGCGAGAGACCGGCTGTCATCGGGTTGATCGTCATTCGGCGACCATTCACCAGCACCAGTGTGGCCGTAGCGCCCATGTTGCGCAGGTTGATGTTGGCGTTGTCGCCACGCGCGCCAGAGGAGCCGAGACGGGTTTCGTTTTCGGGCAGGTTGACGACTGAAGGCAGCGAGGTGAGCAGTTCCACCGGCAGCAAGGCCGCACGCACTTCCATCGCTTCTGCACCGATCACCGAGATCGGCACCGTGCTGTCATTCTGGGTACGACGGATGTTGGAGCCGGTGATGATAACTTCGTCCACTGCGGGTGCGTTGCCGGCAGCTGGTGATTGTGCTGCAGCGCCAGTGGCTGCGGTGAGCAAAATGCCGACGAGCGCATGGCGCACCATCAACGGCAAAGTCTTGAGTTGTGCGGAGTGTGGAGCGGAAGTGGATGCGTCGTTTAAAGGGAGCGTACGGGAAACAACAGAATTCATCGGGTAAGCCTCAGTTCGAAAAAGCGAAATACAAACTGAGAAGACTTTACGTGCCGCGCGTTGGCGTACGGTTAATGTCCGTTGAAGATACAGTTAACACAGGCGCAATGCCGCCCATCGAAGGTGCGGCATTGCGTTGGATGTTTGTAAAGATCGAATCAAGGCGCCAGATATTTATCCAGCAACCCTGCTTCCTTGATATCCGAGTAGTAGCTGGCCGGATCGCAGGAATCCTGCTCGCTTACGTCAACAGTGTCACCACGGGCCCAGCCGCGCGTGCGCAGCAGAGGCTGGGTGTAGAGGGGATCGTAGATCGTCATCGTGCGATCAGCCGAAAGATGATCAGCAGTGAAGGTGATGCGCTCAACGGTGCGCGTACCCTCACCCGACATGGGCAAGCCGGAGCCATCGAGCCAACCCGCCGCCAGATGGGTGGTTTCAATTACCAGAGTGTTGCTGTCTTCCCAATGACCGACAGAAAAGCCGTTTGAGCTCGGCGCGGTATTCTCCGGAGCGGTACGGCCGTCCATCCAGATGCGGCGCGGCGAGTTGTGTTCAACATAGGTGAACAGGTAGTGGTTGCCGGCATCGTGGATGTCGAGATTGTAGGGATTGCCGAAAATACGCGGCAGTCCAAGCGCAATACAGCGCAGAGCCGGGTCATCGTACTTGGTATTGGCTTCCCGCAGGCGTTTGCCTTCTTCGGTAAACGGCGTTGGTTTAGGTTCAAGATCGTCTACCGTGACGCGGAACTTGTAACCCTGGCGCCACGCGCCACTGATGTCGAATGGTGCCGCGGCGTTTTGCTTGCCATAACCATAGTCCTTGTTCGGATCGGCAGTGACGGTGGTGCGATCGTTGGGAGCTGCAGCGCGGGCGGTGTTGGAATTGTTGCCTTCGGTACCGCCGAAGCGTTTGCCGCTTGCCAACGTGATACCGCGCACAAACACCTTCTTCGCGTCATTGCGGCCTAACTGACCTTCAACAGTAACTGTGTCTCCTACCTTCACGCTGTCGGCAACCCAGCCCTGCGGCCGCAGTGAGGTAACGCTGCCGGCCTGGACTTCCCAGTTCTCAATGCTGCCGTCTGGCATTTTGGCATCGATGCGATAACGCACATGCGGGTTGCTGAAGCGCACTTCAGTGACAACGCCGGTGAAGGTGCCACTGAGCGCCGCATCGAACTCGGCGGAGAACGAGTGGTGCGCGATTGCAGGCATTGTTGATAACAGCAAGCAGCTGAAAGCGGCTGCGGTAAGCGTTCTGATCGCGATTGTCTTCATTGTTGTCTCCGTCTCAGGCGCTGATGCCTTGAATGAGTGGCGTGATTGTTTGTAATGCCTTGGTGGCCGTTACCGTGGGATCGGTACGACGCACCGTCATATCGAACAGCTCGAGCGACAGCGCACGGTTGTATCCGAGCGCTACCAGTTTGTTGAGAATTTTCTGCAGCGGCGCGATGCCTTCGCCCGGAAACGCGCGGTCTTTCTGCTCGGCTACTTCCACCGGCGGCTGCCGCGGCGTGTCGGCGATATGCACATGATGGATTTCGCCGGGCTGGATCATGTCGAGATCTTCAAACTTCGACGGGCCGGCCCACAAGTGATACAGATCGAGCATGAACTTGATGTTCGGATGATTCACCTTGCGCACCACATCAAGCGAGGTGCGCACGTTGTTGATCAGGCGTGAGTTGCGGGTGAACTCCACCATCAGCGCTATGTCATGTGGTTTGGCGATTTCACCGACTTCGTAAAGATTGGCGTACACCTGCTCATAATCGGCCAGCGTGTGTTGCGCACTCGCCGCTGATGGAATGACGATACGAGTGGCGCCAAGCGATGCTGCCATCTCGACTTTCCATTTCAGGTCTTCTACCGCTTGCACGCGGGCTTCGCTGGTCGCTTCGAGGTTCAACTGATTGGTGGAGGAGTAGGCGGCAAGGCCAAGATCGTTGAGCAGCTTGCGGGCGCTGCCCTTGCCGTTGGCTTCTTCATGCTGGCGCGCCTTCACCAGATCCGGCTCCACTGCCTTGATGCCGGCCTTGGCCCAGCCTTCCATGCAGGTGCGGAAATCAAACTCGCTTGATGTCACCCCGTGCATGCACACGATGAGGCCGGAAGTGTCGGCCGCCTGTACATTCTCGCTGCGGGCTACGGCGGCGATGGTCGTCATTCCTGCCGTCATTCGTGCAGACAACGCCATGAAATCCCTGCGGTTGCAATCCGACATGTCGCCCCCCTCATGTGTAGCCTGCTTTTTATTGTATGGAGCATCGTGCATTTGACCGCTGAGAGCTGTCAACGCCGTAAAAGTGGAAACTTTGGGCAGGGGGCGCCATGCAAAAGCACGCCCCGGGGTGGCTGGGAATCAGTCGGAAGTCGACAAGCGCCCAATAGGATCGATGAAACGTTGCCCGGCGTCTTGTACATAGGCATCGGTAATGGCGGCCAGCGAGACAGTACCGCTGCCGCGCATGCAGATTGCCAACTCGCGATTGTAGATATCGATCACGCGTTCAACTCCGGCCTGACCAAAGGCGCCAAGGCCCCAGCAATACGGGCGACCAATGCCAACAGCAGAAGCGCCAAGTGCCAAGGCCTTGAACACATCGGTACCGCGGCGGATGCCGCCATCGACCATCACTGGCACTTTTCCGTTCGCGGCCTTGACCACTTCCGGCAGGCATTCAATGGTGCCGCGGCCGGTATCGGTAGCACGGCCACCATGGTTGGAAACGATGATGCCATCGGCTCCGGCCGCAACTGCAGCGGCGGCGTCTTCTGCCACTTCAAGCCCTTTGACCACCACGTTCATTTTGGTGGCATCTTTCATGCGTTTGATCACGTCCCATGTCATTGCAGGATCCACCAGACCGCTGCGTGCCAGACCTTCGAACATCGGCTTCTGCTTGCCGTCGTAATGGCATTCTTCACAGAAGCGGGTGTCCTTGCGGGTCCACAGTTCCTGGGTTTCGACATTGCGACCGCCAGGCAGGTCGATGGTGAAGCACACAGTGGTACAGCCGGCACGTTCGGCGCGCTGCAACATCGCCACAGTGTTTTCCCACACGTTGGTGGAATACAACTGGAACCACATGCCTTTGCCGCCACGCGCTTCCATCACCTGCTCGATCGGATCCGAAGCCTGGGTGGAGATGATCATGAAACTGTCTTTGGCAGCAGAGGCACGGGCGGCGCCGGTTTCGGCGTCTTTGTGGAAGCCGCCACAGCTGCCGATCGGGCTCAGCATTACCGGGGAATTGGCAACAGCGCCGAGGAAGTTGATTTTGGTGTCGATTTCCGACACGTCGACCAGGCGACGCGGGCGAATCTGGAAGCGGCTGTAACCGAGCTGATTGGCGTGCAGCGTGCCGTCACTGTCGGTGCCAGAGCTGAGGTAGCCCCAGTGTGAGTTCGGCACGTTTTCGCGTGCTATCGCCTGCATTTCGAAGACGTTGAGCACCTCGGTCGGATCTTTCAGTTGCTGGCCCAACGTTTCTTCTACTTCGGCAGCAAACACTTCGACCGAAGTCATCAGTGGGCTGGCGGCAAGAAACTGCAGGAAATTGCGACGCAAAAGCGGGTTGGAGCGATTCATGGTGTCCCCTCGGACTTAATGGCCGCCGGACTTTAACCAAAACTCCAGGGTCTTGGAAGTCTCTGTATCCTGGTCGATATCCTTCCACACGTACTGTGCTGTGATCGCGGGATGCTTGCGATAACCGCGCTTGTGCCAGAAGTGGTCGAGTGGTTGGTAACCCGTTGGGCGCAGCGGATGATCGTCGGGCCGCACTACCGAACAGAATGCATAATGGCTGAAGCCGCCGAGCTCGCGCGCATGGGCTTCGCGCTCCTCGAAAAAGCGCACACCAAGACCGTGTCCACGATAATCCTTATGCAGTACCGATTCGGCGCAGTAGAACACTGCGGCCGGCTCGAAGCCGGCACTGATGAACGGCTGTTTGAAATTTTCTTCTTCAAACTGCAGCGGTATCGCCGTGGACGCCCCTACTACTTCCGTGCCTGCAAAAGCAATCACCACCACGGCCTGCGGACACCGCACGTAGGTCTGCAGGTACTTGCGCTCGTAGTCCATGGTGCCGTCGTACAGGTAGGGAAAATCACGGAACACTTCCATACGCAGACGGGCAACGGCATCGAGGTAGTCATTGAGGGCGGCCCCGGTGAACCGGCGCACGGACAGAGAAGCGAACAAGGTGGTACTCCTGCGGGTGAAAACACCGCTGAAGTAGCGGCTCCACGAGTCTATTTTGCCCTACTTGTCCAAACCGGAAACCGTGGTCTGGCAGACTCAACTGAATCGGGGAAGGATTGTGACAAGCAGGCCGGTTTCCTTGACTTGCCAGGAGCGCGGGGCATATAAGAACGAGGTTCGGAAAAGCAGAATAAAGCCGAAATTACCGGCAAAAACCCGGAGTTGCCATGTCCCAGGGGATATTTCACCAGCGCATGCTGAAGCGTTGTTTTATCAACAGTTTCGCCAACGGTCTTTCCAGTCGCCTTGCCAGTCGCCTTGCCAGTGGTTTAACCAGAGGCCTGTGCATCCTTGCATTGGCGCATGTTCAGCCAGCATTGGCCACTGATGGCGATCATCGCCTGCCTGATGCAGCAATGAAACATGATATTGCCACCGTCACTGCGCTACTGGCAGAAGGCGTGGATCCCAATGCGCGAGGCCAGTTTGATACGCCCGCACTGCTGTGGCTGGCCCGCGTCGATGAAGTTGCAGCCGCTCGCAAACTGCTGCAAGCCGGTGCCGATGCCAACATCAAGACTCCCGATGGAATCACTGCTCTCAGCCTTGCGGTCGCCAACGGCGGCACTGCCATGGTCGCCGCGCTACTGGAAGCCGGCGCGGACGCCAACACACTGGAACCGAGCGGCGAAAGCATGCTGATGAGTGCCGCGGCTGTGGGCGTCGCCGGCGTTGTCAGTGCATTGATCGAACATGGCGCCGATGTCAACGCGGCGGACGCGACCTACGGCCAGACGCCACTGATGTTTGCATCCCGTTCCGGCCATGCCGACGTTGTCAAACTGCTGCTGGCGAATGGCGCAGAAGTAAACGCACAAACGCTGAGAATAGGCGAACCCAAGTGGGTACTTCCCAATTCACAGCAGGGCTTCGGTTTCGGTATCGGCATCATTCGCGGCGGCACCCCGGCTGATCGAGGTCGCCGTGATCCCTTGCTGGGCGGCATGAGTCCGCTGCTTTACGCCGCCCGCCACGGTCATGTCGACGTTGCCGAACTGCTGCTCGACAATGGCGCTGAACTCAACATGCGTGAAGCCAACGATATGTGGCCGCTGTTGATGGCGATATCGAACAACAACATGGCCATGGCTACCTTCCTGCTGGAGCAGGACGACGTGGAAATCAACAGTCAGGACTGGTACGGCCGCAGCCCGATCTGGGAAGCAGTCAACGTGCGCAATCTGTATGTCCACAACGGCACTTATGAGAATGGCATCGATCGCGCGCCGGTACTGGAATTCATCAAACTGCTACTCGACAAAGGTGCCGACCCCAATGTGCGCACAAGGGAAACCCCGCCAGTCCGTAGTTTCCTGCTGGAGATCACCGGCACGCTCGAGTGGGTCGACTTTACCGGCCAGACCCCTTTCCTTGCCGCCGCCTACGCTGGCGACGTTACCGTGATGAAGCTGCTGCTCGAACACAAGGCCGACCCGATGATCGGTACTTTCCAGGGCACGTCGCCGCTGATGGCAGCTGCCGGCGTCAACTGGGTAGTGGCACAAACCTTCACCGAGAGCGAAGAACAACTGTTGGCAGCAGTGAAGCTGTGCCACGAGCTGGGTATGGACGTGAATCAGGCCAATTCCATGGGCGTCACTGCGTTGATGGGAGCGGCCAACCGCGGCAGCAACAGCATCATCCGCTACCTTGTTGACCAGGGTGCCGACCTCAACAGTCAAGACAATGAAAAACGCACCGCGCTCGACTGGGCCAAGGGTGTATTCCTCGCTACCCATCCGGCCGAAGAAAAGCCGGAATCGATGGCCCTGATTTCAGAACTGCTCACTGCCCAGGGCAAGGAGATACGTTGATGCGCAGGCTGTCCATGCATCCACTGCTACTAAGCTCATTGCGATACTCCGCTCTGGCACTGGCCTGCGCGGCAGGCCAGTGCCTGGCGCAGACAACTCCTGATTTGCTGCAGCAGTATTGCACCGGTTGCCACAACTTCGAAGACTGGGCCGGCAGCCTGAACATGGAAGAGCTGAATTTCGACGATGTAGAGCACAACGCCGGAACCTGGGAACTCATCATCCGCAAACTCAACGCCGGCATGATGCCGCCGAAAGGTGAAAAGCAGCCGCAACCTGCGGCGATAGCCGGATTCATCGCCGAACTGGAGGGCCGCCTCGACAGTAGTGTGCAGCCACTGGCTGCTGCTCCGGGCCTGCATCGCCTCAACCGCAGCGAATACCGCAATGCAATCCGCGACCTTTTCGATCTCGACGTCAATGTGGCCGCCATGCTGCCGTCCGATGATGCCACCGAAGGCTTCGACAATGTGGCCGCCGGTCTGGCGATATCGCCAGCCTTGATCCAGGGCTACACCAACGCCGCCATGAAGATCAGTCGTGCCGCCGTCGGCGAGATGACAGCAACCGAAAGTGCCGCCACCTACCGTGTGCCCGGCAATTTGCGACAGGATCGGCATATCGAAGGCATGCCTTTGGGTACCCGCGGCGGTTTGCGTGTTGAACACAATTTCCCGCTCGACGCTGAATACTCGTTTTCTGTTCGGGGCGGTGGTGGTTTTGGCCGCGACCCCAACATCGAAGTAGATATCACCCTTGATGGTCAGCGCTTGCAGGTGGAAGACATACGGTCTTTCCGGCTGCCGTTAACGGCTGGAGTCCATACGTTGACTGCAGCACTGCGTGACAAACGTCGCCCGGCTGGCGTCAATGACATTTACTGGAAATACGAGCTCGGCGGTGCCATCAACAGCGTGGAAATCAACGGCCCCTTCAACGCCAGTGGCCCTGGCAAGACCGCCAGCCGGGAACGGGTGTTCAGCTGTCTGCCTCAAACCAATGATGACGAGCGCCAGTGTGCCGAGCGCATCATGACTGACGTCGCCACCAAGGCATTCCGCACGCCGGTTGGCGAGCAGGACATTGCTCCCTTGATGGAGTTCTACGATAACGCCCGTAACGGCAGTGATTTTGAAACCGGTGTGCAGCAGGCGCTGTCTCGCGTGCTGGTCGATCCGCGCTTCCTTTTCCGTTTTGAGGAAGAGCCTGCCGACCTGCAACCCGGCGAGGAATACACCATTAGCGACATCGCACTGGCGTCGCGTTTGTCGTTCTTCCTGTGGAGCAGCATTCCCGACAACGAACTACTGGCTGCCGCCGAGAAAGGCACGCTGCACGAGCCCGCTGTACTGAAAGCCCAAGTACGCCGCATGCTGGCCGATCCGAAAGCCCAGGCCATGGTCGAGAACTTTGCCGGGCAGTGGCTGTTTTTGCGCCAGCTTGCCGGTGTAACGCCGGAAGCGCCCGGTTTTGATGACAACCTGCGCCAGGCGTTCCTGCAGGAAACCCAGATGCTGGTCGGCTCCATCATCGCGGAAGACCGCCCGGTGACCGAACTGC
Organism: uncultured Gammaproteobacteria bacterium; assembly: GCA_903887045.1. Classification (GTDB taxonomy): domain Bacteria; phylum Pseudomonadota; class Gammaproteobacteria; order Pseudomonadales; family Pseudohongiellaceae; genus CAILUG01. The sequence goes on along the minus strand of CAISOD010000243.1, from coordinate 22,118 downwards.
TTGATACCGGCTATACCTTTGTCAACGAACGTCTTGCCCGTCATTACGGCATTCCAGACGTCCGCGGCTCCTATTTCCGCCGCATCGAATTGCCAGAGGACAGCCCGCGTCGCGGCTTGTTCGGCCAGGGCAGTATCCTGACTGTAACTTCCACCGCCTCTCGCACTTCGCCTGTGATCCGCGGTAGCTGGATTCTCGAAAACCTGCTGGATGCTCCGGTACCGGCACCTCCACCAGGTGTTGAAACCAACCTTGATGGCGACGGTACCGTCAAACTCACCACCTCGGTACGCGAACGCCTTGAAGCGCATCGCACGGACCCGGTGTGCTCCTCATGTCACAGCGTGATTGATCCGGTGGGTTTCTCGCTGGAGAACTTCGACATGGTGGGTGCATGGCGTACCAAAGACGGCGATTCCAACGTCGATCCACGCGGCGTTCTGGCCGATGGGACTCCAGTGGCGAGCCCGAACGATTTACGCAAGGCGCTGAGTGGACATTCAGACCTGTTTGTCCGCACACTGACGCAAAAGCTGATGATTTACGCCCTCGGCAGACCGGTGGAATACCACGATATGCCGACGGTACGCTCGATCATGCGCAATGCTGCCAGCGACGACAATCGCTTCAGTGCGCTGGTTGAAGGCATAGTACAAAGCCCGCAGTTCACCCGCCGCGTAAAGGGTGGTGGCACCAACGAACAACAGCAGACCACTGCACAACGCTGAGGCGCCGCGCCCGGAGGAAGTATCCATGGCCACTTTCCTGACCAAGAAGCACCTGAACCGCCGCGCCCTGTTGCGTGGTGCCGGCACTGTGCTGGCACTGCCGTTATTGGATGCGATGTTGCCCGCTACCGTGGCTTTCGCCCAATCCGGCGCCGCGCCCAAAACCCGATTTGGTGCCATCTACTTCCCGCACGGCGCCACCATGTCGCGTTGGACGCCAGCGACCGAAGGCAAAGACTTCGAATTCAGTGAAATCCTCAAGCCGCTTGAACATCTGCGCGGCAAGCTCAACGTGGTCAGCAACCTGTCGCACGCCCTCGCCTATGGCCCGGGCGGCGCCACCGGCAACCACAACCGTTCTTCTGCCTCCTATCTGAGCGGAGCCAAAGCCATCTATGGTGCCCAACCGTTCCTCGGCATCACAGTGGACCAGCTTGCTGCCCAGCATCTTGGTCAGGACACTCCTTTGCCATCGCTGGAGTTGATGATCGAAGACGCCAGCGTCAGTTGTGGCGAAGGCCTCAGTTGCGCTTATCGCAACACACTGTCCTGGCAGAGCGAAATTTCGCCACTGCCGATGCAGAACAACCCACAGGTGGTATTCGAAAACCTGTTCGGCGACGGGGCGGACGGCGCCCAGCGGGCTGCCCGCCGCCAGCAGTCTTTGAGCCTGCTCGATTCGGTCACCGACCAGATCACTACCCTCGACAAACAACTGTCGGCTGCCGACCGCACGCGTCTTGACCAGTACCTGACCGACATCCGTGAAATCGAGCGCCGCATCCAACAAGCTGCCGCCCGCATCACGGACGACATTGCGGTGCCGAACAAACCAAACGGCATCCCCAATGACGTCGAAGAACACATCAAGCTGATGTACGACCTGCAAGTGCTGGCGTGGCAGACCGAAATCTCCCGCATCTCCACCTTCATGATGGCGTGCGAACTGTCTGGCGCTGTGTATCCGAAGAGCGGTGTACGCGACGGTTTCCATACGCTGTCGCATCACTCCAACAACGAAGACAACAAGGCGCGTTTCGCCCTGATCAACCGTTACCATGCCTCGTTGTTCAGCTACTTCCTCGACAAACTCGACGCGGTGCCCGATGGCGATGGCACGCTGCTCGACAACTCGCTGGTGATGTACGGCAGTGGCATGAGCGACGGCAATTCACACAATCATGATCCACTGCCTATCCTGTTGGCCGGTGGCGCCGGCGGCACGCTGGAAGGCAACCGTCATCTGAAGTTCCCTGACAAGACGCCGATGTCGAATCTGCTTGTCAGCTTGCTCGACAAGATCGGCGTACCGCAGGACAGTTTCGGCGACAGCACTGGTCATCTTACGATCTGATTTCAGGCCTTCGCTCTGGCGCACGGAGGTAGTTGTGCAGCCCGTGCGTGCGCTGTTACGTGCCAAAATCGTCGCGTTACCATCGCCTGCACCTTCCTGTGACAGAGGATGTCCGTGAATGCTCACCCCCAGCCCCTGCTGTGTTCTGTTTTCTCCGTCTGAAAGTGCATCCCATAGTGCATCCCACGTGATGTCCCGCTTCGTCCCAATTGCTTGCCTGGCATTGATGCGCAAACGAGCTTCAGCACCCGCTCCATACTATGCGCGCAGCTGTCGGTGCAGGGCGAAAGCCTTGGCGCCATCGAACTGATCAACAAGATCCCGACACTGGACAATCCAGAGGGCCAGTTCGACGAGGTGGACGGTCAATTGCTCGGCATTCTGGCGGCTTCCGCCACACTGGCAATCCGCAACGCCAAGATGGCGCGCGAGCTTGTTGTTACCGAAACGCTGCAGCAGGAGCTGAATCTCGCCCGCAGCCTGCAGGAAAGCTTCCTGCCCAAGTTTGCCGAGCACCATCCGATCCTGGGTCTCAATATTGCAGCCCGTAATATGCCTCTACCGGCCTGCCGCTTGGCATCCTGCCGCAGCAACAGTTTGGCGAGGTGACATTCTCACTGACAGGGGGCAGCCTCTATTTGTATACTGACGGCCTGTCTGAAGGCCTTGCCAGAGTACTGAACCTACAGGACGAACCGGCAAATGTGCAGACTCTGATCGCCAAATACAGCCACTTGCCCAGACAGCAGCGGCTCCAGCAGTTTGCGTACGAAGCGTCGCGACTGGATTACAGTTTCGACGACCTGACCATCTTGCTAATCGAAGACCAGGGAGTTTCCCTCGCGCCATGACAGCTACCCAGCGCTTACTGGCTTACCAGTTTCCCGCCTGCGCCGAGCAGATGGGTAGCGTGCGATTGAAACTGCGCGAAGCACTCAAGCACTGCGGTGGGTCGGAGGCAGTGCTCAACAACGTGGTGCTGGCGGTGGGCGAGGCCTGCATGAACATCATCCAGCATGCCTATGGCCCCAACGACAAGGGCGACATTGTGCTGGAAGTGGATCTGGTACCGGGCGATGAACCCACCACCAGCAACCAATGCCACCTGGTGTTCCGGCTAACCGATTTCGCCAAGCACAAATCCTGTGCCGGCGAAATGCGCTCGCGTCCGCTGGACGAAATACGTCCGGGCGGGCTGGGTTGCCACATCATCAATCAGGTGATGGACGAAGTGGTGTTGCTGGACTCCCCCGGCAGCTCCGGCAATGTATTGCAGATGCGCAAGCATCTTGGTCGGAACTGATCTACGGGGCCCGGTGGCAGTTGTACCGGACACCAAATTACGGATTTTTGCTGTTGGGCTTTTTATAATCGGAGTGGCGGAAGGCGGTATGGAACTTACTCTCAAATCGGAAACGGGGTTCGACTTGCTTGCACTGAGCGGCGAGGTCGACATGCATTTTTCGCCGAAGCTGCGCGAAAAAATTCTCGGCACCCTGAAGGACGGCAAGCCGCTGTTGATCGACATGGCGCAGGTCAGCTACATCGACAGCTCGGGTATTGCCTCCCTGGTTGAAGGCTTTCAGACCGCCAAATCGTCGAAGCTGCCCTATGGACTGCTGAACATCAGTACCACGGCGCTGCAGGTACTGACCCTGACGCGACTCGACAAGATTTTCAATCTGTACTCAAGTGCCGAGCAGTTCAAGGCCCAGGTCACAACCCACGCTGGAGCAATACAGTAAGCGCATGTCCACCGACAACTCACAGCGAAACGCCATTTCGATCCGCAATCTTGTGGTCGATTACGGCCAGCGCCGCATCCTGAGTGACGTCAATCTTGACATCCCGATGGGCCAGATCATGGTGATCATGGGCCAGAGTGGTGCCGGCAAGACCACACTGTTGCGCTGCCTGCTCGGCCTCAAAAAACCGACCAGCGGCAGCGTGCACATACTCGGCACCGACATCGCCAGCGCTTCACTGCGTGAAATCAACAAAGTACGCATACAGATGGGTGTCGCCTTCCAGGGCGGGGCACTATTCTCGTCGATGTCGGTGGCGGAGAACATCCAGCTGGCGCTGCGCGAACACACCAATCTCGATGAAAAAACCATCGAGATCATGACCCGCATCAAGCTCGACATGGTCAACATGCTGCCGGCCGAACACCTGATGCCGGCCGAACTGTCGGGCGGCATGACCAAGCGCGCCGCACTGGCGCGCGCCATCATCATGGACCCGAAACTGTTGTTCTTTGATGAGCCATCCGCCGGTCTGGATCCGAGCACCGCCGCCGAGCTGGACCAGCTGATCATTACGCTGAAAAACACGATGCGCATGACGATTGTCGTCGTCACCCACGAGCTCGACAGTATCTTCAAGATTGCCGACCATATCGCCGTGATGTCGAACGGCCTCATCATCGAAACCGGCACGCCGCAACAGATCACTGCGTCCACCAATCCGGAAATCCAGGGCATGCTCAACCGCAAGCCGCGCGAAACGATAGTGGACACCGACACCCACCTGCGCCGCCTGACAGGAGGGGTATAGATGTTGAAATCCATTGAAAATATTGGCGCGATTGTTATCAGCTCTCTGGAACAGACCGGCCGCACCTTCAACCTGTTGTTGATCGTGTTCTGGGAACTGTTGCAACCGCCGTACCGGCTGTACCCAATCGTGCGACAGATGTATTTCATCGGCGCACGCTCACTGACGCTGATCATCGTGTCCGGTGTCACCATCGGCATGGTGCTGGGTCTGCAGTTCTACAACATACTCGAACGTTTCGGTGCGGTTGATCTGCTCGGCGCCGGGGTGGCGCTCAGCGTTATCCGCGAACTCGGGCCGGTGATGACCTCGCTGATGGTGGTTGGCCGCGCCGGTTCGTCGATCACTGCCGAACTCGGCATCATGCGCATCACGGAACAGGTCGATGCACTCGAATGCATGGCAATCTCGCCCGGCAAATTCCTGATAGCACCAAAGCTGGTTGCAGGCCTGCTGTCGGTGCCATTGTTGACGATGGTGTTCGATTTCGTCGCCCTGTTCGGCGGGTATTTCGTCGGCGTCTACATGTTCGGCCTCCCCGAAGGCTCATATATGAACGGCATGACCGACGCCATTGAATGGGTAGACGTGCGGCTTGGCCTCGTCAAATCAGTGATTTTCGGCCTGCTGATCACGCTGATTTGTTGTGCACGCGGCTTCTACATGCATCTCGGCAAGGCCGGCTCGCAGGGCGCCGAGGGTGTGAGCTCGGTCACCACGGATGCTGTCGTAATGTCGTCGATTGCAGTGCTGTTCAGCGATTTTCTGATCGGCGCACTGATTTAGGATTTGGAAGGAGAACCCCATGAAAAGACTCAACTTGCAACTGCTCACCGGCATCTTCGTCATGCTGGGCCTTGCCGCCTTCAGCTATCAGGCGGTGACTATAGGCGGCGGCAACTTCCGTCAGCAGCCGGGCTATACGCTGATGGCGCGCTTCGACAACATCTCCGGCCTGCGCCCCGGCGGCATCATCGAAGCGGCCGGCGTGCGTGTCGGCACCGTCAGCAAAATCGAATTTGATCCAGACAACTATCAAGCCATTGTTACTTTGCGCATCAATGAAGGTGTGCCGGTGCAGGAGGACGCCATAGCTGCCGTGCGTACGCAGGGCATCATAGGCGAGAAATACATCAAGCTGACTGCTGGCGGCTTTCCGGATCTTTTGTCCGACGGCATGCAGATCACTGAAACCGAATCAGCCGTTAGCCTGGAAGAGTTGGTCAGCAAATACATTTTCAGCGGCAGCAGCGAGTAGCACTGCCGGCACGCCCTCTCCACCCCGGAATCCCCTTATGGAAAAGCAAGGTCTTATCAAGTTGTTGCCATTGCTTGCCGCGCTGATCGCATTGCCTGCACAGTCGCAGGAAGATGAAGAGTTTTTTGAATTCGACGAGGAAGCCAGCGCAGCTCCCGCCATCGCCGACCCTCTCGAATCCCTAAATCGTGCCAGCTTTGCCGTCAACGACAAACTCTACCGCGGCGTGCTGAAACCCATTGCACGCGGCCTGCGGGTACTGCCGGTACCCGTGCGCAACGGCATGGCCAATTTCTTCACCAACTTGCTGGCACCAGTGTCGGCAGCCTGTGCCCTGCTGCAGGGCGAGCCGCGCAATGCTGCCATCGAAGCCAGTCGATTCGTGCTGAATACCGCTGCAGGCCTGGGCGGCCTGCTCGATCCAGCTACCCACCTCGGCCTTTTGCAGGATGAGGAAGACGTGGGTCAAACACTGGCCCGCTACGGCGTCGGCCACGGCTTTTATCTGGTAGTGCCTCTGTACGGCCCTACCAGCTTGCGCGATATGGCCGGCAGCATCACCAACAACCGCGTGAACCCTTTCTATCAGAATCTGGTGACGGGCGAGATCATCGGTATCAACCTGGCTGCTGCCGAGGTAGACCTATCGCTCGATCAGGACACCTACGAAGCGTTCTATGAGAGCGCCCTCGATCCCTATGTGTTTTTCCGCAGTGCCTGGGTACAGAACCGTCAAGGCAAGATCGACCAGTAAAGATCGCAAGTCGTTCAGACACCTGGTGCTTTTTCAGCTGGTTGGCATTTTGCCGCCCAGCCCCCGCCGTTAAGGCCGCATTCGGTGTCCGGCGTTATAATTGCCGCCAATCATCCGGGACCACCAGTAGATCCACGTCTGGTTGGCAACACAGAGGATTCAGCATGCCTACTAACGTCACTCGTACTATCTCCCGCCTTGCCCGCAGTACCGGCCTGAGCAGGCGTCTGCTGTTGGCCACCGGCCTGCTGCTGCCCCTGTTGCTGACAGTACCCGCTGTCCATGCCCAGGGCACCCCTACTGCTGCAGTGAAAACCGTGGTCGAAAACATCCTGGCCGTACTGCGCAAACCCGACTACAACCTCGAGAACGACCGCGCCGCCATCAGTGCCGAAATCCGCCGGGCTTTTGACGACGTCGCCATGGCGCAGAGCGTGCTGTCGACCAACTGGAAGAACATCTCTCCTGCCCAGCAGCAAGAGTTCAAGGGCCTGCTGCTGCAGACCATTGAAAGTACCTATATAGGTCGCATCAAGGTTTACACCAATGAAGTCGTCGAGTTCCGCAAGGAGGAAGTGAACGAGAACCGCGCGAGCGTTGACTCGGTAATCCTCTCCGGCACCGGCAACATCCCGGTCAATTACAAGCTGCGCAAACGCAATGACGGCTGGTTCATCTACGATGTTGAAGTCGAGAACGTCAGCATGGTGAGCTCGTACCGTGACACCTACCGTTCGATTTTTACCAAGGACGGCATCGACGGTCTGATCGCCCAAATGAAGGACAAAATCGCCGAAATGGAGAAATAATCTGCCTCTTATCCTGCGTTTGCGACAGTTTTCCTCAATTACCTGATGTCGGAGCTTGCCTCGCACAGCGGGCTGCATGGTAGACTTCGCGCCGCTTTTTCCATCTCATCACATTTCGCTTCCAGCTGTTCTTCCCAACAGTCCGTCGCAGACCAGATCACCCCATGGCCCAAGTTTTAAGCCTGAAAGAACTCCGCACCAGCAGTGTCCTGAAAGCCGAAGTCTCCAAACTCGAAGAGGAGCGCATCCAGCTGCTTGAGCAGTTGGAGCGATCCAAGCAGGTTGAAATCAAGCTGCGTGAGGATTTGCTCGAGCACAAGAAAGATTTCGAGCATCTTGAGCGGCAGTTTGATCACTTTGCCGGCGTTGAAGCAGAGTTCGAAGCGCTGCGGCAGCAGATCCAGCTGGAAAAGCTCGAGCAGCTGATTGATGGCGACAAGAAAGACAACGTTCTCAACAACCAGCTCAAAAAGACGCGCGACGAACTCAAAGTCGCCCTTGATGAGTTGAAAGAGCTCAAGCAGCTCGATCCCGAGCGCCTGAAACGCCAGGTCGCCGACCTGAAGAAAAAGACCCAGCAGCAGGCCGCCGACAACCTGGCCCTCAACAATGCGTTGGTCAAGAGCCGCAAGGAACTGAAGGATCTGACCACCGAGAAGGAAAAAGCCGATTCCGAGCTCAAGGCCAGCCGTAACGGCACCGACTTTTTCTGGCAGTCAGTCGAAGGTACCTGGGTGCTGTACGAATGCAGCATCGTGCTGAAAGATGAAACTGTCGCTGATCCTGAAAAATTCAAGCGCATCCGCTGCCTGCATACCACCACCGGTATGAGCGCACTGTCGAACGGCAAGGACGAGGACGACAAGGCGCAGTGGCTAGGGTCACTGGAAATTCCGCAAGACGTATCGATTGAAGCCGGCAAACGTCTGCTGAGCATAGCCGCCGAACTGGAAGAATCGAAAGAGTCGAAAGAGTCGAAAGACTCGAAGGATTCGAAAGAGTCGAAAGAAGCCAAGGACAAGCAGTAAACCACCGCCTCCCACCCCCGGCTTACCCACTCCTTAACAGCGCTGTCAGACCCCCCATTCATGGCGGGTCTAGCTTCGCCTTATCGGCTATCATTGCCGTCTACTGCTGAGCCAGACAGCCCCGCAAAATGCTCCTCGAAATGATCAGTACCGGCGAAGAAGTGTTGTCGGGACAGATAGTGGATACCAATGCAGCCTGGTTTGCCGACTGCATGATGGGTCTTGGCATTGAGTTGTCCCGTCGCAGCACGGTGGGCGACCGCATGGACGACCTCATTTCCCTTTTCCGCGAACGCAGCCTTACGGCCGACCTCATCCTCGTGAATGGCGGTCTCGGCCCCACCAGCGACGACCTCAGCGCCGAAGCCGCAGCACGCGCCGCCGGCGTTGCCCTGGTCGAACACCGGCAATGGCGCTCACATCTTGAAGCCTGGTTCAGCAAACGCGGTCGCACGATGGCGGCCAACAATCTCAAACAGTGCTTGTTGCCGGAAGGCGCCGTGCTGATCGACAACCCAGCCGGCTCAGCGCCGGGTTTCCGCATGCAGCTCAATCGCGCCTGGCTGTTCTTTACTCCCGGCGTACCGGTGGAATTCAAGCAGATGGTCAGCGAACAATTCGTGCCCTTCCTCCACCAGCAATTCAGCCGGGGTGAGGCGACGCGCCTGGTCAAACTACTGACTTTGGGCCATGGCGAATCAACACTGGCCAATAGCATAGACACACTATCACTGCCGACCGGGATCACGCTGGGCTACCGGCCATCGCCGCCGCACGTCGAAATCAAGATATTTGCCCGTGGCGATGCTGCCATCGCGCAGCAGGACGGCTACGTGCAACAACTGCAGACGCTGCTCGGCACTGCCATCGTGTCCACCCGCTGCGCCAGCATTGCCGAAGAAGTGCACCTGCTGCTGCTGGCTCGCCCCGGTACGACGCTGGCGCTCGCCGAATCGTGCAGCGGCGGCATGTTGAGCAGCCAGTTGGTGGACTTCGCCGGCAGCTCTGCCTATCTGCAGCACAGCGTTGTCAGTTATTCGAATGCCGCGAAAGAACACCTGCTGGGTGTCGATGCTGCCCTCCTGGCACAGTTTGGCGCCGTCTCGGCAGAAACCGCGATCGCAATGGCTATCGGTGCCCGCACACGGCTCGACAGCGACTATGCGCTCGCCATTACCGGGATCGCCGGCCCCGATGGCGGCAGCAACGACAAGCCGGTGGGCACAGTGGCAATTGCGCTGTGCGACCGCATTCAAAGCTGGGTGCAGGTGGTACAACTCTCGCAGCGCTCACGCAATCTGGTACGCACAATGAGCTGCGCCGTCGCGCTCGACATGTTGCGCCGGCGCCTGCTTGGCAGCGATCCGCTGGTAACCTATCCGTTCGTGCCCGCCGGTCGCGCTTATCGCGAGGAGCACCGCGCGTGAGCTTCTCGATCCGGTGGAAACTGATTGTCTCCATCATCCTGCCGCTGTTGTTGATTGCCGGTGTCGTCATGGGGCTGACACTGCGGCGCGTTTACGATTCGGCGGTATCGACGCTGCAGGAACAGCACCAGCGCGAAATCAGCCTGCTCGCCAGCGGCATCGACAGCGATCTTGCCTCGCTCGCGGCCACTGCCGAAGACACCGCCCACTTCCTCGGTCTGCAACCCACGCTCGACACTGCCGCCATCTACCACCTGTTGGAGGACATGCTTGCACGCAACCCGCTGGTGTATGGCGCCGGGGTGGCATTCGAACCCTTTGCCTGGCACGAAGATCAGCGCCTGTTCGCGCCTTATGTCTACGAGCGTGATCGCAAACGCATTGATCTCAGCAGTGTAATCGGCGACTACACCAGCGGCCGCGCTTCGTGGTACCAGAGCACGCGCATGAGCCGCGATTCCAACTGGAGCGACCCCACTTACGACAGCGGCACCGGCACCCGTGCCATCGTCACCTACGCAGTGCCTATCATTGCCGGTGATACTTTTATCGGCGTTGTTTCGCTGGACCTGCGACTTGATCTGTTGAGCCAGCGACTCAAGGCGCGTATGGAGCCTTCACGTTTCATGATCATGAGTGCCAGCGGCCGCTTCATTGCACATTACGATAGCGTGCAGGTGCTGAACTCCGGCCTGGTCGAACTGGCGGCATCCTATGTCAACCCGGATTTCCAGCGCATCACCGACCGCATCATGGCCGGCGCCAGCGGCATGGGAGTGGTCAACAATCTCTACCTCGATGGCACCATCTTGCCAGGCAACCTGTGGATCAGTTACACCCCGATTCCCTCATCAGGCTGGCATCTCGCCACTCTGGCGTCCGAGAGCGACCTGATTGCCCCGATCCGCGAACAGATCCAGATCGCCCTGCTCGGCCTCAGTCTGACCATCTGGCTTACCTTCGTTCTGGTGTGGGTGATGAGTTCGCGCATCACACGGCCGATCAAGACGCTGGAAGCCGCTGTTTCTGAAGTGGCGCGCGGCAAACTCGACACCCACATTGCAAACATCCGCTCCACCGATGAGCTCGGCCGTCTCAGCATGGGTTTCAACCGCATGTTGAAAAACCTGAAGAAGCAGATCGAATTGCAGAGCCAGCAGGAAACTGCACAGAAACTGGTGGAGCGCGAACTGCAGATGGCGCGCGAGACCCAACGCTCACTGCTGCCTTCCGAATTTCCGCCATTCCCCGACCGCAAGGAATTCGAGCTCTACGCCTTCAACCAGCCGGCACATCACGTTGCCGGCGACTTCTTCGACTACTTCCTGGTGAATCCGAAAACCCTGATATTCGTCATCGCCGACGTAAGCGGCAAGGGTATGTCGGCAGCGCTGGTGATGGCGGTGACACGCACCATCGTGCGCGATCTGGCGCAGAGCGGACGCAGTCCTGGTGAAATCCTGCGCGAAACCAACGAACGCCTGCGTGAAGGCCAGAAAGGCAGCGCTTTTGTCACGCTGTTCCTTGGCAGCTACGACATTGTTACCGGCAAGGTGATCTACGCCAACGGCGGGCACCTGCCACCCTACCTGATCAGCATGAGCGGCACTGTCAGCAACGTGGGCGATGCTACCGGCACCATTGTCGGCATGCTGGAAGAACAGGAATACCGCAATGCCGAGTTCACGCTGAAACCGGGCGATACCCTGCTGCTTTACACTGATGGCTTTCCGGAAGCGCGCTCTCCTGCTGGCGAGTTCTACGGCATTCCGCGCATCAAATCTTTTTTGCAACGGCATCTGAAAAGCAGCAACCGCGACCTGTGTGAAGCAGCGATCCTCGACATCACCAACTACCAGAACAACAATCTGGCCGACGACGTGACGCTGCTCGCCCTGCGACGCTCGGCCGCGGCCGGTTCGGTCAATCTGCCGGCCGATCTGTTGAAAGCCAAAAGCTGATTCAGGCCATATTCACTGCACTCAGCGGAAAATGACACCGATGTGACATGCGTTAACCGTTCGTAAACTGTTAACTCTTAACATCGCGGCAGCAAACCCATTTATAGTCCGTCCAAGTCGTAATCCGACCATCCCGAGGGAAAAGTCCATGAAACTTGCATGCACATTCACCGCAGTGTGGTTGTTGGCCAGCAGCCAACCCTTGTTTGCCCACACTCCGCTGTTTGACTGTTTCGACAACGGCGATGACACCCTGACCTGCGAAGGCGGCTTCTCTGATGGCGCCTCGGCCACTGGGGTTGGCGTGCGCATGGTGGACGCGCAGGGCAAAGTGCTGGAGCAAGGCAAGCTCGACGCCAAGGGCAGCATTACCTTCAAACGTCCGGCTGGCGGGTTCTCGGTGGTGTTTGAGGCCGGCGCCGAACATGCCCTGACTGTACTTGGCGACGACATCACCTGAGGCTCCGTCAATGCAACCAAGATCCTTTCAGCTGAAAGCCCTGCCATTGTTGCTGGGTGTTGCTCTCGGCGCCGTTGCTATTCCGGCTTTCGCGCACTTTCTGGTGGTATACACGCCACAAACCGCACTGGTGCGCGCCACTGATCTGCCGTTTCATCTTGTCTTCACCCACGCCTTCAACGGCGGCCCGTCGATGGCGATGGACAAGCCGCAACGCTTTTACTACGCCAAGCGTTCGGCTCCCAATGAGCAAATCGAAGAGGTTGATCTGGCCCGATATCTCGAACCGATCCAATGGGCCGGCGAACAAGGCCCGGTGAGTGCATGGAAAGCCACGGTGCCACGCAATGTCGTGCGTTCACTCGGCGACTACCAGATCGTGGTGGAACCAACGCCATACCTTGAGGAAGCTGAAGGTCTCTATATCCAGCAGTTCGCCAAGGTGATGGTGAATGTGGGCGGCGTGCCCGGCAATTGGAGCGAAACGCTCGGCCTGCCGGCTGAAATCCACTCATTGAACAAAACCTACGCCAACTGGACCGGCGGGGTTTTCCGCGGTGTCGTGCTCGGTAACGGCAGCCCTGTGCCTTACACGCAGGTGGAAGTGGAATATCTCAACCATGATCTCGATGTCGCCAACAACACCTTCGTCGCCGATGGCAAAATCGACGCCCCCCATCCGTCGCTGGCAGCGATCGTGATCCTGACCGATGCCAATGGCCAGTTCTCGTTCACGCTTCCGAAGGCCGGCTGGTGGGGTTTTGCTGCGCTGTCGGTCGGGCCTGAGAATGAATACAACGGCAAACCACTGTCGCAGGATGCCATCCTGTGGGTACAAGCCACCGACCTGCCACAATAACCCTGCGTACTCACCATGACTGCTGCCGCTGTGACTGCTACCACTGCCCATCTGATTCCGCCCAGCAATACCCGCTGGGAAACCGTCATGCTGATAGCTGCAGCAATTGGTGTGGCCAGCCTGACGTGGCTGTATGCGGAAGAATACGGCATCGAAGAAAAGACGCAGACCATTCTTGATTGGCAGATCAGCGCATTCTCCGGCCTTACCGGTGTTGATCAGGCCATCTACAACGAACTGTTGGTAGCTGCCGACGAAGTGAACTGGCTGGTGTACTACAACGGCTACTGGCCCGATGACAAAGAATTCCAGGAAAACCTTTTGCCGCCGTTCTATCGCGATCTTAGCTGGGAGCGTAACGGCTCGGTGCAATGGGTCTTGAAGAACGTGATCCAGGAAGGCGAAGCGCAGGGACTGACGCTTTATCACGGTTCGCAAGGAACACTTGCGGAACAGGGTGCCTACCTGTTGGTGATCGACCACAAGCATGCTGGCGGTGTGCAGGTGTCGCCGGCGACAATCTGGTGGAATGCCGACCGCTTTGCGCCGGTACCGGAAACCTCAAAGGTGGCGTCGCTCGTGTTGCATGGCTGGCGGGAGGTGGTGCCGTATCAGGGCAAGGATGAAGTGGAACGTTTGAATGCACAGTAGCAGGGAGTAAATCGGTGACAAGACAATTGATTCTTTTGCTGGCCCTGACAGCCCTGCTGTTCAGCGCCCCCACCTTCGCCGCCTTCAAGAATGGCGAGCGGATGACTGTCGGTATCACTCTGCATCCGTACTACAGCTTTGTCGCCAACATCGTCGGTGACAAGGCCGACATCGTGCCGTTGATAGGGGCCGGCTATAACCCGCACAACTATAATCCGCTGCCGGATGACATGAAGCGCGCGCAGTCGCTCGACGTGCTGGTGGTCAACGGTATCGGCCACGACCAATGGGCGTTTGAAATCATGCAGGCAGCAGGCGGCAAGGATACGCCACTGATCTACGCCAACGATGGCGTATCGCTGATCCCGACAGCAGGTGCGGCCGACCAGAGTGTCAATGCCCATACTTTCATCTCAACGATCACTGCTATCCAGCAGGTATATGAAATCGCTCGCAGCCTCGGCGAACTGGACCCGGCCAATGCCGAGGAATACCGCAAGAACAGCCGAGCTTACGCCACTCGCTTGCGTCAGCTTAAGGCCGAGTACACGGCGAAAATTTCGCTGCTGGATTCATCGAACTTCAAGGCTGCCACGATGCACGGCGCCTATGGTTACCTGATGCAGGAGTTCGGCTTGCAGATCAGTGCAGTGATCGAGCCGCGCCATGGCGTTGAACCTACTGCCCGTCAGCTGGCGCAGACGATCGACGACATCAAGGCTGCCGGCGTCAACGTGTTGTTTGCCGAAAAATTCTTTGCCGGCAAACTGGCGGACACCATCCAGGCTGGCACCGGAGTGAAAGTGTATTCGTTCTCGCACATCTCTGATGGTGAATACTCCCCGACATTGTTCGAAGACGAGATGCGCTACAACCTCGAATCGCTGAAAGCCGCCATTGAAAGCACCACCAAACAATAACAACTGCCAGAGTCTCCCATGCCAGGCCCCGCCATCCACGTCGACAACCTTTCCCTGCAACTCGGGGCACACCACATTCTCAGCGGCATGCAATTCAGCATTGCTGCCGGAGCCCTGCATTGCTTCGTCGGCCCCAATGGCGGCGGCAAGACGACGACTGCACGCTGCCTGCTTGGCCAGATGCCACACAAGGGCAACATCCGCTTTGAATGGAACGACGGAGTCAAAGGCACCATTGGCTACGTGCCCCAGCTGATCGAGATGGAACGCACCTTGCCACTGACAATCGACAACTTCATGACAGTGATCAGCCAGGACAAGCCGGCGTTCATGAGTCCCAAAAAGACCGTGAAGGCCGCGATCGACCGTGCACTTGAACGTGTGGGCCTTACTGCCAAGCGCGGCCTGATGCTGGGTTCGCTGTCGGGTGGCGAGCGTCAACGCTTGTTGTTCGCCCAGGCACTGATTCCGAATCCTGACCTGTTGGTACTCGACGAGCCGATGACCAGTCTTGATGAGGGTGGAGCCCGCCTGTTCGAACAGTTGATCCTCGAACTGAATAGCGAAGGCACTACCGTGCTGTGGATCAACCATGATCTCGCGCAGGTTGCGCGCCTCGCCCATACGATTACCGTGATCGACAAAGTGGTGCTGGCCCATGGTTCCACTGCCACCACATTGACTGGCGACATGCAACGCGGCGTCTTCCATGCACAAACCAACAGGAGTGCTGCGTGATGACGGCGTTCTACACCTGGTTGCGTGAAACCCTGATGGCACTGAGTGACTCCGGTGCCTTGCCGTCGATTTTTTATTACGAATTTGTCGTCAACGCCCTGCTGTGTTCAATCGTGATCGGCCCACTGCTCGGCTGTGTCGGTACCATGATCGTGGCCAAGCGCATGGCGTTCTTCTCACAGGCCATCGGCAACGCGGCGCTCACCGGGGTTGCGATAGGCGTTCTGATAGGCGAATCGTACACAGCACCCTACGTGTCGATGTTCAGCTTCTGCTTGCTGTTCGGCATCGTGCTCAACTACACCAAGCCCCGCACGCGTATGTCGGCCGATACCTTGATCGGCGTATTCCTTTCGATCTCGCTCGCGGTCGGTGCTTCACTGGTCCTTTATGTGTCGGCACGCGTCAACACCCACATTCTGGAAAGTGTTATGTTCGGCTCGATACTTACCGTCAGTGATCTCGACATGAATGTATTGCTGGTGGTCACGATTATTACGCTGGTTGTTGGCTTGCCGCTGTACAACAAGATGCTGCTTGGCAGTTTGAACCCCTCGCTGGCACAGGTGCGCGGTGTCAACGTGCAGGCAATCGAGTATGTGTTCATCGTGCTTGTCACGCTGATCACGGTGGCTTGCGTGAAGATCATTGGTGCCGTACTCGTGGAGGCATTGCTGCTGATTCCGGCGGCAGCTGCCCGCAATCTGTGCCGTACGCTGCGCAGTTTTGTTTATACGACGATGGTATTGGCGACGCTGAGTTGCATCGGTGGTATCTGGATTCCGATGCAGTGGGATATCCCGGTGCCGTCCGGCGGCGCTATCGTGATACTGGCGGCGTTCTTCTTCATCCTCACTACGATTATCCGTAACGTGGTGCCGGGATTCAGAGAGGCGAAGTTGTGAAGTCGCTGTTTACGCTGTTGATGGCTGCACTGTTGTTGACTGCAGTGGGCCTGCCGACCATCGCTGGCGCCCAACAGATACCAACGGTACTGGTCTCGATGGCACCGCTCTATTCGCTGGCCAGGCCACTGGTCGAAGGTACTGATGTGGTACTCACACTGGTGCCAGACGAACCCCGCAGCATGTCGGCACAGAGTACCTTGTTCACCCGCCAGGTTGATCGCTTTGCAGAACAGTTCAGAACTGCCGATGCCGTCATCACGATGGGAAAAATCTGGAATGCTGACCCGCTGTACACGGCGGTGCGGGAAGTGAATATCCGCGTGATTGATATAGATGCCAGCAAGCCGTGGTCGCATGAGTTGGATGGGGTGGCTGTGACAGAGTCGCCGGTGAGTGGCATGGTGTCGCCGTACTTCTGGTTGAGTCCGTCGAACGTGATACGTGTGCTGGATATTGTCGGCAGCGATCTTGCGCGTTTGTATCCGCATCATGCGGCAACGATCACTGGCAACCTGCAAAAACAGAAAGCCGATTACCTGCAGTTGAAGAACGATTTCGAGCGACGCTTTGTCGAAGTGGCCGATCCGGTACTGTACGCGCTGACAGACCAGTTCGTGTACCTGACCAGCGACCTCGGCGTGTTTGTAGATGATTACTTCGTCAAGCAGGACATCGACTGGACGGCCGACGACTATTCAACCCTGACCAGTGCGCTGGAAAGGGCCGGTATCAGCGTGGTACTGCATCAGTGGGAGCCTTCAAGCGAAATCAAACAAGCCATTGAGGATGCTGGTGCCAGACTTTTGGTGCTTGACTCGCTGGAAACAACGACGGATTTCCGCGCGGGCTTTTCACAGGATCTTGATGCGTTACTGGCAGCGTTTGAATATCGGGAGAACCGCCTGGCCGAGACCTATCGTTACGAACTCGCCCCGTCCGGCATTGAATCGGTGTTGGTGCAGCCCGGCACGTTCCCCAGAAGTGCTCTGGTTGATGTGGTGAACCAGGCCTCCGCCGGCGTACAAGCCCAGCTGTTGGGCGCCATGGGAATGGCTGATTTGTTGACGCCGGACATTTCGCGGAGCTGACAATGCCGGATTCAGGGCTCGGTAATGAATCTTTGGTCCCGGTGTTGCAGGCGCGTATCGCCAGGCTTGAAGCTGAAAACGAGAGACTGCGTACCACCTGCACCCTGCTGCAGGCTGTTGCCGACAATACACCCGCAGTCATCTATCTCAAAGGCAGGGACCGCCGCTTTCTCCTGAGCAACCCGCTGCACGCTTCGTTGTTGGGGCGTACGCCCGCTGAGATTATCGGCAAGCAGGAAGCAGAACTTCTTTCTGCCCAGGAGGCAGAAGCAATCGAGCGGGTATCAGCCGCCATATTTGAATCGGGTGAGCCGCAAAGTTCTCTCTTCGAACTCGAAATCCAGGGCCGCCAGCGCTCTTTCATCGAGGTGATCTTCCCCATTAAGGATGAGACCGGTTACACAATCGCGCTGGGCGGTATCTCGAATGACATCACGGACCGGCTCGAAGTTCAGCGTGCCGTTGCCGCCAACAAATCAAAAAGCGAATTCCTGGCAATAATGAGCCATGAAATACGCACGCCAATGAATGCCATTCTCGGCATGGCAAGCCTGTTGTTTGATACGCAGTTGTCAATCGAGCAGCGCGAGCTGGTCGATACCATCCATGGATCCTCGCGCTCGCTGCTGACGATATTGAACGACATCCTGGATTTTTCCAAAATCGAGGCAGACAAGCTTGATCTCGAAAAGGCAGTGTTTGATGTGCGGGAATGCGTCAGACAGTCAGTCGTATTGATGCCAATAGCTGACAGGGAAAATGTATCGCTGTCCTTCAGTGTAGAGGCCGATGTGCCCTCCTGGATCGCGACGGATCCGACCCGCTTTCGCCAGGTGCTGCTCAACCTGCTGTCCAATGCAGTGAAGTTCACCCGAAAAGGCACCATCACCGTCACAGTATCCGCCACCTTGCTGCAGGAATCCCGTTGCGAACTGCATGTTGTTGTCGCCGATACCGGCACCGGCATTCCACCAGACCGTCTACCAACCGTGTTCGATGCGTTCACCCAGGTTGATGCCTCAACAACACGCAAATATGGTGGAACCGGGCTTGGGCTGGCGATCTGCAAGCGGTTGACCGATCTGATGGGCGGACGTATCTGGGTCGAGAGCGAGCTTGGCAAGGGCTCAGAGTTTCACTTCACCATTACGGCAGACATATCGGAAGCGCTTCCAATGGAAGCGCAGGTATCTGCCAATACGCTGCAGTCGGAAGCCCATCCGCTGACGATACTGCTCGCCGAAGACAATCTGGTAAACCAGCGGCTCGCCGGGTTGATGCTGAAGAAGCTGGGTTATGTAGCTGACACTGCCATCAATGGGCGCGAAGCCCTCGAAATGGCACGCTCGAAAGCATATGAGGTCATTCTGATGGATATGCAGATGCCGGAGATGGATGGCCTGGAATCGACGCTGAGAATCCGCACTGAGTTGCCGCAGCACCACCAGCCCTACATCGTTGCCGTGACGGCGAACGCCATGAGGGAAGATCGCGAACGTTGCCTGCAAGCAGGCATGAATGAATTCATGGCGAAGCCGATGCAGCTGACGGATTTGGCGACAGTTCTTGAAAATGCCCATGCAGTGCGCAACAAAAGCCTGGCTGAGCGTTGAGTGGGCAACCCCGGCAAAAACGAATACCGCGGGGCCTGCCCCCATGACTGCCCCGATACCTGTGCACTGCGCATCACCGTGCAGGATGGCAAGGCAGTACGTGTGCAAGGTGACCCCGAACATCCGCCAACGCATGGCGCCCTGTGTACCAAAGTAGCTCGTTATCCCGAACGCACCTATCACCCGGACCGAGTGCTGTACCCGCTGCGACGTATCGGGCCCAAGGGCAGCGGGCAGTTCGAGCGCGTCAGCTGGGAGGAAGCGCTGAGCGACATCGCTGCACGCCTGACCGCCATCGCCAACAAAAATCCTGAAGCCATCCTGCCCTACAGCTATGCCGGCACCATGGGCCTGGTACAGGGCGACAGCATGTCCGCGCGTTTTTTCCACAAGCTGGGCGCGTCGTTGCTGGACCGCACCATCTGCTCCAGCGCCGGCGGCGAGGCGATGGACATGACCTATGGCGCGAAAGTCGGCATGCACCTGGAACACTATGCTGACAGCAAACTGATCATCATTTGGGGCAGCAACTCCATCACCTCGAACCTGCATTTCTGGACCTTCGCGCAGGCTGCCAAACGCAAAGGCGCGCGCCTGTGGTGCATAGACCCGCGCCGCACCGACACTGCCGACAAATGCCATCGCCATCTGGCGCTGCGCCCCGGCACCGATGGCGCGCTGGCACTGGCGCTGATGCGCGAGCTGGTGGTGCATGAGTGGCTGGATCACGACTACATCGAGCGTCATGTCGACGGCTGGCCGGCGCTGCGTGAACGCGCGATGGAGTGGACGCTGGAGCGGGCTGCAACCGAATGCGGTGTGGCAGCCAGCGACATCGCCGACCTCGCGCGTGACTACGCCACGCTGAAGCCGGCCGCGATACGGTTGAATTACGGCATGCAGCGCGTGAAGGGCGGTGGCAATGCTGTGCGACTGATCGCACTGTTGCCCTGCCTCATCGGCGCCTGGCGCGACAAGGCCGGCGGCCTGTTGCTGTCGTCTTCGGGCTGGTTCAAACCGCACCGCGACAGCAAGGCACTGGAGCGCCCCGATCTGCTCGGCGCCCGCCAACCCCGCACCATCAATATGAGCACCATCGGCGACGACCTGCTGCGACCTGCCTCTGCGGAGTTCGGTCCACGCATTGATGCCGTCGTGGTCTACAACAGCAATCCGCTGGCAGTGGCACCGGAATCCCGCAAGGTAGCAGCCGGTTTCGCCCGCGAAGATCTGTTCACGGTTGTACTGGAGCACTTCCAGACTGATACCGCCGATTACGCCGACTATGTGCTGCCCGCCACCACCCAGCTTGAACATGCCGACATTCATCTCTCCTATGGTCACACCTGGGTGACGATCAACAATCAAGCCATTGCGCCGCTGGGCGAGGCGCGCTCCAACGCCAGCATCTTCCGCGATTTCGCCCGCCACATGGGCTTTACCGAAGCCTGTTTCAGCGACAGTGATGAACAACTCGCTCGCTGCGCTTTTCCCGGCGTGGACTATGACGCACTGCGTCAGCAGGGCTGGTGCAAACTGCCGCTGCCAGAGGCTCCTTTTGCTGAAGGCGGCTTTCCCACTGCGAACGGCAAGGTGCAGGTAACAACAGCCGCATACGGTCTGCCCGACCATGTGGCGCCAGTGGAAGCGTCGGATGCTGCACTGTGCCAGCGCTATCCCCTGGCAATGATCTCGCCACCAGCCCGCAACTTTCTCAACTCCAGCTTCGTCAATGTCATCAGCCTGCGCGACATGGAAGGCGAACCGCTGCTGGAAATCCACCCGCTGGATGCCAACACGCGAGCGATCGCCGATGGCGCCATGGTGCGCGTCTTCAACGACCGTGGCGAATACCGCTGCAAAGCCAGCGTAACCACGCGAGCGCGGCCGGGATTGGTGGTGGGGTTGGGCGTGTGGTGGCGCAAATACGGCGTCGATGGCACCAATGTCAACGAGCTGACCAGTCAGCGCCTCACCGATATCGGCCGGGCGCCGACCTTCTACGACTGTCAGGTGGAAGTCGCGGTGGCGTGATCAGCGGCAGCGCGCGCTGGCGGCTGATCACGTCTGCGAAGTGGACTATTCGACAATCGCCTGCATCACTGCATTCTCGAATTCCGGCCGCATGTCACGGATTGGGGTCTGGATCATCATCACCGCAATGAGGTCTTCCTGCGGGTCCACCCAGAAGTGGGTACCGTAGACACCGCTCCAGCCAAAGCTACCATCAGAAATGCGATGGTTGCCTGCAATGGCGTCTTCGATGACACGCACACTGAGGCCGTAGCCTTCGCCGGCATTACGCCCCGGCAACGACGCCGGGATGTGCACACTGGCCATCAACTGCAGCGTACGCGGACTCAGCAGGCGCTGGCCATTCAGCTCGCCACCGTTGGCCAGCATCTGCGCGAACTTCGCGTAGTCATCGACAGTCGACACCAGTCCACCACCACCGGCGAAATACACTTTGGACGACATCGACATCGAGTTCTGGTTCTTCACCATCTTGCCATCCGTGAAGGCATAGGCGCTGACGAGGCGCGGCATCTGGTCGTCGCTTGGCCAGTGGCTGGTTTCGGTCATGCCGAGCGGTGTGAAGATGCGCTGCTGCAGAAACTGGTTCAGCGGCATGCCGGACGCCACTTCCACCACACGGGCCAGCACATCGAACCCATCGGAGGCGCTGTACATCCAGCGCTCGCCCGGCTGGAATTCCAGCGGCGATCTGGCAACGCGCGGCAGATAAGTCTGCAAAGTATCTTCCGGACGTCGGCGCCCTTCTTTTGTCACCACACTCTGACCCATCGGCCCACTCGACAGACCCGAGGTATGCGTCAGCAGTTCCTTGATGGTGATGTCGTGCACAGCAGGCACGCTGTAGAACTTCAGCGGCGTGTCGTCGGTGGCCGCGGCCTGCAGCACGGCGGCCTGTTGATTTTTGAACTCAGGAATGAAGCGCGAAACAGGATCGTCGAGCCGCAGCTTGCCCTCTTCCAGCATCATCAT
>CAISOD010000242.1 GCA_903887045.1 uncultured Gammaproteobacteria bacterium | reverse complement strand
CGGCAAGTTGATCACCAAGGAAGACTGGGTGCCTCCGTTCTCCGACAAATTCACCTTTGTGGTGGCACCGTTGATCGTGCCGATTGCCATGTTGCTGAGCTTTGCCGTGATCCCGATTGCGCCGGGCGTTGGCATCATGGATCTGAACATCGGCCTGTTGTGGATATTCGCCATGGCCGGACTCGGCGCTTACTCAGCCATGCTGGGCGGCCTGGCGTCAAACAACAAGTTCGCCTTGCTCGGTGGCCTGCGTGCCGCCGGCCAGATGATCAGTTACGAAGTGTTCATGGGTATTTCGATTCTGGGCGTTGTCATACTCGGTGACAGCTTCAACATGCGCGAGATCGTCGAAGCCCAGAAGGACCAATGGTTCATCTTCCCGCAGTTCATCGGTTTCGTAGTGTTCCTGATCGCTGGTCTTGCTGAAACCAAACGCTGGCCCTTCGACTTGCCGGAAGGCGAGTCCGAGATTATCTCCGGTTTCAACACGGAGTATTCGGGCATGAAGTTCGGCCTGTTTTTTGTTGGTGAATACATCGGCATGTTGCTGTTGTCCGTGCTGTTGCCGGTGCTGTTCTTCGGTGGCTGGTATGCGCCGTTCGGTCTCGATATTCCGAACTACCCGATAATTTCCGGAGTGTTCTGGCTCTGCGCCAAAACCTTCGCCTTTGTGGTGTTCTTCATCCTGGTCAGGGCTGCACTGGTACGCCCACGTTACGACCAGCTGATGAACTACGGCTGGCTGATCATGCTGCCGTTGTCGTTGCTTAACCTGTTGGTCACTGGCGCCGTTGTGCTGGCGCAGGGGAACTGATCATGTACGATTTTCTGAAGAGTCAGCTTTACATCATCTGGTCGCAGGTCGTCACACTGTGGCTGGTCTTCCTGCATATGTTCAAGAAGGCCGACACCGTCGAATATCCCGACGTGATGCCACATATGTTTTCGCGCTGGCGCGGCCGTATCATTCTCAGCCGCGATCCTGACGGTGAAGAAAGGTGCGTTGCCTGCAACCTGTGTGCAGTAGCGTGCCCGGTGGATTGCATTGCCTTGCAGAAAACCGAAGACGAAAACGGCCGTTGGTATCCGGAATTTTTCCGCATCAACTTCTCGCGCTGCATCATGTGCGGTTTCTGCGAAGAGGCCTGCCCAACTAACGCCATTCAGCTGACACCAGATTTCGAAATGGCGGAATACGTTCGGCAGGACATGGTGTGGGAGAAGAAGGATCTGTTGATCAACGGCACTGGCAAATACCACGACTACAACTTCTATAAGATCGCCGGCAAAGCCATTGGCGGCAAAGGCAAGGGCGAAGCCCGCAACGAATTGCCACCGATCGACCGCAGGAGCCTGTTGCCATGAGCACGCTGTTCTATCTGTCCGCTATTGTGAGCGTGTTGTCGACGCTGATTGCGATCACGCGCATCAACGTCACCCATGCGCTGCTTTATTTCATCCTGTCACTGATCTCCCTGGCCGTGATCTTCTACAGCGTCGGGGCCCACTTTGCCGCCGCACTCGAAGTCATCGTCTACGCCGGCGCCATCATGGTGATGTATGTGTTTGTCGCCATGATGCTGAACCTTGGCAAGGCAACGGAAGACCAGGAACGCGTGTGGCTGAAACCTTCAATGTGGATCGGACCTTCGTTGATGGCAGCACCGCTGCTGGTTGAGCTGATCCTGGTACTGAAAGACACCGGCGCAACCGAAATGGGCCATGCCGTACTCGCTGCCAAGCAGGTCGGTATTGATCTGTTCGGTCCCTATGTACTGGCTGTGGAATTGGCGTCGATGCTGCTGCTTGCAGGCCTCGTCGGTGCCTACCACCTTGCGCGCAAATAAGCAGATTTCCGGAGCGGAACCGAAACAATGCCTACCGTAATGATGCAAGAAATTCCGATGGAGCACGGGCTGTTGCTGGCAGCAGTCCTGTTTGCCCTCGGCCTGATCGGCGTGCTGACGCGTCGCAATATGGTGTTCGTGCTGATGTCGCTGGAGATCATGCTGAACGCCGCTGCGCTTGCCTTTGTCGTCGCCGGTGCACGCTGGGGCCAGACCGACGGCCAGATCATGTTCCTGATGATCATCAGCCTGGCAGCTGCTGAAGTCGCAGTAGGCCTCGGCCTTGTGCTGCAGATGTTCCACCGATTCAAGACCCTGGACCTCGACGTCCTCGGCAAGATGAAAGGCTAGGGGAGACGCGACATGCTGGATTTACTGTGGTTGGTGCCAACCATTCCCCTGATCGGATCGCTGATACTGATCTTCACTCAGGGCAAGCTGCCAGAGGTTCCGGCAGGCATTGTCGGTGCCGGTTCGATTGGCCTCGCCTTTGGGGTCGCGCTGTTGGCAGGTATCGACTTCCTGCAGTCTGACCTGCCGTTCTTCTCACAGACATTATGGACCTGGATGAGCGTTGGCAACTTCAACGCCGGTTTCACGCTCTACCTCGACGGTCTCTCGCTGGTGATGATGTTCATCATTACCGGTATCGGCTTCCTCATTCACGTGTATGCCACCGGCTACATGCATGACGATCCGGGTTTCGCGCGTTTCTTCTCCTATATGAACTTGTTCGTGTCAGCGATGTTGATCTTGGTACTCGGCGACAACCTGTTGCTGTTGTTCATGGGCTGGGAGGGTGTAGGCCTGTGCTCGTATCTGCTGATCGGCTTCTGGTACACCGATTCCTACAACGGCTATTGCGCCCGCAAGGCGTTCGTCGTCACCCGCGTCGGTGATGCCTCGATGGCCTTGGGACTGTTCCTGCTGTTCCAGAATGTTGGCACGCTGAATATCCAGGAATCCATGCAGATTGCCCAGGGCCAGTGGCCTGCCGGTGGCAGCAACATCGCAACTGCGATCACCTTGTTGCTGCTTGGAGGCGCTGTTGGTAAATCGGCCCAGTTGCCGCTGCAGACATGGCTGCCTGACGCCATGGCCGGCCCGACACCAATCTCCGCGTTGATCCATGCTGCCACTATGGTGACGGCTGGTGTGTATCTGATTGCCCGTACCCATGTGTTGTACCTGCTGGCGCCAGAGGTACAGTACCTCGTTGGTGTCATCGGCGCGATTACGTTGCTTATGGCTGGCTTCACCGCATTGGTCCAGAGCGACATCAAGAAAGTATTGGCCTTCTCGACTATGAGCCAGATCGGCTACATGTTCCTGGCGCTCGGTGTTGGCGCTTGGTCGAGCGCCATCTTCCACCTGATGACCCATGCCTTCTTCAAGGCGCTGCTGTTCCTCACCGCGGGTTCGATCATCCTGGGCATGCACCATGAACAGAACATCTTCAAGATGGGTGGGCTGCGCAAGGATCTGCCGTGGTCACACGCACTGTTCCTGATCGGCACGCTGGGTCTGGTGGCATTCCCCGGTTTCTCCGGCTTCTTCAGCAAGGAAGAAATTCTGGCGACGGCAATGTCCAATCATGAAGGCGGCTACATCCTGTACCTGGCTGGTTTGGCCGGTGCGGTGATGACCTATCTCTACAGCTTCCGACTCTATTTCCTGGTGTTCTACGGCAAGAAGACCCATGACGGCCATGAAGTGATGGGGCTGAACCTGCAGGGTCCGCTGGTATTGCTGGCGGTGCTGTCGGTAGTCGGCGGTTTTATCGCGATCCCGGTGCATGAAGTGTTCCCGGAAGTGGAGGAACATCATCCGTCGATACTTGCCCAGGCCGTGATGATCCTGCTGCCGATGTTTGGTGCAGTTGTCGCTTGGTGGGTATTCATCAAGGGCGGCATCGATACCGACAAACTCACTGCCAGCGGCATCGGCAAAGCGTTACATCGGTTCTGGTTCACGCAGTGGGGCATGGACTGGCTGTATGACAAAGTGATCGTAGCTCCCTATGTCGGCCTCGCCAGATTGAACAGGAATGATGTCATCGACTCGATTTACAACGGCACCGCCAGGCTGGCGCTGGTTCTGCACGGCCTCGTCAGTGACACGCAGACAGGTCAGTTGCGCTGGTATGCCCTGACGATGATCAGCGGCGTGCTGCTGCTGGTGAGCATTGGAGTATTGCTATGATTCTGGTCTGGTTGATGGTGATTCTGTTCGCCGGCGGCATTGGTGCCTGGCTGGCAGAGAGCAGGGGAGCTGAGCATCCACGCGCTGTAGCGCTGGCAGCCATACTGCTCGACCTTTTCCTCGTAATCCTGATGCTGGTGGCACCGGATACGCTGGGGCTCGGCACTGCCGATACCGTGGCGCAACTAGGCCAGCAAGGCGAGTGGCTGGTCCTGCTGCAGGCTGACTGGATTCCGCGCTTTGGTGTCAGCTTCATTTTCGGTGCCGATGGCCTCGGTTTGATGCTGATCGCACTCACAGTATTCCTCGGCCTGGTGTCGCTCGGTGCAGCCTGGGGCGAGATCCATGAACGCAGTGGTTTCTTCTACTTCAATCTGCTGTGGACACTGGCCGGCGTAATTGGAGTGTTCACCGCTCTCGACCTGTTCCTGTTCTTTTTCTTTTGGGAAGTGATGCTGATCCCGATGTATTTCATCATCGCGATCTGGGGCCACGAGAACAAGGAGTACGCCGCGATGAAATTCTTCATCTTCACGCAGGTGTCAGGTTTGTTGATGCTGCTCAGCATCCTGGTGCTGGTCTACTTCCACTATGATTCCACCCAGCAGATGACCTTCAGCTACTTCGAACTGCTCGGCACCCAGTTGCCGGACAATATTTCGATGTGGGTGATGCTCGGGTTCTTCATTGCCTTCGCCACCAAGTTGCCGGCCGTACCGGTGCACAACTGGCTGCCGGACGCGCACTCTCAGGCGCCAACCGCCGGCTCGGTGATCCTGGCAGGCATCCTGCTGAAAACCGGCGCCTATGGTTTGCTGCGCTTCACGGTGCCGTTGTTCCCGGCCGAAAGCGTCGTCTTCGGTCCCTATGCGATGACCTTGGGCGTAATCAGCATTCTCTACACCGCCAAGGTGGCTTTCGCCCAGACCGATCTGAAGCGTCTGATTGCCTATACTTCCGTCAGTCATATGGGCTTCGTCCTGCTCGGCATCTATGCCTGGAATGCGCAGGCAGTGCAGGGCGCCGTAATGACAATGCTGGCTCATGGTTTCAGCGCTGCGGCCTTGTTCATGCTGGCCGGTGGCCTGCAACACCGCATCCACACCCGTGACATGGACAAGATGGGCGGCCTGTGGGGCGTAGCGCCGCAGATGGCGTTCATGGCGATGTTCTTCACGGTAGCAGCGGTTGGCATGCCCGGTCTTGGCAACTTCGTCGGCGAGTTCCTGGTGCTGCTTGGCAGTTTCCAGGTGAGCCATACCATCACCGCATTTGCTGCACTCGGACTGGTGGTCGCTGCCGTGTACTCGCTGATTGTCATCCAGAAAGTGTTCTTCGGTAAAAACGTGAACAACCTCAAGATGGCAGACCTGAGCGGCATGGAGTTCCTGTGCCTGGCACTGATGATGATCGGCCTGATCTGGATGGGCATGTACCCACAGACCATGCTGGACATGGCACAGCCCACTTTGCAAAGCCTCAACATAGCCTTTCCCGGCTGAGACATATCCGAGACAACGCGAGACCGAACCCAGATGAGCTCCGCAGAACTGACAGATTTACTCCAGATCATCCTGCTTACCGTGACCACGGTGGCGGTAATGGTGACGGCCGGTTTCAAACGTGACCACGGCCTGATCAACGCTCTCACGCAGACGGGTCTGTTTGCCTCACTGTTCATCTTCGTCATCATCGAGCCGGTAACCCCGTTGCAGGTAACGCCACTGTTGATCATCGACGAGTACTCATTGTTCTTCTCGGCTCTGATCATCATCGGCGGCATCGCGGTGACAGCAATGGCGTATCCGTATTTCGAGAAACACCACCAGTACAACGAAGAGTTCTACCTGCTGGTGCTGTGCGGCACGCTTGGCGGCGTTGTCATGGCGGCCAGCAACCACTTCGTATCGTTCTTCATCGGCATGGAAATGCTCGGCATCAGTTTGTATGCATTGATCGCCTATCCGATCCACTCGCCCAAGCCCGCCAAGTTCCCGCTCGAAGCGGCCATCAAGTACCTCATCATGTCTGGCATTGCGTCGGCCGTGATGCTGTTCGGCATGGCGCTGATCTATGCCATGGCCGGCTCTTTCGAATTTGCCAAACTGGCCCAGGCTCCCAGTGGTATCGATGCTGCCTATCAGCCCGTGCTGCTGGTGGGGTACCTGATGATCATAGCCGGCATTGCATTCAAACTGTCGCTGGTGCCGTTCCACATGTGGACACCCGATGTTTACGAGGGCGCACCCCTGCCGGTAACGGCTTTCCTTGCCACTGTATCCAAAGCCGGCATGGTGGCTGTTGCATTGCGGCTGCTTCTCGCTGCTGAAGCCTTCAACTTTGGTGAAGTAACCGTGGTGCTGTCGCTGCTGGCGGCGGCATCGATGATCTTCGGCAACCTGCTGGCGCTGCTTCAAAGCAATCTCAAGCGACTGTTTGCCTACTCGTCAATTGCCCACCTCGGTTACCTGTTGGTTGTAGTGATTGCTGCTGCTGCAGTGCCCGATATTGTCAGCATCGAAAGCATGAGTTACTACATGACGGCATACTTCCTGATGTCGCTCGGTGGATTCGCAGTGCTCAGCGCACTGTCGAACTCCAACAAGGAACTCGATTCAATCACTGACATCCAGGGTCTGTTCTGGCGCAATCCTTGGCTGGCCACCGTCATGATTACGGTGTTGCTGTCGTTGGCTGGTATCCCACTGACGGCTGGCTTCATCGGCAAGTTCTACATTTTCACCACTGGTGTTGAAGGCAAACTGTGGTTCCTGCTGACGGTATTGATCATCGGTTCCTCTATCGGCCTCTATTACTATCTACGCCTCATCTACACGATGTTGCAGGAGCCGCACGGCACCATTGCCAACGACCCAGCGGCAGCGCGATTGCCTGTTGGCCTCAACGTTGTCATGGCGGCAATGACGATTGCCATCATCTACCTCGGTGTTTACCCGACTCCCTTTATCGAAACGCTGCAGAGTCTCGCCAGCACGTTCTGATGTCGGGACTGGCGGCCAGGAACCAGAACAATAGAGAGTAGGCTGGAGAAAATTCCAGCCTTTACCTGAATTTAGCTTGCATAGCTAAAATTACCCTGAGTAGAATCCCGGCCCCGATTGGAGATTGTGCAGGCAGAGACACAATGTCTGCAGCAAGCAATCCAGCGAATCCGGCATATACCGAATTGCTTTAATAAAGCTTCGTATCTTGCTGAGTGATATAAATATTTTGAGGGTTACCCCATGGCGGTCTACAGCTATGCCCGTACTTCCGAAGTCGAAGCCACTGAAGTTGGCACTCAACTGGAAGAACTGCTCGAGAAAGAGAGCCTGCGCCTGCACACCTACGCGCTGCGTGTCGGCATCCGGGTCAACCAGAACATCGTGGAGCAGGGGCTGTTGTGGTCAGTTGAGCTGGCCGATCGACCTGCCTGGCAGAGTCTGCTGACCAAACTGGAGAACGGCGACATCATCATTACCTGCACAATGGAACGCATGTTCAGCAGCTGCGAAGACATGCAGAACACCCTCAAGTTGTTGCGCAAACGCAAAGTGCGCCTGTTTGTGGTCGATCTCGAAGGCGAATTGACCAATGCCCAATTCACCCCGTCGTTCGAAAAGGTCCTGCGCGTGTTCCACAGCCTGGAACGTCGCCGCTCCACCGAGAGGATCAAGACCGTCAAACAGAAGCAGCGCAGCAAGGGCCGGTTCCTTGGCGGCAGCCGTCCGTTCGGTTATCTGATCCACACCAATGGCCGCCTGATAGAAAATCCGATGGAACAGAAGGTGCTGAAGCACATCCTGAAGATGAACTCGCAAGGCAAGTCGTTGCGGGCCATTTCGGCCGAAGTGAGCACGCCGGTAATGCCAATCAGCTTCAAGACCGTGCAGCGTTTGTTGAAACGTCACCAGTTGGGCGGCAACCCGCTCGAAACCGGCAGCATGGCTGAGATTTAATGAGCAGCAGCAAGCTGCCGGCAGTCTTCATCGGCCTGCGGTACCTGCTGGCAAAGCGCGACAATCGGTTCATTTCCTTTACTTCGCTGGTTTCAATGGCCGGCCTTACCCTCGGCGTGCTGGCACTGGTGATCGTGCTGTCAGTGTTCAACGGCTCGCAGGGCCTCATGCGCGACCGTACACTGATTACCGTCCCCCACGCTGATATTGCTGCCACGCCCGCTTTCGCCGGCTGGCAGCAAGCCATCCCGCTGCTTGAGCAACTGTCTGGTGTTGAGGCGGTTTCGCCCTATACCCGCATCGAAGCGCTGGTCAGCCAGCAGGGCTATCACCAGGTAACCCAGATCCGCGGCATCCTGCCTGACGCAGAAACCCGCACCAGTCCGCTGCCGGCAGCCATTATCGAAGGCAGCATTGACGACTTGCAGCCGGGACAGCGGGGCATCGTGATTGGGCGCACGTTGGCCAATAATCTACGGGTATGGATCGGCGACAGCCTCAATCTGGTAGTGCCACAGAGCAACAGTGCCGGCAACCGGGTACAACTCGGCATGCATCGTTTCACAGTGGTAGGCGTGTTCGATGTGCAATTCGATATCGGCTCCAGCCTGGCCTACATCCACCTGCAAGACAGCGAAGGCTTGCTGGGCAGCATGGCTCTCGACAGCGCCGTGCATTTGCGGTTGAAAACGAGCGATATCAATGCAGCCAATGCGCGTGTTGCCGAGGCACTGAACGTGTTGCAACGTGAATTGCCAGGCCCGCAGTACCACGGCGAAGACTGGAGCATCACCGAGGCCAGTCTGTTCAATGCGCTTCGATTGGAGAAATTCATGACGTGGCTGATGTTGATGATGATTGTCGCCATCGGCGCCTTCAACATCATCTCGACACTGGTAATGGTGGTGGCTGAAAAGCAGGCCGACATCGCTATCCTGCGCACGATGGGCGCCGGGCAGGGCACCATACTGGCGATCTTTATGGTGCAGGGCAGCACGGTGGGCGTGTTGGGCATTTCAATCGGCGCCATCGTCGGCTCTGTCATCGCTACGAATTTCCAGCCCATCGCCAGCACCCTGGAACAACTGGTCAGCCCGGACAGTGTCTACCTGATCAGCTCACTGCCGTCACGCTGGCAGGCATCTGATGTCGTGATTACCTGCTCGATTGCCTTGGTGATCAGTTTCTTCGCCACCTTGTATCCAGCGTGGAAAGCGTCGCGCATCCATCCAGCGCAGGTGCTGCGTTATGTCTGACATCGTGTTGTCGTGCCAGCAGCTTGGCAAGCGCTTCCGCCAGGGTGGGCAGGAATTGGTGGTGCTGGACCGGCTTGATCTCACTATCCGCACTGGTGAGAAAGTGGCAATCATCGGGGTGTCCGGCTCCGGCAAGACCACACTGCTGAACCTGCTCGGTGGACTCGACACACCGACTACCGGCGAAGTCTTCGTCAAGGATCAACCGCTGGCATCGCTGGGCTCCAACCAACTCGACAAGCTGCGCAACGAATCACTCGGCTTTGTATACCAGTTCCATCACTTGCTTGGTGAGTTCACTGCGCAGGAAAACGTGGCAATGCCATTGATCATCGCGCGGCGACCTTATGCCGAGTGCCTGCAGCGGGCGGCGGATATGCTGCAACAAGTCGGGCTCGGCGAACGCCTGCAGCACAAACCGGGGCAACTGTCCGGCGGCGAACGCCAGCGAGTCGCCATTGCACGGGCTTTGGTGAACCACCCTGCTTGTGTATTGATGGATGAACCTACCGGCAACCTCGATCGCCACACCGCGACAGCCATTCACGAACTGATCCGCCGCCTGAATGAACAGCTTGGCATCAGTTTCATCCTGGTAACCCACGACAACCAACTCGCCGCCACCATGGACCGCGTGCTTGAACTGCAGGAAGGCCGCCTGCACCAACTGCCAAATTCTGCGCGGGCCCGCCCCGCCGGAGCACAAAGTGCGTAGGCAGGTCGCGTGGTACCTCGGCAGCCGCTACGCCTCACTACGCTCGCGCAACCTGCTGGTGGGATTCATCTCGCTGCTGACTGTTGGTGGCCTCGCGCTTGGCGTCGCCATTCTGGTCACAGTGCTGTCTGTGATGAACGGCTTTGACCGCGAAATGCAGCAGCGGGTGCTGGGGCTGGTTCCACACCTGACGGCAACCACGCCCCGACTCAATTATCTGCGTGACGAAGAGGAATGGCGCGAAGCCCGCGCCATCATCAATGAAACCCCTGGCGTAGTGGCCACGGCACCGTTCATGCAACTGCAGGGCATGCTGCTGGCAAATGGCCGCAGCAAGGGCATCCTGCTGAACGGAGTCGATCCGGCACAGGAAGCCCAAGTCTCCATCATCAACAATTTCATGCAGGGCGGTTCGCTGACTGACTTGAAGGATGGCAGTTATTACATGGCCATTGGTGCCAATCTGGCAAAACAGCTGGGCGTTGCCATTGGCGACAGCGTGACGCTGGTGTCCACCGTGGTGCCGATTACGCCAATGGGCGAATTCACCCGTCAGAAGGCCTTTACAGTTGCAGCTGTTTTCGCGGTGGGCTCGCAGCTTGATGGCAACCTGGCGCTGGTACATCTCGCTGATGCACAACGACTGTACAGGCTCGACAAACGCCTGCACGGTTACCGCATCCTTACCGATGACTTGTTCGCTGTAACCGACCTTGCCGACCTCTTGCAGACTACAGTGCCAATGGAACTCGATTACAACGACTGGACCCGCAGCTACGGCAACATCTACGAGAACATCCGCATGTCGAAGGCACTTGTCGGGCTGTTGTTGTCACTGTTGGTGGCTGTAGCGGCCTTCAATGTCATCGTCAGCCTGATGATGGTAGTGCACGAGAAGCAGGGTGACATCGCCATCCTGCGCACGATGGGTACCTCCAAATCGACAATACGCAACATCTTCCTTGTGCAGGGTTTGTTCATCGGTTCGATTGGTACCGCAGTCGGTGTTTTCATCGGGGTAGTGCTGTCGCTGGCAATCGGCGATATCGTTGAAGTGCTCCAACTGCTGACTGGCGTGATGTTTCTCAGTGCAGATATCTATCCCGTCAATTACCTGCCGAGCGAAGTAAGGCTTGCCGACATTGCACTGGTCAGCGCATTGGCACTCGGTCTCAGCCTGCTGGCAACGCTATACCCGGCTGTCAGGGCTGCACGCACGCGGCCGGCAGAAATCCTGCGCTACGAGTAGTCTCGTCGACCGCATTCTTTCTGGCAATCGGCCCAACGCCAGCTAGACTGCAGCCAATATCCCTTCAAGTGATTTACTCTCATGCGCTCATGGACGATCGCATTCAGCGTTGGCGTGCTGCTGGCGTCGCGCCTGCCGGTATTGCCGGACTTCCGTACTGTACTGGCCATGTTGCTGCTTGCGCTGCTGTTGCACTGGTGGCCACGACTTCGCCTGCTGGCTTCGGCGTTGCTGGGCACGGCATGGCTTTGTCTGGTCAGCGGTCAGCTGATTCAACAACGCTGGCCAGAGCCGCCATTTCCGCGCGATGTGTGGGTCGAGGCAACAGTCTGGACGCTGCCGACCCGGAGCGGTGATGCGCAACGCTTCCAGGCAAAACTCGACAAGGTTTGCTTGTCTGCAGCATTGCGTGAGTGTGATTTCACCGCGCTGCCAGTCGATGGACGCTTGGCGCTGATCAGCGTGTACGAGCCCCTGCCGCTGCAACCCGGCCAGCATTGGCGCTGGCGCTTGCGTCTGAAGCCGCCACATGGCTTCGTCAACCCCGGCGGTTTCGATTACGAAGCGTGGTTGTTGCAGCAACGCTTCAGTGCCACCGGCTATGTAAGTAATCACCGCAACAATGAATTGCTGCAGCAATACACCAATGTGCAGCGGCTGGAGCAATGGCGTTTCCACCTTGCGCAAACCCTGGCCCGAGTTGCTGCAGCAAAGCTGCAACGGCCCGACCTGCTGAAAGCACTGACTCTCGGCGATGGCAGCGACATCCCCGATGCTGACTGGCAACTGTTTGCTGCCACTGGCACCACCCATCTGTTGGTGATCTCCGGCTCGCATGTGGCATTGATCAGTGTGCTGGTTTACGCCGTGGGTTACTGGCTGGCATCACGATCGGCCTGGCTGGTGTTGCGGTGTCCG
>CAISOD010000241.1 GCA_903887045.1 uncultured Gammaproteobacteria bacterium | reverse complement strand
TTGAGGTTCAGTGGGGCGGCGGATCCGGTTGCTGCGCTGGTGCAGAGTGGTGGGCATCGGGCGAAGCATGTGATGGTAAATGGTGGCTGGCGTGTCAAAGGCTACGAGTTGCCAGGGTTTGATGTGGCTCAACTTGCGCGGGAGCATCGGGCGGCGGCGACGCGGCTTGTGCAGAAGTCTGTTTGATCCGGGTTGTTTATCGGATCGACTTTGAGTATTGAGCCGGTCGCCTATTCAGTTCGGAGATAGCCGACCGCGGTGAGCCGCTGCGAGGTGAGGAGCGGAGCGAGCGAACAGCGCAGCGGGGAACGCAAGCGGTTGGCTTGCTCCAAACACCGAATGAAATGGACTAAACACCAACCAACAACGACGACAGACTCATGGCACTGATCGGCAACATCATATGGTTCGTGTTCGGCGGAGTGGTGATGGGCCTCGGCTGGTGGCTGGCAGGTGTGTTGTGCTGCCTCACCATCGTCGGAATTCCGTGGGCCAAGGCCTGCTTTGTCATCGGCACATTTTCATTCTTCCCCTTCGGCAAAGAAGTCGTCAGCCGCGAGGTGGTTACCGGTAGCAGCGATATCGGCACCGGCGCGCTCGGCATCATTGGCAACATCCTCTGGTTCATCTGCATCGGCTGGTGCCTGGCCTTGGGTCACCTCGTCGCCGCGCTGCTGTGTTTCATCACAATCATCGGCATCCCTTTCGGCCTGCAGCACATCAAACTCGCGCGCATTGCCTTGTTCCCAATCGGCATGACGGTTGTTGAAAAGCGCAGGTGATTGCATCGGGTGTAGCTGTCACACACCCTGCTGAATTTTCAGCGAATGACCGAAAGCCAACCGCGGTGAGCCGCTGCGAGGTGAGGAGCGGAGCGAGCGAACAGCGCAGCGGGGAGCGCAAGAGGTTGGCGAATGCTCAGAGTCCAAAGAACGCGCCCCAAAACTAAACCGAAGTAATGCGCTTACGTAGTTGCAACAAAGTCTCGCAGAACGTCTGCAACGCAATCGCCGTATCTTCCAGCGTGATCGACTCGTCAGGATGATGGCTGATGCCGCCCAGGCAGCGCACGAACAACATCCCGATGTCACACACGCCTTTGAAAGCCATCGCATCGTGGCCAGCGCCGCTCAACAATGCCAAGGGCTCATAACCCACTGCCTTGATCGCATCGGCACACACATCCTGCATCCACAGTGCGCAACCGACTGCGCCGGCATTGTGGGTTTCCTTCCATGCTGCGGTGCAACCGTTGGCAGCGATCAAGAGTTCGGCGGCATCGCGGATTTCCTGCAGCGCTGCATCGCGCTGCGGGTCGAGGCCGGAGCGGATGTCGAGTGTCATGCGGACATTGCCGGGAATTACGTTGGGCGCACCGGGCGCGCATTCGAGCTTGCCCACGGTAGCAACCACATCGTGTTTACAGGCGACTTGCTCAATCAACAACACCAATTTGGCTGCGGCTACCAAGGCATCTTTGCGCAGTGGCATCGGCACGGTGCCGGCATGGCCGGCCTGGCCAACGATATCGATAACATAACGGCGGGCGCCGGCGATGCTGGTGACAACACCTACCGGCAAGTCGGCGGCTTCCAGCACAGGGCCTTGTTCGATGTGGATTTCGAGATAGCCCACCAGCTTGTCGGCTGCTCTGCTGGCGCGGCTGATGGCAGTGGCGTCGCAGCCGAATTCAACGAGCGCGTCTTTCAAGCTGATACCAGCAGTATCCTGCAAGGCAAACCAGTCTTGCCGCCAGCTACCCGCAGCTGCACGACTGCCGAGCAGGGTGGTGCCAAAGCGGCTGCCTTCTTCATCGGCGAAGCCGATGACGTCAATGGCGAAGGGAAACTGTTCGCCGTGTTCGCTCAGCAGGCGCAGTGCGGTGATCGGCAGCAATACGCCGAGGATGCCGTCGTACTTGCCGGCATCAGGCACGCTGTCGAGATGCGAACCCACCAGCAGTGTGCCGGCGCTGGCATCTCTGCCAGGCAGGCTGCCGCAGATATTGCCGGCTTCATCCTGCCAGGGGCGCAGGCCGCCTTGTTGCATCCACTGCTTTACTTCGGCGTTGCAGGCTTTGTGTTCAGCCGTGAGGTAGCGGCGATCGATCTTGCCGCGCACAGCAGTCAGCGTCGCCAATTGCTCACAGCGCTGCAGGATTTCAGCTGCGGCCTGACGGCACTGGGTAAGATCAAGCGTGGCGGCCATAGCATTCCAGTGCAGCAGCAGTGCCGGCGCCCGGCGATAGTGAGTGGCCTGCACGCAGCAGGCATTGTTCGAGACAGGCCAGTGTCATCAATACGGCGTCCTTGCGGGCGTTGTAACCCATGGTGCCGATGCGCCAGATCTTGCCGTGCAGCGGACCAAACGAAGTGCCTATTTCGATGCCGTAGTCGAGCAGCATCGAACTGCGCAGCGCATCACCAGCAACACCTGGCGGAATCCAGATGCCAACCACGTTGTGCATGCGGTTGGCTTGGTCGCCGTACAGTTGCAGATTCATTGCCACCAAACCAGCGGCGAGAGCGGCGCCGGCGAGCTTGTGGCGCGCGACAACGATGTCCTGCCCTTCTTCCAGCAGGATGCGGGCGCATTCACGCGCACCGAACAGCATGGAGGTGGCTTCGGTGTGATGGTTGAGCCGCTCCTTGCCCCAGTAGTCCATGATCATGCCGAGATCGAAATAGTTGGAAGCTATGCGCTGACCCTGCCCTGCCACGTAATCGGCCGTGCGGATACCGGCTTCTACGTGCTTGCGCTTGCGGATCGCGGTGACCGCTTCGTTGTTCAGGGTGACAGGCGCACTGCCGGAAGGGCCAGAAAGACATTTCTGCAAACCTACGGATACCGCGCTGAGCTGCCATGCATCCACCTGCAGCTCATTGCCGCCGATGGACGCAGTGGCGTCGCAGTACAGCAGCACACCGTGCTCTTTGCAGATGCGACCGATGTCCGCCAAGGGCTGACACATCGTGGTAGAGGTATCGCCTTGCACCAGTGCCACCAGTTTGGGCTGCACGGCTTTGATGCCCAGCTCTATCAGGGCCGGATCGCACACCTCGCCCCAGGCAATATCGATCTTGTGCACTTCGGCGCCGCAGCGTTCGGCAATCTCCACCAGCAGATGACCAAAACGCCCAAACACCGGAATCAATACTTTGTCGCCCGGCACCAGCAATGAAATCAGACAGGCTTCAATGCCGCCGCGTGAGGTGCTGTCGATGAGGAAGGTCCATTCGTTGCTGGTGCAGAACACTTCACGGTACAAGGCCATGGTTTCGTTCATGCACGCTGTCATCGACGGATCGAACTGGCCAACCAGCTGATACGACATGGCGCGCAACACGCGCGGATCGCAGGTAATCGGGCCCGGGCCCATCAGCAGCCGGGCAGGCGGCACGAAGGTGCTGCGCAGATTCAGTGGCATGTCGTTGAAGTTCATCGTGGCTCCTTTACCGGCGTATTGCTGTTTTGCGTATTCAAACCAGGCTTTGCCACAGCATGCGCAAGCCCACCAGCGACAAAAAGCAGGCAAACACCTGCTTGAGCCGGCGGCCGTCGAGTTTTGCGCCGAGCTTGACGCCATACGGCGCCAGCAGCGTGGTACCTGGCAGTATCAGCAGAATGCCGGGCAGATTGACGAGCCCCACGGTGCCGGACGGTGCGCCCATCGGCGTGGTGGCAGTAAGCAGCAGGATCAATGAACTCGGCAGTGCGATCACCAGACCAAACAAGGCAGCAGTACCGACGGCGCGATGCGGCTTTACATTGAAGCTGGTCATGGTGGGCACACCCAGAGTGCCGGCACCTACGCCCATCAATACCGAAAAGAATCCAACCATCGCTGCCAGCAAGCCCTGCAGCGGCAAGGCCGGCAAGGCTGGCCACAAGGGCGGAGAGCCGGCGCGCAACAACATGTTGGCCGCCACCAACAGCGCAATGCAGCCGAACACGATGCCAAGGCCGGCACCGCTGGTGTAACTGGTGAGCAAACTGCCGGCGACCACGCCTGTCAACATTGGCAGCGACCAGGTGCGAATCAGCGTGAAATCAACATTGCCGCGTTTGTGATGCGCCCATGCCGACGACATACTGGTCGGCACTATAGTCAGCAAGGAAGTTGCGGTGGCTATCGCCATCGCCGGGCCTGCCTCCAGCCCCATGCTCTGCAGCAACATGAACAGCACCGGCACGATGACAATGCCGCCGCCGACTCCGAGCAAGCCAGCCAGCACACCGCCCACCGCACCAGTGGCGGCCAAGGCCAACGCGATGGGCCACAGCTCTGTCATGCCACCAATCCTGTTGGTGCGCTGCCGTCACTGCGCGGATCACTGGCAGCATCCACGCTGCCATCGGGTGCCAGTGCAATTGCGCCGGCGTGGCCCATCATTTCATTGCAGGCCGGCACCGTGCGGAATCGATGACCGAGTTGCGTCAGTTCGACACCGGCGCTGTCGGCCAGATCCTCTTCGAGTTTGAGATCACTGTTGCTGTCGCCCCAGGTGCGGCCGAGCAGCCAGCGACCTTTGCTGACGGCAGTTTTCAGATCGAGTTTTTCATAGTGATAGCGCGCAAATACCGCCGCCTGCGTTTGTGGCTGCCCTTCACCGCCCATGGTGCCGTAACTGAGACGGCGGCCGTCGTTGAAGATGGCCAGCGCAGGATTCAAGGTATGAAACGGTTTGAGACCAGGGGCAAGTGCATTGAGATGGCCGCTTTGCAGTGAAAAGCTGAGGCCGCGGTTGTTCCAATGGAAACCGTATTCCGGATGCACCAGTCCGCTGCCGAATTCCCAATACACACTCTGGATGAAACTGACCATGCAGCCGTCCTTGTCGAGCGCGCCCATCCACACGGTATCGCCGGGCTTGGCGATGCATGGCCACGGGCTCGCCTGCAGTGGATCTACTGCAGCCGCCATGGCGGCGATGCGCTCTGGCGTCAACACACCCTGCCATTGCAGCGGCAACCGCGAGGGATCAGTCACAGTGGAATCACGCACCAAAAACGCCTGCTTGATCGCTTCCACCAGCAAGT
>CAISOD010000240.1 GCA_903887045.1 uncultured Gammaproteobacteria bacterium | reverse complement strand
GCCAAACGTTCCGATGCCGATGCGCTGCGTGATTATCTGCAGTTGGCAACCGGTTACCTCGAACAGAACGACATTGCCAATTCCAAACGCCATCTTGCCAATGCCGCTGCCATTGATCCAGACAGCAGCGAAATCCACGCCATCTGGGGCCTGGTGTATTCACGCGAAGGTGAAACAAGACTCTCTGACGAGAGCTTCCAGCGTGCGTTGCGGCTTGATGCATCCAACTCAAAGGCGCGCAATAATTACGCGGCATATTTGTTTGCCAACAGCCGCTTTGAAGAAGCCTACACCGAATTGTCACGCGTAGTCGAAGACACCGGCTACGAGGCGCGGTCGCAAGCCTTCGAAAACCTGGGACTTGCCGCCTTGCGGCTGAATCGTGTCGATGTCGCTGAAAATGCTTTCGGCCGGGCGCTGCAGCTGAATCCTAACCAGCTGCGCTCAAGCCTTGAACTTGTCACTCTCAATCTGGCAAAGAACAATGTGCAGCAGGCCGTTGTTTACTACCGGAACTATTTGACGCTGCAGCAGCTCTACACTATTCCCTACACTGCCCGCAGCCTGTGGGTGGGGATACAGCTGGAAGCCGCTCTGGGTAACCGCGGCAATGTTGAAGTCTACGGCCAGCAGCTTGAGGCCAATTTCGCTTCTGCCCCGGAATTCCAGCTCTACAAGCAACTACTGGATACACTCAAATGACGCCGACCAATAACGAGCAGCAAGAACCGCGCAAGGGGCCGCAGAGCGGCACTCCCGGTGCGTTGTTGCGACAGGCGCGCGAGGCTGGCGGTCATACCCACGCGACCGTGGCGGATGCCTTGCACCTCACCGTGCACTACATCAAATCTCTGGAAAATGATGACTACAGCAAGTTGCCGGGGCTGATTTTTGTCAAAGGCTACATGCGCAGCTATGGGCGTTTCCTGAAGATCGATGTCGATAATCTGATGGCTTGCTACGACGCCCATATGGGGGCGCTGCCTGAAGTCAAAAGTCAGACCCTGGCCGGCAACTACACCCGCAAACGCAGCGACCAGGCCATTGGGTGGGCGGTAGCGGCTGCACTGGTTGTCTCGATGGGACTCGGTGCCGGCTGGTGGTTCTTTGGTCGGCAGGAACCGGCACTGGCGTCAACGCTGGTATCCCCACAGCCGGCTGTCGAACAGGCCAATCGCATTACGCCAGCAGCTCGCCTGAACACGGTTCCTGCCGCCAGCACTGCAGCACCCACGCAAACTTATGCCACGGCTTCCCCAGTCGTCGGCTCCAATGCCAATAACACTCTACCCAATACCAGCGGCACAACCTTGCAGCCAGGCCAGATTAATGGGGCACAGAGCAGTGCCCAACAAGGCGAACCACTTGCAAGTACGGTTTTGCCCACATTGCCAACCGCTGATGTTGTAAGCGGCGCTGCCACCATACTTCCTGCTGCCGCAGGTCAGGACAGTGTGATTGTTGCAGTAGCGCCCGAGCCGGCAGTGGTCGACCCACTTGCCCCAACCGCTGCAGCAACTCCTGCCGCCGGACTTGCGGCCAGTGTCGGTGCCCCCACCATCACCCCGACGCCTGCGGGTGGTCGCCAGATCAATCTAATCGGTGCAGGTGCCGATCAAATGCAACTGACCTTCACCGGCAACAGCTGGGTGGAGATCGACGATGGGCGCAATGTGCGGCTCTATAATGAAATGCTTCTGAGCGGCGACACGCTGCTGGTACAGGGGCAGGCGCCCTTCCATGTTCTGTTCGGGGATGGCCGTAATGTAACGGTGACATTCAACGCCAGCCCTATCGATATCAGCAGCAGTATCCGCAGCGACAGTACTTCCCGCATCACGCTGTCGAATCCGGTCACGATGACCGTACCGTTGGAAACAGCGGCTGATTCCTCTCCTACTGCGCCGGCTGCTACTGCAACCACCTCTACCACCTCAACCACACCTCCAGAGGTCACCGGCAACGCCGGAGCAGTGCCCTGATGCGTATGCAATCGCCAATTGTGCGCCGCAAGTCCCGCCAGATCATGGTGGGCAAGGTGCCTGTGGGGGGCGATGCACCTATTGCGGTGCAAAGCATGACCAACACCGACACCTGCGATGTGGCAGCGACGCTTGACCAGATCCGCCGCCTAGAAGCAGTGGGCGCCGATATCGTGCGTGTGTCAGTACCCACAATGGATGCCGCCGAAGCCTTCAGGAAAATCCGCGCCGGCACTACGGTGCCCTTGGTAGCTGACATCCATTTCGACTACCGAATCGCCATGAAAGTGCTCGAATACGGCGTCGATTGCCTGCGTATCAATCCGGGCAACATCGGCCGCGACGAACGCATGCGCACCATCACCGAATCAGCGCGCGACAAAGGTGTTCCTATCCGCATCGGTGTCAACGCTGGTTCACTTGGCAAGGAACTGATGCGCAAGTACGGTGAACCCAACGCCGATGCCATGGTGGAAAGCGCACTGCACCACATCGACATTCTCGACTCCTACAATTTCCAGGATTTCAAAGTCAGCCTGAAAGCCTCCGAGGTATTCATGACAGTGGCTGCGTACCGCAAGCTGGCCACCCAGATCGAGCAACCCCTGCATCTCGGTATCACCGAAGCCGGTGGTTTGCGTTCCGGCACAGTGAAAAGTTCGGTAGGTCTCGGTCTGCTGTTGATGGACGGCATCGGCGACACCATTCGTATTTCGCTGGCGGCAGATCCGGTGGAAGAGATCAAGGTTGGTTTCGATATTCTCAAGAGCCTGGGTCTGCGCCACAAAGGCGTGAATCTTGTCGCCTGCCCGAGTTGCTCGCGGCAGAACTTCGACGTGATTGCCACCGTCAATGCGCTTGAATCGCGTCTTGAAGACATCACAACTCCTATCGACGTGTCGGTGGTGGGCTGCATCGTCAATGGTCCGGGTGAAGCCTATGTGTCTGATGTGGGGCTCACTGGCGCTACTCCGTTCAACATGGCGTACGAGAATGGTGTCACCAGCCACAAGATTGCCAACGAAGACCTGGTCGATGAACTGGAAAAAATGGTGCGCCGCAAAGTGGCGGAAAAGCAGGCTCTCGAAAAGCAGTTGTCTGAACCACAACCGGTGAAGCTGGTTGGGGAAGCGGGTTCAATCCTGTGAGCAACAAGATACAAGCCATCCGCGGCATGAATGATGTGCTGCCGGCCGAATCTCCACGTTGGCAGTACTTCGAAAGGATTGCGCGTGAGCTACTGGCAGGCCATGGCTACCAGGAAATCCGTTTCCCGGTGCTGGAGCAGACGCAACTGTTCAAGCGTTCAATCGGTGAAGTCACCGACATCGTCGAAAAGGAGATGTACACCTTTGAAGACCGCAACGGCGACAGCCTTACCTTGCGGCCCGAAGGCACGGCCTGTTGCGTGCGTGCAGCGGAGCAGGGCGGCCTCTTGTACAACCAGACGCAAAAGCTGTGGTACCTCGGCCAGATGTACCGCCACGAACGGCCACAGAAAGGCCGCTATCGCCAGTTCTGCCAGTTGGGTGTTGAAACTTTCGGCATGGAGGGCTCCGACGTAGAAGCCGAATTGCTGCTGATGTGTGCCGAACTCTGGCATCGGCTGGGTTTTGCCCAACACGTGCAACTGGAGCTCAACAACATCGGCAGTTCGGCTGATCGAGTAGCCTTTGGCAAGGCCTTGCATAACTTCCTGCTGCCGCTGAAAGGCCAACTCGATGATGACAGCCAGCGCCGGCTCGACAGCAATGTGTTGCGCATCCTCGACAGCAAGGCCCCTGCTACGCGCGCACTGCTCACCAATGCGCCGACGCTTGCCGACTATGTCAACCAGCAGTCCAGAGACCAGTTCAACGAACTACTGCAGTTGCTCGATGCTGCCGGCATCGGCTACACCCTCAATCCCGCGCTGGTGCGAGGCCTCGACTACTACAACGGCATCGTGTTCGAGTGGACCACCGACAAGCTCGGTGCCCAGGCCACGGTTTGTGCCGGCGGCCGTTACGACAATTTGTCAAAGCAACTCGGCGGCAGCGCCACACCAGCTGTTGGTTTTGCGATGGGAGTCGAGCGCGTGTTGCTGATGCTGGAAGAAACTGCAACATTGCCGGCAGGGCTCGACAGGGCGGCGGATGTATACCTGGCTGTGGTTGGTACTGGCGTGCAGTCGCAGGGTTTGCTGCTGGCGCGTGAGTTGCGCCGCGCCCTGCCGTCATTACGTGTTTTGACCCACTGCGGCGGCGGTAAATATAATGCCCAACTGAAAAAGGCCTATGCCAGCGGCGCCCGTTGTGCCGTGATCCTGGAAGGTGATTGCCCACAGTCGTCGGCCAAATTCAGGGTGCTGGATTCCGAGGGTAGTATGCAGGAACTGGTGCTTGATGCGCTGGTACCGCAACTGACCC
Organism: uncultured Gammaproteobacteria bacterium; assembly: GCA_903887045.1. Lineage (GTDB taxonomy): Bacteria > Pseudomonadota > Gammaproteobacteria > Pseudomonadales > Pseudohongiellaceae > CAILUG01. The sequence continues at coordinate 37,503 of CAISOD010000240.1, read as the reverse complement.
GCTTTTTCAAACTGCTGTAAAACGTTTTATTCCTGTAGTTGTAATCATTGAAGGGGACGCCTGCGTGGCACTCGATACCACTGACGAAGAACAAATTGAAACCCTCAAAAACTGGTGGAAAGACAATGGCACCTCACTGCTGGCCGGCGTACTCGTCGTAATGGCGCTGTTGTTCGGTGTGCGCGAATGGGAGTCGTCGCAGAATGCCACGGCCGGCCAGGCGTCCGATCTTTACCAGCAGCTGGCACAGATGGCGGTGGCCAATGTCGGTGTTGTTGTCAGCGAGGATGACCTGCTTGCTGCCCAAGGGGTCTACAGCCAGTTGAAGGATCAGTATGCGTCCAGCATCTACACCCGTTTCGCTGCGCTGGTGATGGGGAAGTTCCATGCCGACAAGGGTGCGCTGGACGAGGCGGCCGTTGAGCTGCAGTGGGTGCTCGACAACCCGGGACTCGGGCTGATGCAGAAAGCTGACGAAGAACTCTTCATCGTTGCGCGCCAGCGCCTCGCCCGGGTTAAGCTTGGACTCGGTGATGCGCAAGCAGCACTTGACCTGTTGCGCAGCGGTGATTCCAGCAGCTTTGTCGCCAGCTATGCCGACACCGAAGGCGATGCACTGTTGCAACTGGGTGACATCGAAGGTGCCAAGGCTGCTTACCAGAAGGCGCTGGCTGCCAACACCGATGGCAATCCGGCTGTGCTCAAACTCAAACTGCAAGACCTTGGCGTAAGTGCGCTGGAAACCCCGTGATGCTGAAGATAACTGCCTGGTGGCGCGCTCTACCCCTCGTTGCATTGATGCTGCTGTTGGGTGGTTGCAGCATGGGTATTTTCGATTTCATGCGCGACAAGAAAGAGCGCGAGCCTGATGATCTGGCTGATTTTGATTCGGAAGTGCGTCTGCGTCGCAACTGGAGCATGAATGTCGGTTCAGGCCAGGGAGATAAGTTCAACCGGCTCAAGCCTGCCCTTGATAATGGCATCATCTACGCCAGCGCCAACAACGGTCTGGTGGTAGCCGTCGAGGCTGAAACCGGCAAACGCCTGTGGCGTGCAGATCTCGACGTCGAGATCAGTGGGGGCGTAGGTGTTGGTGGCGGCATGGTACTGGTCGGCACTGAAGGCGCGGCTGTGTATGCGCTTGATGCCCAGTCGGGAGAGCAGCGCTGGCAGACAACCGTATCAAGCGAAGTGCTGTCGTCACCGGCCAGCGATGGCCGTTTTGTGGTGGTGCAGAGCGTTGACGGCCGTATTACCGGTTTGGATGCTGCCAACGGCAGTTTGCTCTGGACCTATGAAAATCCGGTGCCAGCGCTAAGCCTGCGCGGCACCAGTAGCCCGCTTATCATCGGCAACGCCGTGTTGTCGGCCCAGGCCGGTGGCTCGGTGGTATCGCTGGCGCTCGATAACGGCACGCTGCGCTGGGAAGAACGCGTGGCAATCCCTACCGGCAATTCCGACATCGACCGACTGGTCGATATCGATGGTGAACTCGTAGTCGGCGATAACAATCTGTTGCTGGTACCAAGCTACCAGGGCTATCTGAGTGCGATAGATTCCAACACCGGTCAAACGCGCTGGCGCGTGGAAGAATCCAGTGATGTCGGCGCCGGCTTTGGCTTCGGCAATATTTACGTCGTCAGTGAGGATGACACTGTCAAAGCCTGGCGTGTCGGCCAGGACGCCCCCCAGTGGAGCAATGACCAGATGACCTGGCGCCAGTTGTCCTCCCCCACCGGCTTCAGCAACTACCTGGCAGTGGGTGATGCTGAGGGGTATGTGCATTTGCTGGCACAGTCTGACGGTCGCTTCGTGGCCCGCATCAAGGCAGACGGCGATGGTGTGCGCGCGCACATGCTTGCGCAGGGCAATACTCTTTTCGTGTACGGCAACAGTGGCGATCTGGCGTCCTATACAGCCCAGTAAGGACTCCCAATGGTTCCCGTTATAGCCCTGGTAGGGCGCCCCAACGTCGGCAAGTCGACGCTGTTCAATTGTTTTACCCGCAGTCGCGACGCGCTGGTAGCTGATTACGCCGGTCTCACGCGTGATCGTCTCTATGGCGAAGGCCGTTACGAAGAACGTCGCTTCATTGTCATCGACACCGGTGGTATCAACGGTGGTGAAGAAGGCATTGATGAGCTGATGGTGGGCCAGTCACTGCAGGCGATCGAAGAAGCCGACTTGGTGTTGCTGCTGGTTGATGCGCGCGCGGGTCTGACCCAGGGCGATGAATTCATCGTTGGTCATCTGCGCAAGGTGCAGAAGCCGGTGATGCTGGTCGTCAACAAGACTGACGGGCTTGATCACGACAACGCCCTAAGTGATTTCTACAAGCTCGGTATCAGTGAAGTGCATGCCGTTGCGGCCAGTCAGGGCAGGGGTGTGCAGAAATTGCTGGAAGCCGCGGTCACTCGGTTTCCGCCACCAGAACTGCCTAGCGATGATCCTGCGATCGCCAACAGCATCCGTATCTGCGTGGCGGGGCGGCCCAATGTCGGCAAGTCGACACTGGTCAACCGCATGCTGGGTGAAGACCGCGTAGTGGTGTACGACGAGGCCGGTACTACACGTGACAGTATTTACATCCCGTTCGAGCGGCGCGGCCATCACTACACACTGATCGACACCGCCGGCATACGCAAGCGTGGCAAGACCACCGAACTCGTCGAGAAATTCTCCGTCGTCAAATCGCTGCAGGCCATCCAGGACGCGCATGTGGTGATACTGCTGCTGGATGCGCAGGAAGGCATCGTCGAGCAGGATCTGCACTTGCTCGGCTATGTGATTGAGACCGGCCGCGCACTGGTGATCGCGCTCAACAAGTGGGACGGCATGAACGAATACGACAAGGACGAAATCCGTCAGGCAATCCGCCGCCGCTTCGACTTTGTCGACTTTGCCAAAATCCATTTCATTTCGGCCTTGCATGGCACAGGTGTCGGCAACATGTACGATTCCGTGCATACGGCCTACCAAAGTGCATTCAAGAAAATTCCCACTGCCAAGTTGAACCAGACGCTGGAGCGCATCCAGACCGGCCACAGCCGCCTACCTACAACGGTCGCCGCATCAAGCTGCGCTATGTGCATGTGGGTGGTCACAATCCGCCGATATTCGTCATCCACGGCAAGCAGACGGACAAGCTGCCTGAGCATTACGTACGCTATCTCGAGAAGAATTTCCGCAAGCTGCTGCGGCTGGAAGGCACGCCAATCCGTATTGAATTGCGTGAGGATGACAACCCCTTCACTGAAGCGGAGAAGAATCTCGATTACCAGCAAGTGGCGCGCCGCCGCCGCATCCTCAAGAATCGTGAGAACCAGCGCGACCGCAGAAAATGAAGCGACTGTTGTTCATCAAGACCGGTTATGCGATCAAGGGTATTCCACCCGAGCTGCTGGACTTTGAACACTGGACAGCTGCTGCAGCCGGTCTCACTGCAGCGCAATGCCATACCGTCACCGTGATTGATGGTGAGCAACTGCCCGAGGCACGTGACTACCGGGGCATAGTGATTTCAGGCTCGGCTGCCATGGTCAGTGACCGTCATCCGTGGAGCGAATACACCGCACAATGGCTGCTGGACGCGATGGCGCACCAGGTGCCGATACTGGGCATCTGTTATGGCCATCAATTGTTGGCGCATGCGCTCGGTGGCGTGGTGGATTACCACCCGCGCGGGCGTGAAATGGGCACAAAAGAGATCCATCTGGCGCCGGCTGCTGCACAGGACGAACTGTTCAGCTGTTTGCCGGAACGTTTCCTGGCCCACACTACCCACATGCAAAGTGTGACCCGGTTGCCATACGGCGCCGAAGTGCTGGCGTGGAATCCGTTCGAAGCCCACCACGGCGTGCGCTTTGCCCCGCGCGTGTGGGGGGTGCAGTTTCATCCCGAGTTCACTTACACGGCGATGTTGCACTACCTGCGTATCCGTAGCGATGCGCTGACACGGGAGGGTTTCGATTTTGATGCGTTGCAGGCCGAAGTCACCGACACTGCCGAATCGGAACTGTTGTTGCGACGCTTTGCATCAATCTCGCGTTGAGCTACCGGTGATGGCTTGTCAACCTGCGGTGCTGCTCTGCGTTCTTGTTCGCAGACCCAATTGGATTTGCGCCATGAAATGCATTGTCACACTGTTGCTGTGCTTGGTGTATTTGTCCGCAGCGGCTGCCAACAGCGATGAAACCATCATGGTTGACGGGCGTGTACGCCGGTACCTGGTGCACGACTTTGCCACTGGTAGCGATCTGGCGCCGCTGGTCATCCTGTTGCATGGCGGCGGTGGCAGTGGCCAGAACATGGTGGAGCAAACAGGCTTCGATGCCGTCGCAGCGCGGGACGGTCTGATCGCAGTGTATCCCTATGGCAGCAATGGCGTGTTCGACAACGTGCTGCTGACCTGGAATGCTGCGCATTGCTGTGCTTATGCAATGCGTGACAATGTGGATGATGTCCACTTCCTGTCCTTGCTGATAGATCACCTGATTGCGACTCGCAAGGTGGATCCGGGACGAGTCTATGTCACCGGGCTGTCCAACGGCGGCATGATGACGCATCGCGTTGGCATCGAACTGGCCGACAAGGTAGCGGGCATTGCGCCGGTCATCGCCGGCATCTTTGGCGATGAACCAGTGCGTGATTATGCGATGCCGGTGTTGATCATCAATGGCGCTGAAGACCAGCGTGTCAAAGCTGCTGGAGGCGAGTTGCAGGGTTTTGGACTCGGCATTTCACCGGCCGACTTGCCGACACTTCCCATAGCCGTGCAGGGAGAGTATTGGGCCCGGGTCAACGGATGCAAGTCTGTTGTCGACAGTGCCAATGCCATCTACGACCACCGAGTGTATGGCGATTGCCGTGCTGGCGGCAGGCTGGAATCCTACGTGGTGAAGGGCAATGGCCATGCCTGGCCTGGAGGCAGAGCGCCGCGTGGCGAAGCCGATACACCGGTGCAAACCTTCAATGCCAGCGAAGTGATCTGGAACTTCTTCAAACCGCTGCGCCGTGATCAAGCGCCTGCTGGCACCACGGTCGCGTACTACTACGATCAGCGACTCAATATTCCGGTCTTTGGTACCAACGACAGGCAGTACAGTGCGCAGCTCTTGCTGCTGCCACGCATACCGATGGAGTTCGAACTGCTGCGACTGCAGACACGAGCTGTTACGGTAATGAACAACGACAATATCTACCGGGCAGGGACATTGACGTTGCAGGCCGTGACGGTTGGCGGCAGCCAGCGGGCAGCGACACTGCAGGTGATTGAAGCAACTCCGCTGCGCCTGCGTCTGATGCCCTGAGATTCAATCGTTGTAGTGCGCCAACAGTGCCGTTTGCGCGGTGCGTGGCTTGGCATTGCCGGGGGTGCAGCGCTTGTAGGAGCCATCGCTTTGCAGCAGCCAACTCTGGGTGTTGTCGGCCAGGTAATCGAGCAGGCCTTCCTGCAGCACCTTGTTCTTCATGCGGCGGTCTTCGATAGGGAACGCGGTTTCTACTCGGCGGAACAGGTTGCGTTCCATCCAGTCGGCGCTGCTGGCGTAGAGTTCAAAATCCCCGTCGTTGTGGAAATAGTACAAACGGGAGTGTTCGAGGAAGCGGCCGATGATGGAGCGCACATGGATATTTTCCGACACAGCCTTGATGCCCGGCTTCAGGCAGCAGATGCCGCGCACGATCAAGTCAATGCGCACTCCCGCACATGACGCGCTGTAGAGAGCATGGATCAGGCCCGGTTCGGTCAATGAATTCAGCTTGGCGATTACGCGGGCAGGGCGGCCCGCTTTCGCAAAAGCAATTTCGCGCTCGATTTTTTCCAGCAGTGCCTTGTGCAAGGTAAACGGCGCCTGCAGGATTTTCTTCAGCTTGCCGGGCTTGCCCATCGCGGTCAGTTGCTGGAATACCTTCTGCACGTCTTCGGTCAGTGCCTGGTCGGCGGTCAACAGCCCGAAGTCGGTGTATTGGCGCGCGGTACGAGCATGGTAGTTGCCGGTACCGAGGTGGACATAGCGTTTGAGCCCGCGGCCTTCGCGCCGTACGATCAACATCATCTTGGCGTGGGTCTTGTGACCTACTACGCCATACGACACGTGGGCGCCGGCGGCCTGGAGTTCGTTGGCGACTTCGATGTTTTCCTCTTCGTCGAAGCGCGCCCGCAGTTCGATTACCACGGTGACTTCCTTGCCTTCAAGTGCCGCCTTTTCCAACGCATCGACAATGCTGGAATCATTGCCGGTGCGGTAAAGCGTTTGCTTGATCACCAGCACGTCAGGATCGGCAGCCGCCTGCCGCAACAGATCCACTACCGGCGAGAATGATTGATAGGGATGATGCAGCAGCACATCGCCCTTGCGGATCAACTCGAACAGGTTGTTGTTCTGCAGCTTGCCCTGCACCGCAGGTTCGAACGGCGGAAACTTCAGATCGGGACGCTTCACCATTGATTGCACGGCCATCATGCGGTTGAGGTTCACCGGTCCGCCCACCTGGTACACATCGTCTTCCTGCAGATCGAACTTTGATCGCAGATAGTTGATGAGATCGAGCGGGCAGTCTTCCTGCACTTCGAGTCGCACCGCGCTGGCGAAGCGGCGCGTTGTCAATTTGCCTTCGATGGCGTGCAGAAGATCGGCACCTTCGTCTTCCTGCACGGTGAGGTCGGCGTTGCGGGTGATGCGGAACTGGTAACAGCCGAGCACCTTCATGCCGGGGAAAAGATCGCGCGCGTGGTGAAAGATGATGGACGACAGCATCACGAAGTCATGCGGATGCGTGGCACACGAGGAGGGCAATTGCACTACGCGCGGCAATGCACGCGGCGCCTGCACAATGGCCAGACCCGAATTGCGGCCGAACGCATCCTTGCCCTGCAACGAGATTATAAAGTTCAGGCTCTTGTTGAGCACCTGCGGAAACGGATGCGCCGGATCCAGACCTACCGGGCTCAGTACCGGCAGCAGTTCGCGGTTGAAATAGCTCTTGATCCATTCCTTCTGCTTCACATTCCACATCTTGCTGAGCATGATGTGGATGCCTTCTTTTGCCATCGCTGGCAGCAGGGTATCGTTGAGAATGCGGTATTGGTCGCGTACCAGATCGTGTGCCACCACCGAGATGCGTGCCAATTGCTCTTCCGCCGTCAGCCGGTCGGGGCCGCGTGCAGTACTGTCATAAGCAGCCTGTTGTTTGAGGCCGGCCACACGTATTTCGAAGAACTCGTCCATGTTCGAGCTGGCGACACACAGGTAGAACAGTCGTTCCAGCAGCGGTACGTTGGTATCCCGCGCCTGTGCCAGTACACGCCGATTGAATTCCAGCCAGCTCAGTTCGCGGTTGAGGTAATACTTGTAGCTCTTGAGATTGACGGTGCTGGCAACGGGCATGCAATTAACCGGGATTATCGATGATTAGCAGATAGCCTTCGTGTTTGCGTGGCGTCGTGACCTTCACGCTCTTGATTTTGGCCTTGTGCAAACGGCGGCAACGGCGGGCAAGCCGCATGAAGGGCGGGCGGCCCGGATCAGCGATGATGATGCGTTCAACGCCGGCAGCGAGGGCGTTCTTGATCAGCGTATGCAACGGATCCACCAATTCGTCCCAGAAGCAGATGTCGCCACCTACGATGATGTCCTGCTTCGCCAGGAATTCGGGCTTGAGGTCTTCGTACTTGCTGACTTTCTTGCCGACATTGACGTTGTTCAAGGTGGCGTGCAGTTCCAGCAACGGAAACACGTGTTTGTCGGCATCAACGCCCGTGACTTTGGCGAGGAACTTCTTCACGCAATAGATGCTGAGCGCGCCCCAGCCACAACCAACGTCGAGGATGCGGGTTTTGGGCTCAGGGGGATTGGCGTCGAGGAAGTCCATGATGAAGTAGCTGGAGAACCACACCTTGTCGCCGTGGATCTCCGGCTCGTTGTCGCCGGTGAGCAACTTTTGTACGCGCTTGTGGTTGGGGGGATAGATTTTGACGCCACGGATATTTTGCAGTTCAGGAGCTTTTTTCACGGGTACCTGCTGTTGGTAAGGATGGTAGCGGACAGCCGAAGCTGTCGGATTAAGTTATGGTTAAGGTGCTGCAGTCTGAGAGTCGTCGTGTGTTGCGACTACGGCGCTCTCGATGCTGCCTTCGGCCATACGCGTAAAGATTGTAGCACCGGGCCTAATCTGTCCGAAGCCTGTCAGCACATGGCCGCTGGCGTCGGTGGTAATCGAATAGCCACGGGCCAGCGTAGCGAGCGGGCTTACCGCATTCAGCGCATGGCCATGACTGCCGAGCGCAAGCCGCCGATCCTTCAGGCCGTTGCGCATGGCCTGCATCAGGCGTTGCAACAGCGCCGCCACCAAACGACGTTGGCCGGCCAGCAAGCGATCCGGGCTCTGCAACAGTAGTCGCTTTTGCATCACCGCCAGTTGCTGACTGGTCTGCAAACGTTGCCGCTGCACTGCGCGTGTCAGTCGCAGTTCCAGCATATCCAGCCGCTGTGCCTGTTCCTGCAAGCGCCGGCCGGGATGTCGCAGCCGTCGCGCGGTGGCGGCCAGTTCGCGGAGTGCCGCTTGAATTGTTGAATTGATGAAATTCACCTGGCGTGCAGCCAGCGATACAAGTCGTGTGCGATAAGCGTCCTGGTGCGGACTCAGCAATTCCGCTGCAGCTGAAGGCGTCGCCGCACGCGCATCGGCGACAAAATCGGCTATGGTGAAATCCACCTCATGGCCTACTGCACTCACTACCGGCAACACCGATGCATGTATCGCGTGGGCCAGTGCTTCATCGTTGTAGCACCACAGGTCTTCCAATGAACCTCCACCGCGCGTCAGCAGAATGGTATCGACATCGTGCAGGCAGCCTTGGCGTTGGTTGACAGTAACCAGTGCGCGGATCATTTCACCGGCAGCCTGCTGGCCCTGGACGCTCACCGGCATGATGGTGAGTGCTGTTGCCGGAAAGCGGCGGCGGAACACACTGATCACGTCGCGGATTGCGGCGCCGGTGGGAGAAGTTATAACGGCTACATGGCGGGGCAGGGCAGGCAATGGCTTTTTGATGGCTGCATCAAACAACCCTTGCACCAGCAGCTTCTGGTACAGCTGTTCAAAAGCCTGCCTCAGAGCACCGGCGCCTGCTTCTTCCATGGTGTCGACAAGCAACTGATAGTCGCCGCGGCCTTCGTACAAACTGAGCTTGGCCTTCACCACCACTTGCACGCCGTCTTTCGGTTTGAAGCGCACAAACATGTTGCGGTTGCGGAACATCGCGCAACGCACCTGCCCGGCCTGGTCTTTCAGCGTGAGATACCAGTGGCCCGACGCCGGCTGTGCAAAATTGGAGATTTCGCCCTGTACCAATACGTTGGGAAAGTGGTCTTCCAGCAACTGGCGTGCGAGCCGGTTCAACTGGCTGACGCTGAGCACATTGCTGTCAGCGCTCTTGCTGCTGGAGTTCTGGTTGTTGATGGTTCGATAGGCAGGCATGTTCGCAAGATACCACAGGGCAAGCCTTTGGCCCGACCCCTAGGGGGTACACTGACTTGCACACACTACCTGCGGTATTTTCAGGTTTACCGGGCCTTTGGCGCTCGGTTACAATATACCGATTTCCCGAAACACGGTTTCAGGTAATCACCATGCTGCGCATTCTCGAAGAAGCCCTCACGTTCGACGACGTTTTGCTGGTCCCCGCCCACTCGCTGGTACTGCCCAACAAGGTCGATCTCAAAACCCGCCTGACCCGTTCAATCACGCTGAATATTCCGCTGGTGTCCTCTGCGATGGACACCGTGACCGAGGCGCGCCTGGCCATTGCGATGGCACAGGAAGGCGGTATCGGCATCATCCACAAGAACATGGGCATTGAAGCGCAGGCGAAAGAAGTCCGCACCGTCAAGAAATACGAAAGCGGTGTAGTTACCGACCCGCTTTGCATCACGCCAGATACCACTGTGCGCAAGCTGATGGAAATGACGCGGGAAAACCGCATCTCCGGCATGCCGGTAATCGTGGAAACCGACGGCAAGCGCGAACTGGTCGGCATAGTCACCTCGCGTGACGTGCGCTTCGAGCGCGATCTGAATGCAAAAGTCTCCAGCATCATGACGCCGAAAGAGCGACTGGTAACGGCAAAAGAAGGCGCCAGCCTGGAAGAAATCAAACAGTTGATGCACAAATACCGTATCGAAAAGGTGCTGATGATCAACGATGCGTTCGAACTGCGCGGCCTAGTGACCCTGAAAGATATCCGAAAAGCGGAAGACCACCCCAACGCCTGCAAGGATTCGATGGGCCACCTGCGCGTTGGTGCCGCCGTGGGCACTGGTGCCGATACTGAAGAACGCGTGAGGGCACTGGTTGCTGCCGGCGTTGATGTGATCGTGGTGGATACCTCGCACGGCCACTCGCAGGAAGTGCTCAAGCGTATCCGCCAGATCAAGGACAAGTTTCCCGCCATCGCATTGATCGGTGGCAATGTGGCCACCGCTGCCGGCGCACTGGCGCTGGTAGAAGCCGGTGTTGATTCCGTCAAAGTGGGCATTGGTCCCGGCTCTATCTGTACCACGCGTATCGTCACTGGCGTAGGCGTGCCACAGATCACGGCAGTGTCGAACGTAGCCGCAGCCCTGAAAGGCACCGACGTCACCATCATCTCCGACGGCGGCATCCGCTTCTCCGGCGACATCGCCAAGGCAATTGCCGCCGGCGCCAACGCCGTGATGATCGGCAGCCTGCTGGCGGGTACCGAAGAAGCGCCGGGTGAAGTGGAGTTGTATCAAGGCCGCAGCTACAAAGCCTACCGCGGCATGGGTTCGCTCGGTGCCATGGCCAAAGGTTCCAGCGACCGCTACTTCCAGACTCTCGACAGCGGCGCCGGCAAGCTGGTGCCCGAAGGCGTCGAAGGCCGCGTGCCGTACAAAGGCACCATGTCGGCAATCGTGTTCCAGTTGATTGGCGGTGTGCGTTCCAGCATGGGGCTCACCGGCTGCGCCAACATCGAGGAAATGCGGGTGAAACCGCAGTTCGTCAAAATCACGTCGGCGGGTGTCAGCGAAAGCCATGTGCACGATGTAACGATTACCAAAGAAGCGCCGAATTACCGGATTGGTTAATGAATATCCATCAGCAGAAGATCCTGATCCTCGACTTCGGTTCCCAGTACACCCAGCTCATCGCCCGCCGCGTGCGTGAGGCGGGTGTTTACTGCGAGATTCATCACTGGTCGTGTCCGCAGGAGGACTTCGATGCATTTGCACCGCAGGGTGTGATTCTCAGCGGCAGCCCGGAAAGCGCCAACCTTGTTGATTCACCGAGCGTGCCGGACCACATTCTGCGCAGCAAGCTGCCGATCCTTGGTATCTGCTACGGTATGCAAACGCTCGCCGAGCAGCTGGGCGGCAAAGTAGAAGGCTCCCACAAATCCGAATTCGGCTATGCCCGGGTGGAAATACTAGGCGTTGATTCGTTGTTGAGCGGGCTCGAACACGAGATCGTCGACAACGAGCGCCAATATCAGGACGTGTGGATGAGCCACGGTGACAAAGTCACCAGGTTGCCACCAGACTTCGTTTGCACCGCCGCTACCGATAGCGCACCGATCGCCGCCATGATGAGCAACGACGGCCGCATCCACGCACTGCAGTTTCATCCGGAAGTCACGCACACCAAAGCCGGGCAGCAACTGCTGAACCGCTTCGTGCACGACATCTGCAAATGCGAACGCCTGTGGACTGCCGTCAACATCATCGACGACGCCATTGCCGGTGTGCGCAAGCAAGTGGGCAAGGACCAGGTACTGCTGGGCCTTTCCGGCGGTGTGGATTCTTCGGTCGTCGCCGCGCTGCTGCATCGTGCCATCGGCGATCAATTGACCTGCGTGTTTGTCGACAACGGTTTGCTGCGTTTGCACGAAGGCGACCAGGTGATGGAAATCTTCGCGAAGAACATGGGCGTCAAAGTGATACGCGCCAATGCGCAGGACAACTTCCTTGGCAAACTTGCTGGCGTTAGCGACCCGGAACAGAAACGCAAAATCATCGGCAACACCTTCATCGAAGTGTTTGATGCCGAAGCGTCCAGACTTGTTACCAAAGAAGGGGGCGCCGTGAAGTGGCTGGCGCAAGGCACCATTTACCCTGACGTCATCGAATCCGCCAAGTCGAAGTATGGCACTGCGCATGTGATCAAATCGCATCACAACGTCGGTGGCCTGCCCGAGAACATGAAGATGGCTTTGGTGGAACCGCTGCGTGAACTGTTCAAGGACGAAGTGCGCCGCATCGGTGTTGCACTCGGTCTGCCGCCGCAGATGGTCTACCGGCATCCGTTCCCCGGCCCCGGCCTTGGTGTGCGCATCCTGGGCGAAGTGAAAAAGGAATACGCCGATGTACTGCGCAATGCCGACGCCATCTTTATCGAAGAACTGCACAAGTCCGGCTGGTATGACAAGACCAGCCAGGCCTTCGCCGTATTCCTGCCTGTGAAATCCGTCGGCGTCGTCGGCGATGCCCGCCGCTATTCCTGGGTCATCGCGCTGCGCGCGGTGGAAACCATCGACTTCATGACTGCTCGCTGGGCGCATTTGCCCTATGAGCTGCTGGAGACTGTTTCCAACCGGATCATCAACGAGATTCGGGAAGTGTCGCGCGTGAGTTATGACATTTCATCGAAACCGCCAGCGACAATCGAGTGGGAATGATCCAGGCGGTCGGCACCTGTCATGAGCTTTGATGCCTGGCTTGGCTTTGCAATTCCTACCTTGCTGATTTGCATTACCCCCGGCCCCAACATGATGTTGATGCTGGCTGTCGGCCTGCGTCGGGGTTTACTCGGTACGATACCGGCCATGGTCGGCGCTCTCTCTGTGGTGCTTGCCATGATGGTGGCATCTGCATTGGGCCTGGGATTGATTCTCCAGCAATCCCCCAGGGTATTCATGCTCGTCAAAACAGTGGGCGCCGCCTATCTGGCTTACCTGGGGCTGCAATTGATTTTCGGGGAGCGGAAGCAGCCAGTGACCGTGACCGCAGATGCAATGTCTCAAGGAGGGCCAAGCGTGTCGCTGTCCCGCTCGCAGTTTTGGGACACTGTGCGCAAGGCAATGGCGGTAGCAGGCAGTAACCCCAAAGCGATTGCATTTGCTGCTGCCTACTTTCCGCAGTTCATCGACCCCAACCAGGCAGCATGGCCGCAGCTGGCAGTAGTACTGCCCACCTTTATCGTACTGGAAACTGCCTGCTACGTGCTGTACGCATCGAGTGGGCAGGGCTTGGCCAACTGGTTTGCCAAGCCCGCTGTGTTGCGCCGTTTCAATGTTGCCATCGGTATCATTTTCATTGCATTTGGTGTGCTGTTGGCGATCAATTGAATAAGGACCGCCGGCGTATTCCAGCAAGGTGTCAGAGTCACCGACTCTGACACCTTCAGCACAGAACTATTTCAATCAAGCCACTTCAACAATGTTTTGCAGCGGGATTGATTTTGCTTTCTCCGCGCCCTTCATGAACGACGCCACTTCGTTGAAGTTCAGGTAGCGGTAGATCGTCGACGACATGGTGTCGAGTTTGCCCATGTACTGCATGTACTCGTCCTGCGTCGGGATCTTGCCGAGCAGCGAGCACACGGCAGCGAGTTCGCTGGAGGCGAGGAACACGTTGGCGCCGTCGCCGAGGCGGTTGGGGAAGTTGCGGGTGGAGGTGGAGACCACAGTGGATTTCGATGCCACACGCGCCTGGTTGCCCATGCACAGCGAGCAGCCCGGCATCTCGGTGCGGGCACCGGCGGCGCCGAATACGCCGTAGACACCTTCTTCGGTCAACTGGTGCTGGTCCATCTTTGTGGGTGGTGATACCCACAGGCGAGTCGGGATCATGCCCTTGCTCTGGCCCAATACGGTGGCAGCAGCGCGGAAGTGACCGATGTTGGTCATGCAGGAACCGATGAACACTTCGTCGATCTTGGTACCGGCCACAGCGGACAGAGGCTTGATGTCGTCCGGATCGTTCGGGCATGCCAGCAGTGGTTCCTTGATCTGTTCGAGATCGATTTCGATGATTTCCTTGTATTCGGCATCCTTGTCGGCTTCCAGCAACTGTGGATTTGCCAGCCAGGCTTCCATTTGTGACGCGCGGCGCTCAAGCGTACGTGGATCGCCGTAACCTTCGCTGATCATCCAGCGCAGCAATACGACGTTGGAAGTGAGGTATTCAATGATCGGGGCAGGGTTCAGCTTGATGGTGCAACCGGACGCCGAACGTTCAGCCGATGCATCCGACAATTCAAATGCCTGCTCGATTTTCAGATCAGGCAGACCTTCGATTTCGAGGATGTTGCCGGAGTAGATGTTCTTCTTGCCTTTCTTCTCGACGGTCAGCAAACCTTTCTGGATTGCTGCGTACGGAATCGCGTTCACCAGATCGCGCAGCGTGATGCCGGGCTGCATCTTGCCCTTGAAGCGCACCAGTACTGATTCCGGCATGTCGAGCGGCATGACGCCTGTGGCGGCAGCGAAGGCGACCAGACCAGAGCCGGCCGGGAATGAAATACCGATCGGGAAACGGGTGTGTGAATCACCGCCCGTACCGACGGTGTCAGGCAGCAGCATGCGGTTCAGCCATGAGTGGATGATGCCGTCGCCGGGACGCAAGCTCACACCACCACGGTTGCGGATGAAGTCAGGCAGCGTGTGCTGGGTGTCGATGTCCACCGGCTTCGGATAGGCAGCCGTGTGACAGAACGATTGCATTACCAGGTCGGCCGAGAAACCGAGGCAGGCGAGATCTTTCAGCTCGTCGCGTGTCATCGGGCCAGTGGTGTCCTGCGAGCCAACGGTAGTCATCTTCGGTTCGCAATAGATACCAGGACGCACACCGTCAACGCCGCAGGCACGGCCGACGATTTTCTGCGCCAGCGTATAGCCCTTTGTGTTCACTACCGGTGCCGATGCCCGCACGAATTCAGGCGACGGGCTGAGGCCGAAGAAGGCGCGGGCCTTGTCGGTGAGACCGCGGCCAACGATCAGCGGAATACGGCCGCCGGCGCGCACTTCGTCGAGGATGATGTCGGTCTTCAGCGTGAATTCTGCCAGCACTTCATTGGTGCCGTGTTTGGTGATCTTGCCCTTGTAAGGATGGATGTCGATTACATCGCCCATGTTCATACCAGAGACGTTGCACTCGATCGGCAATGCGCCGGCATCTTCCATGGTGTTGAAGAAGATCGGCGCAATCTGGTTGCCGATGCAGACACCACCGGCGCGTTTGTTCGGAATATGCGGGATGTCGTCGCCGGTGAACCACAGCACCGAGTTGGTGGCGGATTTGCGCGAGGAGCCGGTGCCGACAACGTCGCCCACCAGCACAACCGGAAAGCCTTTTTTCTTCAGGTCAGCAATCTGTTGTTCGGCATTGGTAATGCCTTCGCGCGGCATCTTGTACATGGCGCGGGCGTGCAGCGGGATGTCGGGACGTGACCACGCATCCGGTGCCGGCGACAGATCGTCTGTGTTGGTTTCGCCTGGCACCTTGAACACAGTGAGGGTCAAGACTTCCGGCAGTTTGGGTTTGGCGGTGAACCATTCGGCATCAGCCCAACTCTGCATGGTGGTTTTTGCGTTGGCATTGCCGGCCTTGGCTTTCTCGGCAACGTCATGGAAGGCATCGAACATCAGCAGCGTATGCGAGAGCTGGTTGGCGGCCTCCACACCCAGTTCGCTGTCGTCGAGCAGTTGCACCAGCGTGCCGATGTTGTAACCACCGAGCATGGTGCCCAGCAGTCTGGTAGCGTCCAGTTTGCTGATCAGTGGCGACTTCACGTCACCCTTGGCGACGGCGCTGAGGAAACCGGCTTTGACGTAGGCGGCTTCATCGACACCGGCCGGTACGCGGTTGCTGATCAGGTCGAGCAGGAACGCTGCTTCACCTTGCGGCGGGTTTTTCAGCAGTTCAACCAGCGCAGCGGTCTGTTCTGCGTCCAGCGGTTTGGGAACGACGCCTTGAGCGGCGCGTTCGGCCACGTGTTTGCGATAGGCTTCCAGCACGGTAAGTACCTCGATGACAGTAGGAAAATTGCAGCGGTGTTGAAGGTCATTTTAGGGCAGCCGCTGGGCATCTACCACCAGCAGTTGTGGAGAAAATGAGGCGGTGGTTGGCTTACAATCAGCCCATGAAACCTGTTCGCACGCCCTGCATCGGCATTTGCTCCACCACCTCGTTCGGCGACCCGATCTGCCGTGGTTGCAAGCGCTTCAGTCACGAGGTAATTCACTGGAATACCTTCACAGAGCCGCAAAAGCAGGCAGTGCAGGCGCGCATCAATTTGTTCACTACCCAGCTGATGAGCAACAAGTTTCGCATTGTCTCGCAGCCGAAGCTGGAGCAGGTATTGCAGGATTTTCGCGTGTTCTACGACCCCGACCTGTCGCCGTACTTCTGGCTGCACCAGTTGCTGCAGAAGCATCTGCATCGCTTGCGGGGTGGATTGAGTGAGATAGGGGTCGAGTTGCTGCCGGCGTGGCAGGGACAGGACGTGCGTGACCTGCTGCTGCGCGTCAACGATGAGCTGCATGTACTAAGCGAAGCCCACCACCAGCGCTATTTCCGCCCGACTGAATAAAAGCGTAAATAAATCAGTATGTTGGGTATGTAAAATATGATCTCCCCGCTGGGCTTCGACCTTCAATTGCCTGCCACCAGCGCAATGGAATCATCTCCAATCACAATCAAGCGCGCCTTGTAGAGCCCGCCAATCGCGCGTTTGAAGTTCCTCTTGCTGGCTTTGAACAGCCGGAAAATTTCATCGGGGGATGATTTGTCGGACAGCCGGGCACTACCACCCTTGCTGCGCAGGTAGGCCAGAATCTGGTCCTCCAGCTCATCACGGCTTTCAGCGTCCATGGCAGTAATACTGAGATCGATCTTGCCGTCGGGGCGCACGAGTTTGATCCAGCCCTTCATGTACGAGCCAATGCGCAACGGCACCGAAATTTCGTTGTGGTAGATCAGGCCGATGTAGCGGTCATCAATCACGGCCTTGTAGCCAATTTCGGTTTCCGCCACGATTTCCAATTCCACTGGCTGGCGTGGTTGCAGCTCGCCTTCAGCGGGCAATTCGTATTCGTCGTCGTGCTTGGACATGGCTGGCTGCCTGCGGGAAGTGGACATGAATTGTAGCCGTGAACCGACAATTGGCGGCGGCTGTTTCGTGTGCAAGGTTGCAGTTTCCCCAGGTGGGCTGGACTCTGCGCGATCGTCAGTGCGGAATAGCAAATTGCTGCAGCAGCGGCGCATCTGCCAGCTCCACATACCAGCCGCTATTGCCCCAGTCTCCCAGCACGATGCGCTCGCAGGTTTTGTCGTCCACAGTAAACCTGTGCACGGCAGGGCGGTGGGTGTGGCCGTGGATCAAGGTGTCGATGCTGTATTTGCGCAGCACTGCTTCTGCTTCAGTTGGCGTGACATCCATGATGTCGGCCGCTTTGTTGCTGTTCATGCTTTTGCTGGCGGCGCGGGCTTCTGCGGCAAAGGCGCGGCGTTCAGCCAGCGGTTTGGTGAGAAACATTTGCTGCCAGGCGGGGTTGCGCACAGTAGTACGGAATTTCTGGTAGTCGGTATCGAGCGTGCAGAGCGCATCGCCGTGCATCAGGAGATAGCGCTGGCCCTCGTGTTCAAGCACATGGGGCTCAGCCAGCAAGGTGGCGCCGGCAGCACGCGCGAACTCGGCCCCAAGCAGAAAGTCGCGGTTGCCATGCAAGAGATATACGGCTGTGCCACCATCGCTGCATTGCTTCAGCGCGTTGGCAATGACGGCGTTGAGGGGGCGATCATCGTCATCCCCCAGCCACACGTTAAAGAAATCGCCGAGGATGTACAGTGCCGACGCATCGGCGGTTTCGCGGTCGAGAAAATCGAGAAAGGCCCGCGTCAGCTGCGGGCGGGCCTCTTCGAGGTGCAGATCCGAAATCAGCAGGACGCGCTTATTGCGGGAGCTTGCTGGCATCGATGGTGACAGAGTTGATGACGATATCGTCGAGCGGTACGTCGCCGTGGCCGCCCTTGCTGCCGGTGCGGCAGCCCTTGATCTTGTTGACGACATCCATACCGCCACTGACCCTGCCGAACACGGCATAGCCCCAGCCCTGCGGTGTCTTGCTCTTGTAGTTGAGGAAGTCGTTGGGGGCTATGTTGATGAAGAACTGGCAGGTGGCCGAATGCGGTTCACTGGTGCGCGCCATCGCGATGGTGCCAATGTCGTTGCGCAGGCCGTTATCGGCTTCATTCTGTACCGGAGCGCGGGTTTTCTTCTGGTTCATACCCGGTTCGAAGCCGCCGCCCTGCACCATGAAATTGTCGATGACGCGGTGGAATATGGTGCCCTCGTATTGGCCGTCCTGCGCGTACTGCAGGAAGTTGGCGGCCGATTTGGGGGCCTTGGCGAAGTCAAGTTCGAGCACGATGTCCCCTTGATTGGTGTGCAATGTGATCATGAAAAGGTTCCGATAATTGAAGACTCGCGCATTCTACCCGGCCGGGGGCAGTTGGCCAGCTTTCCAACAGCCATAAATGCAGCTAAACGGCTATAATGCCGGCCCGTTTCAGGGAAAGCCCAAGAAGTCCGTTTTATGTCCGAATCCACCGCAGCCACGCCAGTCAATTTTATCCACCAGATCATCAACGACGATCTCGCCAGCGGCAAAAATGCCGGCAGGGTGCATACCCGGTTTCCGCCGGAGCCGAACGGCTATCTGCACATCGGCCATGCCAAGTCGATCTGCTTAAACTTCGGCACCGCGCAGAAGTATGGCGGCAAATGCAACCTGCGCTTCGACGATACCAACCCGGAGAAGGAAAACCTCGAATACGTCGAATCGATCAAGGCCAGCGTCAAGTGGCTGGGCTTCGATTGGCAGGACCGACTGTTCTACGCCTCTGACTATTTCGACAAACTGTATGAGTGCGCGGTCAGTCTGATTACTCAGGGCAAGGCCTATGTGTGCAGCCTTACACCCGATCAGGCACGCGAGTATCGCGGCACACTGACCGAGC
Source organism: uncultured Gammaproteobacteria bacterium (assembly GCA_903887045.1). GTDB lineage: Bacteria > Pseudomonadota > Gammaproteobacteria > Pseudomonadales > Pseudohongiellaceae > CAILUG01. Next base: position 18,466 of record CAISOD010000240.1, on the reverse strand, counting down.
CGGGCAGGCCCAGCCCGGACCGCGACCGTTCCATTACCGACAACCTCGATCTTTTCACCCGCATGAAGAACGGCGAATTTGCCGACGGCAAGTACACCCTGCGTGCGAAAATCGACATGGCGTCGCCCAACATCAACCTGCGCGATCCGGTGATCTACCGCATCCGCCACCAGCATCATCACCAGACCGGCGACAAGTGGTGCATCTACCCGATGTATGACTACACCCACTGCATTTCCGATGCGTTGGAAAACATTACGCATTCGTTGTGCACACTGGAATTTGAAGACCACCGCCCGCTGTACGACTGGACACTGGACCAGCTCGATCTCAGCTCGCATCCGCAACAGATCGAGTTTGCCCGTCTCAATATCAACTACACCGTGATGAGCAAACGCAAACTGAAACAGCTTGTGGATGAGAAACTCGTCAATGGCTGGACTGATCCGCGCATGCCGACACTGGAAGGGCTGCGTCGCCGCGGCTATTCACCGGAAGCGATCCGCAATTTCTGCGAGATGGTGGGCGTCACCAAGAGCAATAGTCTGGTGGAAGTAGGGCAGTTGGAGTTCTGCCTGCGCGAACATCTCGACGCTGCTGCGCCGCGTGCCATGGCAGTACTGCGGCCATTGAAAGTGACGCTGAGCAATTTCCCGGTGGAGCAGGTGGATGTGCTGAAACTGTCGCGCCATCCAAAGAACGAGACGATGGGCGAACGTGAAATCCCGTTCACGCGTGAGCTCTATATCGACCGCAATGATTTTGAAGAAGTGCCGCCGGCCGGCTTCAAGCGACTGATTCCGGGTGGTGAAGTACGCTTGCGCGGCGCCTATATCATCAAGTGCGACGAAGTTGTGAAGGATGCCGCCGGCAACATCACTGAACTGTTGTGCACCTGCGACATGAATACCCTCGGCAAGAACGCCGAAGGCCGCAAGGTCAAAGGCGTAATCCATTGGGTGCCGGCGCAACGGGCGATTCCGGTGGAAGTGCGAATGTACGAGCGTCTGTTCGATCATCCGGCACCGGATGCTGCTGAAGGCGACTATCGCGACAACATGAACAAGAACTCGCTGGTGGTGCTGAAGGGCGCCCTGGTAGAGCCATCGCTGGCTGGCACGCAGGCAGAACAGCGCTTTCAGTTCGAGCGTGAAGGCTATTTCGTCGCCGACCGGTTCGACAGCAAACCCGGCGCGCTGGTGTTCAACCTTACCATCGGCCTGAAAGACACGTGGGCGAAATAGCAGTAATGAAGATATACAACACGCTCACGCAGCAGAAAGAAGAATTTGTCCCGATCGAACCCGGCAAGGTCCGCATGTATGTGTGCGGACTGACAACCTACGATTACGCCCACATCGGTCATGCCCGCATGCTGGTGGCATTCGATGTGGTGGTGCGGTACCTGCGTGCTGCCGGCTACCAGGTGACTTATGTGCGCAACATCACCGACATCGACGACAAGATCATCAAGCGCGCCAAGGAAAACGGCGAGCCGTTCGATGTACTGACAGAGCGTTTCATAACATTTACCCATGAAGACGAAGCCGCTCTCGGTATCGTACGGCCTGACATCGAACCGCGCGCCACCGGCTACATCGGCGAAATCATCGCGATGACACAAACATTGATTGGCAACGGTAGTGCCTATGCTGCCGATAACGGCGATGTCTATTTCTCGGTGCCTGGGTTTGCCAATTACGCACGGCTGTCGCGCAAGAATCCGGACGAGCTGCTGTCGGGTGCCCGCATTGAAGTCGACGAGAGCAAACACGATGCGCGCGACTTTGCCCTGTGGAAAGCGGCCAAAGCGGGCGAGCCGGGATGGCCATCGCCCTGGGGCTTCGGCCGGCCAGGTTGGCATATCGAGTGCTCGGCGATGTCGACCACATGCCTCGGGCACACCTTCGATATTCATGGTGGTGGCACTGACTTGATGTTTCCGCATCACGACAACGAGATCGCACAATCGGAAGCGGCTACCGGCAACACCTTCGTCAATCTTTGGATGCACAACGGCCCGGTGCGGGTGAATGACGAGAAGATGTCGAAGTCGCTCAACAATTTCTTCACCATCCGTGAAGTATTGCAAAAGTATCCGGCCGAAGTGGTGCGCTACTTCCTTGTGGCCAGCCATTACCGCAGTTTCATCAATTACTCGGAAGAAACGCTGCAAATCGGCTACGACGCGCTTGAGCGTTTCTATCACGCCCTCAAAGGACTCGATACCAACGCTGTTGTGCCAGCGGCCGACTCGGTTTACGAACAACGTTTCCATGCGGCGATGCACGATGACTTCAATACCCCGGAAGCGATCGGTGTTCTGTTTGAACTTGTGCGTGAGATCAACCGTCTGCGCAACACGGATGCAGCTCAGGCCACTGGCCTGGCAGCTCTGCTGCGCAAGCTCGGCAGCGTACTCGGCTTGCTGCAGGCCAATGCCGAGGAGTTCTTGCGTAAAGGTGGAGCGGTGGATGCTGCGTTGGTTGAGAGTCTGATTGCCCAGCGCAATGCTGCGCGTGCCGCAAAAAATTGGGCCGAAGCCGATCGCACCCGCGATCAGTTGAAGGCGCTGAGCGTAGTAGTGGAAGACAAAAACGGCGTTACGAGTTGGCGCATCGAGCGGTAGAGCGGGGCCGGGGTAAATCGTCAGCTTGTGCTTTTCCGATCGACCAGTGGTGATGGCTTAGTCTGCCCCCAATCGCTGCGTGAATCCGTTGAATAACAAGCAATTTCCAATTGACCGAAACCGGCGCCCTGAGTAACATGCCGCCCCGCAGTTGGAGAGAAATCGGGGTATAGCGCAGCCTGGTAGCGCGTTTGCTTTGGGAGCAAAATGTCGAGAGTTCAAATCCCTCTACCCCGACCAACTCCCTCCTTGTTTTCAATCATCTGTCCTGATTTGCGCCCGTAGCTCATTTGGATAGAGCATCGGCCTTCTAAGCCGGTGGTAGCAGGTTCGAATCCTGCCGGGCGCGCCAGATTACTCCTCGCGCCATTCCCAACGGCAGTTCTCCATGTGTTTGTGTGCGCGTGTTCGTGTGCATGTTTTCGTGTGATGGTGGCTGTAGCTCAGTTGGTAGAGTCCCAGATTGTGATTCTGGTTGTCGCGGGTTCGAGCCCCGTCAGCCACCCCATTTCATGAATTGATCCCCACGCTACTTACAGGAGCTGATGCGCAGCTCCTGTATGTCTGCTTCGAGCGCCGCGGGCGCTTTCCATGATCAGGCTTCAGGGCTGATTTTCTGAACTGATGAGCAGTTCCTGTGGGCACGCTTCGAATGCCACGGGCGCGATATTTCCTTTTTGTTTCTGTTGTTCAGGCCGATCGCGAATAGCGGTCTTGCAGGCTTTGATAGAGCAGGTGCTGGAAACTGGTACTGGTGCTGTCGAGCTCCTGCATGATTTCCACCAGATGCTCGTTGTCTTCGCGGCCGCCCCACAGTTTGCGGTAGGTGCCGGCTTTGTAGCCGTTGTCCTGGCGGAAAAAATTCAACACGTTCTTGCCAACGTACTGGCAATACAACTCGTTCCAATCCATCTCGCAGTCGTGCAGCAATGCAGCGAACAGCGGCACGCTGATGCGTTTGGCGGCAGCAAGGCCGATATTGAGTTCAAGTTTGCCGACCAGGTCGAGGCTGGCTATTGAATAGTCGACGCCATCGAAACGCACGCAGTCGGCGGTGTCACTCTGCAGCAGTTCAGTGAGCGAGGTTTCCTGGTCTCCACCGTGCTGCAGCAGAATATGCGATAGCGTGAAGTGCCAGATGTCGACCAGTTCCATCTGCAACTGCTTCAGATCGCATTCCTGCTTCTTCCACCATTTCCAGCCCCGATGCTCCATGGCCTCGGCGCCTTCGACAACGACTGCGCGCAGATAGGGGTAGGCGGCCTTGATCCACTCGGGATTGACCTTGGCGTTCATCTGCGCCTGCAACATCAGCATAGTGGTGGCTTGGGCAGTGGTCAGCATGGCAGTGTCCTGTAGCGTCGTGGGTCTCAGCGGTGTTTTTGCAGCGTGGCGAGCAGGCCGCGGCGGCTTTGCAACATGTCGCTGTAGGCTTTGCGGGCTGCCAGCGATTCAGTGTTGTCCTTGCGGGTTTCGTCGAGCTGCAACAGCCAGGTTTCGGGGATGCGGATTTCGGCGTCGAGCTGGAACTTGCCGCGTTGCACCAGGTCTGGCGCTGGCGGGCTGTTGTCCACTGGTTGGCGACGTTCTTCGTGCATGCGGGTCCTGTAGCAGGGGCTAGGGAGCGTTAATAACCGGCATTATGCCAGAAGGGTCGTGACTTCAGCGGCAGATGTTGTCCCACAGCGCACCCAGCACAGCTTCGCTGTGGCTGTGACTCACCGGTTTGCCCCAACGCTGTTCCAGCAGGCGGATATCGCTCTTGTTGAGCAGTTTCAGTCGTTGGTGGCCAATCTGCTGGTAGTCGAACTCGTGGGTTGCCAGCTGTTTCATCGCGGCGCGTGCGTTGGCGGGCTTGGGCACGACTCCGATTCGGAACAGGTCGGCCATTACGGCGCAGCGGTACAACTTCGCAAGCAGTGGTGCGATGTCCTGGTGACGGTCGAGCTGCTGCTTCATTTGCAGTCGCAGCACGATGGCGGCCTGCTGTAATGCCTGTGCTTTCGGGAACTGTTGTTGGCACAACGTCAGGGCTGCGTTGAGGTCGGCACTGTCTTTCAGGAGTTTTATCTGGTCTGGCCAGTGAATGGCAGCCGCAGGTTGAGGTACTGCTTTTGTGGTGATGTCGGCGCTTGTTTCATTGACGATTCCCGGCACTGATGACTGGGGTGGCGCAGTGGCCGGTTTCGCAATGGGCGTGAAATCCGGCAGTTGCTCTTTCGACAGCGGCGGCAGCTCGCGGCTGCGCTCGATGTTTTCCGCCCGACCACGCTTTTGCTGGCGCTGCAGCCACCAGAGGGTGGCGCCCAGCAAGGCGGCAACAAGAAGGACAAATACGAAAGACACGGAAAGTTTCGCCAGCCAGAAAGTGCAACGATTGTCGCCCGCGGCAAAGTCTTTGCAAGTTTTTCTTTTGGCGCCGGGAGCCAGATAGTTTGGCGAAAGCGGCGGGGCTTGGCTATGTTGTGGGTGTGCACAGGGAGTGCCGGCCTGCGGGCAACATGGGTCGGGTCGGGGGTTGCCGGCAACCCCCGACCCGTACCAACCCCCGGAAGCATCCGTCGCCTGTTGCACACGCTGCCCAAGAGCATACTCACTGACGCTATTGTGACGCCGAGTTTGTTATGCTTGCCCGCTCCGTATTTGACTGTGCAGGCCGCATTTCCGCTGTCATGACTCCCGCCATTTCGATCCGTAATCTCTACAAGACCTACGCCAACGGCCACAAGGCCCTCAACGGTATCTCGCTCGACGTGCAGCAAGGCGATTTTTTCGCGCTGCTGGGTGCCAACGGTGCCGGCAAGTCGACCACCATCGGTGTCATCGCCACGCTGGTGCGCAAAACCTCCGGCACGGTTGCCGTGTTTGGCCAGAACGTTGAAACCCATGTGTACGAAACCAAGCTGAACCTCGGCGTGGTGCCACAGGAAATCAACTTCAATCACTTCGAGAAAGTGTTCGACATCGTGGTTACCCAGGGTGGCTACTACGGGCTGCCGCTCAAGCTGGCGAAGCAGAGAGCAGAGAAGTATCTGCGCCAGCTCGGCCTGTGGGAAAAACACAATCAACAGGCGCGCATGCTCTCGGGGGGCATGAAGCGCCGTCTGCTGATCGCGCGTGCGCTGGTGCACGAGCCAAAGCTGCTTATCCTTGACGAACCCACTGCCGGCGTCGACATTGAACTACGCCGCTCGACCTGGGATTTCCTGCAGGAGATCAATCGTGCCGGCACCACCATAATCCTTACTACCCACTACCTGGAAGAAGCCGAAACCCTGTGCCGAAACATCGCCATGATCGACAAGGGCGAGATTGTGGTGAATACCGGCATGAAGCAGTTATTGCAGACGCTGCACCAGGAATTGTTTGTACTCGATACCTACAGCCACATGGTGGCAGCACCATCGATGCCGGGTTATGAGGTCAAATTGATCGACGAATCCACACTGGAAATCGGTATCGAGAAAGGCCAGGACCTGAACCAGGTGTTTGCCCTTTTGAGTGAACGCGGCATCAGTGTGAAAAGCATGCGCAACAAATCCAACCGTCTCGAACAATTGTTCGTGTCGCAGTTGAAGAAGCCACAAGAGAATAGCGGGCAGAGCAAGCAGGAGACCAAATCAGCATGAGCGCCCTAACCACTGCTGCGAAACCAGCATCTGTTTTCAGCTCGTACAAATTCATCGCCTACCAAACCATTGTCATCAAGGAAGTACGCCGCTTCCTGCGTATCTGGGTACAAACCCTGGTGCCGCCCGTGATCACGATTGCGTTGTATTTCATCATCTTCGGCAACCTCATCGGCTCCCGCATCGGCAACATGGGCGGCTACAGCTATATGGAATTCATCGTGCCTGGCCTGATCATGATGAGCGTGATCAACAATGCCTATGCCAACGTGGTGTCGTCATTCTTCAGCCAGAAATTCCAGAAGAGTATTGAGGAGCTGCTGGTATCGCCGGTGCCGAACTACGTAATCCTGCTCGGTTTCGTTACCGGCGGTGTGGCGCGTGGGCTGTGCGTGGGTTTGATCGCATCGCTGATCTCGTTGGTATTCAGCGGTTTGCATATGTACAACATCTTCATTACAGCCTTTGTCATCTTGCTGGCGTCGATCGTGTTCTCGCTGGGTGGCTTCATCAATGCCGTGTTTGCCCGCAACTTTGACGACATCTCCATCGTGCCCACGTTCATTCTCACCCCGCTGATCTATCTGGGAGGTGTGTTCTATTCCGTAGAAGCGTTGCCGGAATTTGCCCGCACCATTTCGCACTTCAACCCGATTTTTTACATGATCAACGCCTTCCGCTACGGGGTGCTCGGCGTCAGTGATGTCAGCATCACGTTCTCGCTCAGCCTGTTGGTGACTCTCACCATTGCCATGTTCGCGTTCTCGCTGCGGCTGTTGTACAGCGGCAAAGGGCTGCGCAACTGATGCATACGCTACCGCTGGGCCAGCAAGTGGCCTATCCGGATCATTACGATCCCTCACAACTGGCACCAATCCCGCGCACCGACAACCGCCAACGCCTCGGCGTCACCGGAGCTGAACTGCCGTTCTGCGGTGCCGACATCTGGAATGCGTTCGAGTTGTCGTGGCTGGACCCGCAAGGCAAGCCACAAGTGGCGCGCGCGCGGTTCATCTTCCCGTGCCAGAGTCTGGCCATCATCGAATCAAAATCGTTCAAGCTGTATCTCAATTCGCTGAACCAGGAACCCTTCAGCGATATCAATGCCGTACGCGACTGCCTCAAGCGCGATCTTTCCGCAGCTGCGGGTGCTGAGGTTGACGTATTACTGCAACCCTTCAGCGGCATGCAGGAACTGATCGAGGCCCCAACTGGTATCAGTCTCGACAGTCTGGAAATTGCCTGTGAGCACTATCAGGTGGAACCAACGTTGCTGCAACTGGCTGACCCCGACGCTGCCTTCGAACAGCTGGTCGACGAAATCCTCTACACAGACCTGTTCCGCTCACGCTGCCCGATCACTGGCCAGCCCGACTGGGGCTCGGTGACGGTCTGTTACCAAGGCCCGCAGATCGACCGCGCTGCGCTGTTGCGTTATCTCGTGTCCTACCGTCTGCACGACGATTTCCACGAGAACTGCGTTGAGCGGATTTTTCTCGATATCAAACAGATCTGCCGTCCGCACAGCCTGAGTGTCGAGGCGAATTTCCTCAGACGTGGCGGCCTCGACATCAATCCAGTGCGTGCTACATCAGAGATGATGGATTACGTGCTTTACCCACGCTATAACCGCCAATAACCCCAACGAACATGAGCAGAGGTACGAAGGAGGAGCAGGTATCAATGCTGCAGGGACCTCTGAGGCATGGATGCCGAAGGGAGCTACAAGGACGTATTCACGCGTGTCCCGGAAGCGTTGATACCTGCTCCGACCTTAACCGTACTTCTCAAGCCCCAGAACCAATCAAGAGGTAAACCAGTGGACGCTTTAACTGCTTTGCAAACGAGAACAGCCGCCCCTCGGCTGGTTGAGCCGGCTCCCAACGCTGCTGAGTTGGAGCAGATATTAAAAGCAGGTCTGCGCGCCCCTGATCACGGCATGTTGCGGCCGTGGAAATTCCTGTTGGTGGAAGGTGAGGGCAGACAGAAGTTGGCGCAGATGTTTGTCGAGGCTACCCAGCCTGATACTGAAGAGCGCAAACAGAAACTGCTGACCACCCCGATGCGTGCCCCGTTGATTATCGTGGGTGTTGCCACCGTCAAAGAAGGCAAGGTCCGGCCGAACGAGCAGGTCTGCTCGGTGGCAGCAGCACTACAGAACATGTCAGTTGCCTGCCATGCACTCGGCTATGCCTCGATCTGGCTTACCGGGGGCATGTGTTACGACAACCGGGTGAAGCTGGGGCTGGGATTGAAAGAGACAGATGAAATCGTCGGCTTTCTGTATGTCGGCACTGCCACGGTGCAGGAGCGACCGGTGCCACAGCACAATCTTGCCGATTTCGTGCAGCGTTGGCCGGCGTAACTGCCCGTTTTCACGGGAAATTCCGGCTTGAGTTGGTGCAGCGCTTCCGGTAGAGTGCGCGCACTTTCTTGCCGGCAATTCCCGGCAGATTCCTGAGTTATGGTGAGGTGTCCGAGCGGCTGAAGGAGCACGCCTGGAAAGTGTGTATACGCTAATCACGTATCGAGGGTTCGAATCCCTCCCTCACCGCCAAAAACAAAACCCGACGCAAGTCGGGTTTTTTTTGCCGGTGAGGGAGAGAAGGAAGAGCCCTCGTAAGGGTTCGACCAGCAACGCGCGAGCGTTGTGCAGCATGCACGCGCCAGGCTCCACGGCAAGAATGCTGCTCCAGGCAAATCATCCTGCCTTGGCAAACCTCACACCGTCCAACTCCACCTGCGCCTCATACAGCCACTCCATCACATTCATGTTGCGCAGCAGCATCTGACAGTAATCTTCGGCTGCCGCAGTCAATTCAGCACCATGGCAATCCAACGCAATCGCGAACGGCGCCATGAAGGCATCGGCGATGCTGAAGCGGCCGAACAACCAATCACCACCATCGCCGTACTTGCGACGGCAGCAGCTCATGATGCCGTCAAGGCGGGCGATGTCACGTTCCAGTGCGATATCGGTACGCGATGCCTGTTTCAGGTGGCAGTTCATCGGCCACTGTTGCTTGAAAGCCTGGAAATCGCCGTGCAGCTCGGCACTCACCGAGCGGGCGCTGGCGCGTTTCTGCTGATGCAGCGGCCAGCCGCGGCCTTCGAGACAGGTTTCCGACAGGTATTCGCAGATCGGCAGCGCGTCCCACACCTTGATGTTGTGGTGGATCAGCACCGGCACTTTCAATGACGGTGAAAACCATCCTAGCTTTTCTATGGCGTCGTCCCGGAACAGATCAATGCGCAGTTCGTGGAAGGGGATCTCATGCTGCTTCATCAGCAGCCAGGGAATCAGCGACGTCGACGAGACAGTGCGGTTGCCTGTGATCAGGTTGAATTCGTGCAGCATGGCGTAACTCCTAAAACGAAAGGGAGACAGAGGAGGGGCGCCGGATTTGCAGTCCGGCATCCCTGTGGGTCATTGCTTGTTGCTGCTCAGCAGCGAGGGCTTGGGTTCCTGCAGTCGCAGTACGACGCGGCGGTCGAAAAAATCCTGTTCGCTGCCTTCGGTAGCGGTGACCGGCTGTTGCTCGCCGAACGCCACTGTCTGGTAGGTGGCCGATTCGAGTCCGAATGCGCGCAGCTGCCTCAGTACGGTTTCAACGCGATGCTGCGACAGCAGCAGATTGGTGGTGCTATCGCCACGGCGATCGGCGTGGCCGACTATCTCGATTACCAGGTCTGGAAACGCCTTGCTCTGCTCAGCAAAGCGCAGCAGGGCGTCGCGGTAGTGCGGTTCGAGGTCGGGTGAATTGCTGCGGAAGTGCACTACGGTTTCGCTTGGGCGGGCCTCGGCGGTGCGTGCAGGTGGCGGTGCGGTAGACGCAAGCAACTCACGCTCGTACAAGCGCTTTTGCAGGGCCAGCTGCCGGGCTTGCTGGGTGGCGTTGGTTGACTCCAGCGACGTCAATTGGATTTCGGTTTCTGCCAGTCGGGCCTGCAACTGGCGATGATTCTTGCGGATCATTACCTGTTCGCCCACCCAGGCACCGGCGGCGGCAGAGATAATGGCGCCCGGCGGTCCGCCCACCAACGCGCCGATCGCCAGACCGGAAAACACCCCGACAGTTTCGGCTTTCTGCGAATCGACGCCATCGGCGGCCTGCGCCAGCGGTGACGTTGCCAGCAGCAGGCTGGCGGTGAGCGCCGAGAGGGCGATCACGGAAGAGTGAAGGCTGTGTGTCATGCTTGGCTCCTTGGGACAAGTGCCGCGGCGGACTGCTTTGGCATGGCCGCCATTCAACATGCCGACCAGTACAAACCCGTGGAGCAAAACGGGCAGGCTCATGATGAATCATGGCGGAATTCTGGCAGTGCGGCTGCAGCCCGGTCTTGCCGGCTGAACTGGGCTATAGTTCGCCTGAGTTTAGGCTCGAAAGCAGTCCCTGACTGTGCACTGGCCCACCCTGACCACAAGGAATCAACGCTCAATGAGTCGCCGCATTGCCATCGTCGAAGACGAAGCTGCCCTGCGTGAAAACTACGCCAGTGTGCTGCGCAAACAGGGCTATGACGTCACCACCTTTGCCAATCGCAAAAAAGCCATGGCGGCGTTTGCAACGCGGCTGCCTGATCTGGCACTGATCGACATTGGTCTTGAAAGCGAAATCGACGGTGGTTTCCTGCTGTGCCAGGAACTGCGCTCACTGTCGGTAACGTTGCCTATCATCTTCCTCACCGCGCGCGACAACGACTTTGACACCGTCAGCGGTCTGCGTATGGGCGCCGATGATTACCTGACCAAGGACATCAGCATGCCGCATTTGCTGGCGCGCATCGCCGCGTTGTTCCGCCGGCAGGATGCACTGCAGGTGCCGGCCCAGCCGGAAAACCAGCTGGTGCGCGGCGATCTCTCGCTCGATTTGAGTCGCCTCACCGTGAACTGGAAAGACCAGGACGTACTGCTGACTGTTACTGAATTCTGGATGGTGCATGCGCTGGTGAAGTTCCCCGGCCATGTAAAAAGCCGCGATGCGCTGATGCAGGAATCCAAAATCTACGTCGACAACAGCACCATCACCTCGCACGTCAAACGCATGCGCAAGAAGTTCATCCAGCTGGATGCCGACTTTGACTGCATCGATACGGTTTACGGCATGGGCTATCGCTGGAACCCGCCGCATGCCGGCAAGGAAACCGGAAAATCCGATGATTGAGTGGCGGCAACTCAGGCCGGGACTGCGCAGCAAAATGCTGCTGCTGCCGTTGCTGCTGTTGCCGCTGCCGTGGTTCGGGTACCAGTACATCCGCGAGCTGGAAACCACGCTGCAGCATGGCCAGGAACAGATGGTGGCCAGTATTGCGCGGGCCTTGGCGCTGACGCTGAACGACAAGCCCCAGCTGTTCAACAACATGTCGGTTGACGGCAGTGAGGTCACTTCCAGCAACCGGCTTTACGTATACCCGCTGACGCTCACTCCCGATGTCAACGATGGCACGCTGGCCGACTGGCGTGACTTCCGCCAGCATGAACTGGCACTGCATGAAGGCAGTGCCGCGCCTTTCCGGGGCAATCAATACACCAGTTTTCGCGGCCGCAGCAGCGGCGGCGATTTGCTGGAGCTGCGGCTGTTGGTCGGCGAGGCGGCCAACACCCTGTTCCTGTACGTGCGGGCAATTGACGGCAACGTAGTGCCGGCACGCAGCGAAGCCTTGCAGCTCAATGGCAGCGATGCACTGGTGCTGGCGCTGGTCGCTGCCGACGGCAATGCCAGTCGCTATCGCATCAGTCCGGCGCGCGGCGGTGCAATCACCGCCTGGCATGAAGGTGAGGACAAGCTTAATCCGCGCAGCTATGCCGTGGAGTCGCGCATCAGTGGCCGTTACAGCGAAACACCGGAAGGCTATGAGTACGAGCTGCGCTTGCCCATCTCGATGGCTGCCAGCTGGCTGGCATTGGCAGTGGAAGATGTGGATGACGACGAGTCGGGTTCGCTGGCGGCGATAGTAGCCTCTGGCGACATGGACGCTCCTGCTGCTCGCCTGCAGCGCCCGGCCAGTGAACTGGATACCTTGCTGGCGGCGCAGCACCTCGCCAATTTCCGGGTGCGGGTATACGACCGCGGTGGCCGCCTGTTGCATGAGAGCGGCGACATCCGCACTGCTACCGGCGTGGTGCTTGCAGCAACGACCACTGAGGCTGACAGCGGCATGTGGTACTGGCTGCGCACGCGGCTGCTGCATCCTTTATACGACGGCCTGCTGACCTGGCTGGAACGTGATAACGCCGCGACCGAACTCGCCACCAATGAGGCCGACAGCCCGCAATTGCAGGCCGCCCTTGCCGGCGCTGCCCAGAGCGGCTATCGCACTGATGCGATGACACTGGTGCGTTCGCTGGAAACAGCATGGCCTATCAGTGTTGGCAGCGACTTGAATGGCGAAGTGGTAGGCGCCGTGATGGTGGACCAAAACCTTGAAGGTCTGCGCAGTGCCCGCAACCAGTCGCTGGCGTCGTTGTTCGATGCCATGCTGGCCATCCTGTTGCTGACGATGACGGCGCTGCTGGTGTTTGCCGGCAGTCTGTCGCAACGCATCCGCACCCTGCGCGATGCGGCCGAACACAGCATCGACGAGCAGGGACGCCTCAACAAAACCCTGGTGCCGTCGCGCAGCAGCGACGAACTGGGTGACCTGTCGCGCAGTATCGCCAACATGGTGGAGCGGCTGAGCCACTACAACCAGTACCTGGAAAACCTCACGGCGCGGCTGTCGCACGAGCTGCGGACTCCTGTCACTGTAGTGCGCTCTTCGCTGGAAAACCTGCGGCTGCTCAACCACAGCGACGCTGAAACCGAGGTGTACATCCAGCGGGCAGAAGAGGGGATCAGCCGCCTCAACCTGATTCTGACCAACATGAGCGAAGCCACCCGGCTGGAGCAGATCCTGCAGGGCTGTGAGAAAGAGCCGCTGGCGCTGGAGCTGGTCGCGCAGGCCTGTGTTGATCAGTATCGCCAGATCTATCCGGCGGCCCGCTTCGAGACCGACATCGCCAGCCACAGGATGCTGGTACAGGGCAGTGCCGAGCACCTGGTGCAGCTGCTCGACAAGGTAGTGGCCAACGCAGTGGAGTTTTCGAAACCGGGGCAACCCATCCTGCTCAATTGCCGTGAAGACAACGGTGAAGCCGTGCTCAGTGTCAGTAACCACGGCCCGTATCTGGATCCGGCCATGAAGGATCGCATTTTTGATTCGATGGTGTCGGTCAGGCCGCAGGGCAACAAGGGCTTGCCGCATCTGGGGCTGGGCTTGCATATCGCACGGCTGATTGCCGAGTTCCACAACGGCACCATCTATGCCGAAAACCTCATGGGCGAAGAGGGTGTCATCGTAGTGGTGCGCTTGCCGCTCTGGCGCAAAACAACGAGGAAGCAGTAAGTAGCGGCAGCGCTCGCAGCGGGCAACTCAGGCCAGATGATCTACCAGACTGCGTATCGAACGACGGGTGAATTCTTCCAGATAGCTGAACTCGGTGGAAAAGCAGTAGCTGCCGTCCTCTTCGTTGGCGCAGGTAAGCACCTTGGCATAGACGTCACCGTTGGTGTTGTTGGGCCCCATGCCGAATGGAATCACGATCTTGATTTCGTCGAGCGGGTCGTGCCGCTGTGGTGTCAGGATGCGCATGCCGCCATATGACAAGTCAATGATATCGGCCTTGATTGCCTGCTGCCGGACCCGCTGGTCTTCGATCGGGTGACAGGTGATCGGCAGTATCACTTCGACACGCGGACCTTTGCCGTTCTCCCTGACTGGTATCGCCATCTGCATTGGCCAGGTCAGCCCCTGCAGTTCGCGTACCTGCACTGATTGTTTACGGCCCTTGATCATCACGTTGATGCTGGAACCAGCGATTATTGAATCTTTGCCGGCTTCGTATACGGCTTCGCTCATCAATACCTGGCCGCGCAAAGCGAAGCCCGCCAGGCGTGCCACGAGATTGACCGGATCACCCAGCACGGTTTGTTCCAGATAGATGCCCGAGCCGAGCGTGCAGGTAACCACGTCGCCCACGTTGCGGCCAATTCCCGTGTAGATCGATGGCAGACCCAGCGTGTAGCCGTATTCATTGATGGCGTTCATTGCCACTTGCATGTCGATTGCACAAGACAATAGTGCAAGCTCGGAACGGTTGCTCTGCGTCTGATCGTCAGTGAACAAAGCGAAGATCGAATCGCCCATGAATTTGTCGATAGCCCGGCCGTGGTTGCCGATGATGTCGGTCATTCGGCGGAAATACATGTCGAGGAAAGGGGCGAGTCGGTCGATGGGGTACTGGGAAGTCAGCGCGGTGAAGCCACGCAAATCGGACATGAGCAACCCGAACCTGCCTGGGTTGACGGAAAACCGGCTCTGTGCCCAAGCGTGTAGTTGCCGGGAGGTCCTTGCGGCACTGTATTGCGCGCTAGTGTGATTTGCTTCCGGCGGGATTGCCAGAGAAGCCGTTGGCACTTGTAATGCGTCATTGCTGTGCAGCACCCGCCGCAAGACCAGGGCAGATTGTTGATCAGAACGTGTGGATCACATTGAATTGCAGTTGACCCTTGCGACTGGCGTCGAGGGTTTGTTCAAGGTAGCCGAATTGCAGGCGCAAGCCATCAGTCACTGAATACCCCACTCCCGCGTAAGCGCGGTTGCGGTCGAAGTAATCGACACTGCGGCCACGCCCGATGCCGCGTTCCAGATTGATGAACACTTCATTGGTCAACGCCAGATACACCGCACCTTTGCCCAGGTTGTCGCGGTTGAAGGGGTAGTTGAGACCGATCAGGTAACGCAGCCGGGTGCGCGTATCCTGGCCTTCGACATCTCGCTGCTCAAAGCGCCCGCGGTGTGTCAGCAGTATCCGTGTACCCAGCCGCTGCGGCATCAGTGCTTCCTGGTACAGCCGGGTTTCCTGCGACGCGGCATCACTCGGACCAAAGGCTTCCGAATGCACGTACGCCGCGCCAAAGGTGTATTTGATCGTGCTGCCTTGCGGGGTCCAGGTAATACCACCGCGGGCCAGCAGCTGTTCAACATCGCCGCTGGTAGACCAGTTGCGATGCTGGAAGTCGCCCTGGAAGCCGATGCCGTTATCACCGGGGCTGCGGGTCCACTGATACACATACCAGGCGCCGCTCTGGTCTTCGTCTATCTGCGCTTGCGTTGGTGTAGTGGACAACCCGCTGACCACAATCAGGCTCACTGCCCACCACCTTCTGAAGTTCATGCTGTACTTGCTCCGTTTCCAATTCTGCTGCCGCCACTGGTATTGCGAGAAGTTCTGGAACGCGCGGCAGTATCGCGCTGCAGCATCGCATAAAAACTTTTCTGGCAAAACTGCTGGCATGTACTACGCTGCAGCCGGGCAGGAACAGCATAACCAGGGAGGCAGTATGCAACACACGGATGTGATTGACGGCTTGTTCAAACGCTTGTGCCACGACGGCAGCAAAACCGCACTCACGCTGGTGGACGGACAACACCGGAAGTTCAGCTGGAGCTGGAGCGAGTTGCAACGCCAGCGGCGCTACTGTGAAGAAGTGTTGCAGGCGCAGGGCTTGCAGGCAGGTGACCGGCTGCTGGTGATGACAGCCAACAACCCGCATTTCTTCGCGTTGCTGCTGGCTGCTTTGTCGCTGCACTTGTGCCTGTTGCCCGTGCACCCCGATTTTGCAGGCACTGGCTTGCAGCAGCTGTTGTTGCGGGAGCCACCTGAACTCATCGTTGTCGACGACCTGCGGCATCTCTCCCGCCTGCCGCATCCACGCGTGTTGCGATTGCATGAGCGCCAGCAGCAATGGCTGCAGCCTGTGCTGCGCCTGCGCAGTGTGCGCCAGCGCAGACAGTCACAGCCGGTTCGTGCTGAGGCAGTGCTGCTGTTCCATAGTTCTGGCTCCACTGGCGCACCCAAGGGCATGTGCTACACGCGTGCCATGCTGGTTGCTTTCATGCAGCATCTGGCCGTTCTCTACCAGGCCTTCCCCGATGATGCCGGCGATAAGAAGCCCTCGGCCCGCGTTAATGTATTGCCGGTTACCCATTGGGGCGGGCTCAGTTTCTGTCTGCAGAGTCTGCTGGAAGGCCGCACACTGCATCTGCTGCGCAATGCACAGGCCTGCGATCACCTGGCCGTGCTGCGCAGGAGTGGGTGTCGGTTCATGCTGCTGGTGCCATCGCTGTTGCAGGAGCTGCTGGCAGCAGCCGAGGCCAATCCATTGCCGGCACTGCGCCACTGTTTGGCGATGGGGGAGGCGATCAGCAGTGCCCGCCTGCAGCAGTTGTCGCAACAGCTCGGCGTGCGTGTACACAACGGCTATGGCATGAGCGAATGCCTGACCGGCATCTTCAATACGCATGATGATGTTGCAGCGCCGAGCGGCAGTTGTGGTCGCTTGCGTTTCGGTGAGGCGCGTTTGCTGGCTGCTGATGGCAGCGAAGCTGATACCGGCGAGCTGTGTGTGCGGAATCCAACCACCACACCGTGCTATACGGACGCTGCCCTGAACCAGCGCAAGTACCGCGATCGCTGGTTCCATACCGGCGATCGTTTGCATCGCGACACCAACGGATACTACTTCTTCGTGGGCAGGGTGGATGCAATGTGTGTCATCAACGGCCGCAATGTCTACCCGCAGGAAGTTGAACAGGTAATGTTGCAGCATCCGGCCTTGCGTGCCTGTGTGGCTGTCGCGATTACAGTTGCTGCCGGAAGTGAACGCCTTGCGCTGGCTGTTGAACTGCAGGATGGCGCCACCGCCGATGCCAATGAGTTGCTGGATTTCTATTTGAGTCGGGGTGCGCTGTTCGCTACTCCGGTGTGGCTGGCGTTTTACGGTGAACTGCCACTGTTGGCCGGAGGCAAGCCGGATCGCCAGCGCTGTGGGATGGAATTGCAGCAAGGCTACGATCAGGCCCAAGGTCTGCAGCGGGCGAGGGCATGATGGAGACCGCTGCCACTAGTGCCCGGTTGCCGCAGATTATCGCGCTGTGGCAGCAGGTATTGGCTTCCGACTCGATAGAGCCCGATACCCACTTTTTCCTCGCAGGTGGCGACTCCCTGCAACTCGCCAGACTGCTGCTGCGTGTGCGTGAGCACGCAGGCCTGGAGTTGCGTTTGCAGGATATGTCCCACTTCGGCACTCCCCGCAAAATGGCTCAGTGGTGTAGCGCCCTGGTTGCCGGTGCCAACAAACCGGAGCCGGCAGTGAAGCAGGCTACTGCAGAGGCGGAGTTTGTCGCCAACAGCAGTCAGCAAGGTCTCTGGTGGAGCGAGCAGCAGTCCGGTGTTGCTGGTCTGTATAACAGTGCAGTAGTGATGGAACTGCATGGACCATTGCAATGGCGCAGGCTGGCAGATGCAATCAACCTACTGGTTAAGCAGTTTCCGGTGTTGGCCAGTTGCCTGCAGTTTGACACGCGCCAGCGGCGCTTACTGGTACGGCCAGCACCAAACTCTCCTCGCTTGTATGCGCCGGACGCAGTTGCTCCCCTGGACTTGCCTGCCCTGGCTGCCGTCTGGGCTGCCAAGCCCTTCGATCTGCACTGCAATGCGTTTCGCTGCAGATTGTTGCGGCACAGCGATATTCACCACAGTCTGTTGCTGGGTGCTCATCATTGCGTGCTGGATGGGTGGTCGGGCGGCGTGTTGTTGCAGCAACTGGCCACCAATTATTGTGAACTGATCCGCGATCCACATTGGCAAGCGCCAGCAGCAGATACTGCTTTTGCCCTGCATTGTCAGCGACAGCAGCAGCGCTTGAAGGGTGATGGGCACCGGCAGCAACTGGACTGGTGGCGGCAGTACCTGAGCGCGCCAGCCAAGCACCCACCGGCTTTGCCGTGGCAGCCAACGGCAGAACACTGGCCCTATCGCATGCAACAGCTATCTTGTCGGTTGCCGGCAGCACTGATGGCACAACTGCAGACATTATGCGTATCCAGCCATTGCACACCGTTTGCTGTGCTGGCTACCGCATTGGCAATAGCACTGCGGGGCGTGGGTGCTGCCGGCAATCCGGTAATCGGATTGCCGTCGGCAGCAAGGACCACCGTGCAGGAAGAGCAGAGCATCGGTTGCTATATGCAATTGTTGCCGCTGTACCTCGATACTGATTCAGCGCGGCCGTTATCGGCACAATTGGACCAGGTGCATGAAGCAGTGCAGGCCGTACTCGCCAACGCGCTGCCGTTACCGGAATTGGTGCGGGCATTGCGGCCT
>CAISOD010000239.1 GCA_903887045.1 uncultured Gammaproteobacteria bacterium | reverse complement strand
GACCAAGCCATCGATACTGTTGGCCGATGAGCCAACCGGCAACCTCGATTCCCGCACGACGATAGAGATCATGAAATTGTTCGACGACCTGCATGCACAGAAGCAGACCATCATCGTGGTGACACACGAAGCCGAAATCGCCAACCACTGCCACCGCATCGTACGGTTGGAAGACGGCCACGTGGCGGAAGACCGCCGCAACCAACCAATGGTTCACTGAGGAACGCACCATGTTGTTATTCGATATGACGGAAAGCCTGCGCTCGGCGCTGCATTCGATCCGCGCGCACGGTTTCCGCAGCTTTCTGACCACACTCGGCATCATCATCGGTGTTGCTGCCGTGGTGGCGACGGTGTCCATCATTCAGGGCCTGCAATACACCATCAACCAGCAGTTCGAGGGACTCGGCACCAACAGCATCGTGGTGCAGGCTCGCAACACCTACGAGAACTACCTGACGGGGAAGATCGCCCGCATCTCACCGGAAGACTTCGATATGTTGTCATCGCGGGTGGAAGGCATCGCTACCATCTCGCCGATCATCGGCGGCGGTGGCAGCCAGCTGCGCTATGGCTCACAGACAGCCGCAGTCGAGATCACCGGCTCCACCTACAGCTACCAGGACGTGGCACAGACCTACATGAAGTACGGCCGCTTCCTGTCGGACACCGACGACACCACACGCCGCCGTGTGGTGGTGATCGGAGAAACCGTGCGCGAGAACCTCAACCTGCCGGAAGATCCGGTGGGCGAGTATGTGCGAGTCGGCGATGAATGGATGAAAGTGATTGGCCTGGCCGAAGAAAAAGGCCAGATCCTCGGCCAGAACCAGGACAATTTCGCCATCATTCCCTACAGCACCATGCGCTCGATTGCCGGCAACCAGTCACGCCAGAGCATGGCAATCCAGCTGACCCTGAGTGACCTCAACCAGTTGGAAGCCGTGCAGGATCGTGTCACCTCGCTGCTGCGACTGGCACATGAAATTCCCTCCGATGAAGACGACGACTTCCAGGTACAAACCTCTGAACAGCTGACTGACACCTTCAATACCATCCTCAGTTCGGTAACAGTGGTGATGGGCGGCGTCGTCGGCATTTCACTGCTGGTGGGCGGTATCGGCATCATGAACATCATGCTGGTCTCGGTGACCGAGCGTACGAAAGAGATCGGGATCTGCAAGGCCATCGGTGCCAAGCGCCACCAGATCCTGATGCAGTTCCTGTTTGAATCGCTGCTGTTGTGCCTGTTGGGTGGACTGGTGGGGCTGACGCTCGGCTACGGTATTGGTCTCGCTGCTTCTGCCGCCATTCCAAACTTCCCGCAGGCCGTGGTGCCGATGTGGGCGGTGCTGCTGTCGTTCGGTTTCTCCGCCATGGTGGGTCTTGTGTTCGGCATCATGCCGGCTGCCAAAGCCGCCAACCTTGATCCGATTGAAGCGCTGCGCTACGAATAAGGTTTGCAGGCCAGGCACTAGAGAGCGGATTGCGTGTGCTGCCTTCACGGGCAGCACCCGCTTTGCCTTGGTGGACCCCTGCAAGATCAGTCGAAGCCGTAAAAGACGCGGGCATTCCCTCCCAGCAACTTGCGACCGATGGTTTCGTCAGTCACGCGATCAGTGAGCCACTTGATGGTGTCGGCATAAGGGAACTGGTTCTCATGCCCGACAAAGGGACAGTCGCTGGCCCAGAACATGCGATCCGGCCCCAACTCCTGCAGAAAACCGGCGAAGTGTTCTTCTGCGCGCTGGCCGATGCGATAGCCGCACGACACCTTGATCCAGCTGTTGCCGCGCTGCACTGAATCCACTACTGCGCGGAAGCCGGCACTGCCAACGGCGTCATCAACACCGGGACGACCAAGATGATCGACCACGATTTTGACGCCGGCATTTTCGAGGATGGGCAACAGCTCCGGCAGGTACTTGCCTTCGATGTGTGGATGCACATGCCAACCGGCATCGGCAATCTGCTGCAGCAGTTTCCGGTACTCCGGCGTCGTCAGGTCGGGTACTTGTGGCAGGCCGATGAAGGGCAACCGCACGCCGAGAATGCCGTTGGCGCTCATGTGTTTGAAGTCGTAGCGTTTGCCGGGATGCAGGATGACGGTGCCGCGCAATCTTGGCTGCTTGCCGACACTTTGCACGGTGTAGTCGTTGTAGTCACCCCAAGGGCTGGCGGCAGCGATGACGCCGTATTGGATGCCGTGTGCATCAAGCACGCTGATGTATTGGTCAACGGTGAAGCTGTACTGCGGGGCGTGGCGTGGATTGTTGATGAGCGGCATTGATTGCAAAAAAATGTGCGCATGCGAATCAACCAGGGGGATGCTCCAGTCATTGTGTGCTGTTGCCATCGTTTCTTCCTTTACGCTTGGTGCTTACTTCATTGGTTTGGTGCACGGCCTGGGGCCAGTCCCTTGGATAACCGCTGTAAATTCGCTTGAAACCAGTGCGCCTGTACTTTGCTCCTGCACTCAAAAAGGCCGCAAAGCACTGGCCCAAGGGACAGGAGTCAGTACAGGTTTCCGCAACCGTCTGAGGCCATGGATGGCCGAAGCGAGCCCCCACGGATGGGTTCACGGCGTGTTGCGGGGGCCTGTACTGACTGCTGGCCGTTCACAGAAACAGAAAGCCTCAAGCGTTCACCGTAGCCGAAGGTTTAACGACATAACGCAAACGCAGAAGCATCACGGCACCACCCGCCAACGAGCACAACCCCAGCGCCAACAACGCCGGCTGGAACTGCCCGGTGTTGTCGCGAATCACTCCCACCATCCACGGTGCGAACTGCCCCGAGAGATTGCCGAGCGACGATACCAGCGCAATGCCAACGGCAGCGTGCCTGGTAGAGAAACTCTCACTGACTGACGACAGGAACGGCCCTTTCACCGCGTAGATACCAGCGGCTGCAACCGACAATGCAACCAAGGACAACACCGGCGAGGTAATCCAGAAACAGGCCGCGAGGCCGGCAGCGGCGACCCAGGCAGCGGCAACGGTATGCCACACGCGCTCGCCGGTGCGGTCGGAGCGGCGGCCCCAGACGATCATCGCAATGGAACCAAACACAAAGGGTATCGCGCTGACGAGACCGGTCTGGAAGGTGGTGAGGCCGAAGTCATTGATGATCTGCGGCAGCCACAATCCGAGGCCGTAGCTCGGCACGCCAGTGCCGAAGAATACGAGTGCAAAGGTAATAACGCGCTTGTCGGTGATCAATTTCAATTGTTGCCACAGACTGCCATGGCTGCCCTGGTCCGGTTGCGCGGCACGCTCGCGCGCCAATTCATTCTTGACGTATTCGCGCTCTGCCGGAGTCAGCCAGCTGGCCTTCTCGGGTTTGTCGGCCAGCAATACCCAGATCAACACGCCCACTACGAACGCAGGTAATGCCTCAATGATGTAGAGCCACTGCCAGCCCTTGAAGCCCAGAATGCCGTCCATGTTCAACAGCAGGCCGGAAATCGGTGAGCCGATTACGCTCGACAGCGGAATGCCGAGCGCGAACATGCTGATGTAACGCGCGCGGAAACGTTTCGGAAACCAGAAGGTGAGGTAAAGCACTACGCCGGGAAAGAGCCCCGCCTCCACCACGCCAAGCGTGAAGCGCGCAATGTTGAATTGGGTCTTGTTCGACACGAAGAACATGGCGGCCGACACAATGCCGCAGCAGATCATGATGCGCGCCAGCCAAATGCGGGCACCGATGCGCTCCAGCAGATAATTGCTGGGCGCTTCGAAGATCATGTAGGAGATGAAGAACAGGCCGGCACCGAAACCGAAATCTGCTGCCGACATGCCGAGGTCCTTCGATGCGGTGATGGCGGCAAAGCCAACATTGACACGGTCGATGTAGGAAATGACGAAAGCCGCCAGCAGTACCGGTACCACCCGCATACCGATGCGACCGAACAATTCGCGGGCGTAGGCTTCGTCGGCCTCAGTGAGGCTTGTCTTGCTGCTCATCAGTGATTCCCTTGCTTTTTGTTTGTCCCGGTACTGCTTTGGGCTTTCACCCCAGCCACACCCGCGCATTGCGGAACATCCGCATGGTTGGGCCGTCGTCGCCCCAGGCTGGATCGCGCCACGAATTGGTCACTGCGCGGAACACACGTTCCGGATGCGGCATCATCAACGTGAAACGACCATCGGTATTGCAGAGGCCGGCGATGCCGGCGGGTGAGCCGTTGGGGTTCAACGGATAAAGCTCGGTTACCGCACCGAGGTTATCGACATACTGCAGCGCCACGGTGCCGCTCTGCAGCACTTGCTGCTGGGTGGCGGTGGTGAACTCGGCCCTGCCCTCGCCATGTGCTACGGCAATCGGGAACCGTGAGCCCTGCATGCCTGCGAGTAATACCGACGGCGATTCCCCTACACTGACCATTACCGTGCGGCCTTCAAACTGTTCCGATTGGTTGCGCACAAAGCGCGGCCAGTGGGCGGCGCCGGGGATCAGGTCGTGCAGGTTGGCCATCATCTGGCAGCCATTGCACATGCCGAAGCCGAGTGTGGTCGGACGCTGAAAGAAGCGCTCGAACCCGGCGCGGGCGCGTTGGTTGAACAGGATCGATTTGGCCCAGCCTTCGCCGGCGCCGAGCACGTCGCCGTAGGAAAAGCCGCCGCAGGCTACCAATGCATTGAAGTCGTCAAGTGACACCCGACCGCTGATCAGATCACTCATGTGTACATCGACTGCATCGAAACCGGCGCGATGGAAAGCCGCCGCCATTTCGATCTGACCATTGACGCCCTGCTCTCGCAACACCGCGATACGCGGACGTGCGCCGAGCAGGATGTACGGCGCCGCAATGTCTTCCTTCGCGTCGTAGCTGAGCAGCGAGTGCAGACCGGGATTGTGGCTGTCGTGGATGAGGTCGAATTCCTGCTGCGCGCAGGCCGAGTTGTCGCGCAGGCTTTGCATGCGATAGCTGGTTTCGGCCCAGGTGCTCTGCAAGGCGGCGCGGGACGCGCTGTACAACTGTTTACCGTTTACGCTGATGTTGATGCTGTCGCTCGCATTCGGCGCACCGATGACGAAGCAGATGTCGGCGAGGCCGCGGTCTTCCGCCAGCTCCAGCAACTCGGGCAGCCGGCCTGCCTGCACTTGCAGCACAGCACCGAGTTCTTCCGCGAACAGCTCGGCCAGCACATCGCTGCTGTCGATGATCGGATCGAGCACAAGATCGACACCACAACGCCCGGCGAAGGCCATTTCCAGCACTGTGGTCAGCAAGCCACCATCGGATCTGTCGTGGTAGGCCAGCAGCAATTGCTGCGCGATGGCTTCCTGGATAAAGGCAAAGAATTGTTTGAGATCGCTGGCGCTGTGCAGATCGGGCACGGTGTCGCCCAACTGGCCATAGACCTGCGCCAGTGCCGAACCGCCGAGGCGATCGCTGCCGAGGCCAAGATCCACCAACACCAGCTTGCTGGGGCCCTGGTCGATGCGCAGCTGCGGCGTCAGCGTGAGGCGTACATCCTGCACCGGTGCAAACGCAGTGATGATGAGTGACAGCGGCGCCGCTACACATTTCTTGCCGTCGTTGTCCTGCCACTGCGTGCGCATCGACATAGAATCCTTGCCCACCGGAATCGTGATACCGAGTTCGGGACACAGCTCCATGCCCACTGCTTCCACCGTCTTGAACAGGTTGTGGTCTTCACCCGGATAACCGGCCGCAGCCATCCAGTTGGCCGACATGCGCACATTGGACAGTGCCCCTATGTGCGTACTGGCAATGTTGGTGATGGCTTCGGCAATCGCCATGCGGCCGGACGCTGGTGCATCCAGCAAGGCCAACGGTGTGCGTTCGCCCATTGCCATCGCTTCGCCGTGGTAGCTGTCGTAGGTTTGCGTGGTGACCGCAGCATCAGCCACTGGCACCTGCCACGGGCCTACCATTTGTTCGCGCGCCACCATACCGGTGATGGAGCGATCGCCGATGGTGATCAGGAAACTCTTGCTGGCCACAGCCGGCAGTTTCAGCACGCGATCAATGGCCTCACTCAACACGATGCTGCTGGTATCGAACTTGCGGCCGTGTTTGGGCAAGGCAACGGCCTTGCGCTGCATCTTTGGCGGCTTGCCGAACAGCACGCTCATCGGCAGGTCAATCGGCTTGTTGTTGAAGTGACTGTCGGTAAGGCTCAGATGCATCTCGGCAGTGGCTTCCCCCACTACCGCAAAGGGGCAGCGCTCGCGTTCGCAAATGGCAGTAAAACGCTCGAGATCGTCGGGAGCCACCGCCATCACATAACGTTCCTGCGCTTCGTTGCACCAGATCTCCAGCGGCGACATGCCCACTTCGGCATTTGGCACCTTGCGCAGCTGGAAGTTGCCGCCGCGCTCGCCGTCTTTTACCAGCTCAGGCAGCGCGTTCGACAAACCGCCAGCGCCAACATCGTGGATAAAGCGGATGGGGTTGTGCTCACCCAGCGCCCAACACTGGTCGATCACTTCCTGGCAACGGCGTTCCATTTCGGCGTTGTCGCGCTGTACCGAGGCGAAATCGAGATGGGCT
>CAISOD010000238.1 GCA_903887045.1 uncultured Gammaproteobacteria bacterium | reverse complement strand
CGGCTTTGGCCTGTTCGATCGCAGCAAGGACGCAGTGATCACCGGCACCATCAAGAGCATCGATTTCGTCAATCCGCATTCGTACCTGTATCTGGACGCCGATCAGCAAGGGGGTGGCACCATCGCCATGCGCTGCGAAATGCGCGCGGCCACGCTGATGCGGCGCTCGGGCTGGTCGAAGGAAATGTTCATTCCCGGCGCGCGCGCCACCATCTATGGCTTCATGCACCGGCAGGACCCGGGCTCGTGTTATCTGGAAGACATCAAGATCGGTGAAGCCGCCGAGTTGAACCGCAACGACCAGATCGAACACTCCGGCCTCGATACCAGCGAACGTCCACCGCGGCTCTCGTCGGGTGAACCGAATATTTCCGGCGACTGGGCGCAGGAACAATATGTGATTGCAGTGCCGCCCGGCGCCACCCGCAGTGTGGGGCTGGTGCCGAAGAGCATGAAGGCCGGCATCGAAGCCGGCACCATCGACCCGGCCACCATTCCTTCCGCCGGCTGGGATGCCAAGCCGGTAACGCTGACTGCACGCGGCAAGGAAGAGTCGGAAAAATTCGAGATGTGGAGCCCCACCGACAATCCGCGTCTGCGCTGCGAACCAACCAGCATCCTCCTCGACTGGGTGCACGACGGCCCGGTAAACCGCATCGTGCAGGAGAAGGACAGCATCGTGATGAACTATGGCCTCGTCAGTTACGAGCGCGTGATCCACCTGAATATGGACGCACACCCCGCCAGCATCGAACCCACCCCAGCCGGCCATTCCATCGGCCACTGGGAAGGCGACGTGCTGGTGGTGGACACCATCGGCTTCCCGGCCGGTGTGATCGTGCCGCCCTTGCGCCACAGCGATCAGCTGCACGTGGTGGAACGTTTCTCCTTCGACCCCGCCAAGATGACCCTCACCCGCAGCTACGTGGCCACCGATCCGGTGTATTTCACCGACGAATACAAAGGCACCGACACGCTGCTGGTGGCCGACGTGCCGTATGAGAATCATGGCTGCAGCGAACTGACCTACGAGTTCAAGGACTTCCAGCAGCCCAAAGCTGCGGAGTAAACCGCCCGTTGTAATCCCGCGCCAACAACGGCACCATCGGTTCACCCCATCCAACCGGAGTGACCACCATGGCTATTTGGGACAAAAACGAACCCAGCACTGCCACCCCTGCAGCAACGACCAACACCCCTGCACCACAGGCCAGCACCGCTACGCCTGCACCTGCCCCGGCGCCGAAAGTGAGTGCCAGCAGCAAGGACGAATCGCTGATTGCGTCCGGCATCACGATTGAAGGCAAGATCAGCGGCAAGGGCAGCGTCCGCGTTGCCGGCAAGTTCAAGGGCGACATCCACGTGGAAGGCGATCTGCACATCGATGCTCCCGCCAGCGTGGAAGGTCATGTGCTGGCTGGTGAGATCACGGTCAATGGCACACTGCAGGGCAATATCGAAAGCGCCCGTCACGTTGAACTGAAGCAAGGCAGCACCGTCACCGGCGACATCAAGGCCGGCACGCTCTCTGTCGCTGCTGGCGCGCGCATGCGCGGCAACGTGGAATTCGGCTTTACCGACGGCAAATAGCCTTGAGCACGCGCAAGTGCCCCCACTGCAAGGCCACGATCCTTGCCAGTGCAGCCGTATGCCCCGGCTGCAAGGGACACCTGCGCTTCGATAAACCGCGCGGCGCGCCTGCGCCCAAAGCGGATTGGCGCGTGGAGGGCAGCTTCACCGCCCCACGCGCCGACGCTGCGATGGAATACTGCATCAGTGTCAGCGTGCGTGATGAACGCAATGAGGAAGTTGCACGCCATGTGATCAATGTTGGTACCTTGCAGGGAGATCAGCGACGAACATTTACGTTGGTAGTGGAAACAGCGGATAGGGAGAAGACAGACAAATAGAAACAAACAGCTGGCAGAGTCGCGATTGCTGACCGGGATTCCTATCCAGTGACCACCAACTCCGGACACATCAGTCGCAATACATCAACTGCTTCCTGCGGCAAGCCGGCCAGCCTCGCATCCTTGCCCGCCCCCACTACTTCCGTCAGCATGTCTTTGGTAATGCCCACGCAGCCCTGTTCAGTGCGGTAACTGACGACATACTCGCCTTCCAACCGACAGAACAGAATATCCTGCAGTTCCTTCGATTCCGCCATGCGTGCAGCCACCAGCGCCGGATCCGACGCATGGATGTAGTGCACCGGCAGCTCGCAGATATGGGGAAGCATTCCGGCCACTTGCGGATCATTGGCCTGCAGGAGATACAGCTTCCCTGTCGGCACAGAAGAGTTGCTGTCACCGGCAGCAACTCGCTGCTGTAACTGCTGCTCGATGCGAGCATGCATGTCTGCCGCAAACTGAGCGGGATACTCGAACTGCTGCACCACTTCAGGTTTTATGTGCGGCAGCGTGCGCCAGCCGTTGACCCAGGCGCGCTTGTCCGCTGCACCTGCAGCAAACGCGTCTTCCATGGTGAAGCGTGTTTCCGCATCCAACTGCAGGGTTTTGAATGTAGTGAGTTCGAGAATGTTGGAAGCGAAACCGTACAGCAATCCGTAAGGGGAATAAGCCTCTGCCACTGGTCGGCTGTGTGGGCAGTCATCGTGCAAGCAGTTCGCCAGGCGACCAATCAGGCCTTTGTACTCCTGCAACAGTTGCAGGTGTCGCACCCCCATCGAGGTGTATGCAGTATTGCCCTCTTTATCGGTTGCGATGAACAGATGCTCGATCATCGTGTACGGGCCCAGCAGATCCAGCCGTTTGATGAACAACTCCGGATCGGGTGACAAGCCTTCACAAATCGCGGCCGCCAGTGAGAGTCGCTGCTGTCCATCGCTGCCCGCTATCGCTTGCTCATATGCTCGCAGCAATGTCACCAGCCCTTGCATCAGCAACGCAACATCAAGTGCGTTGGACACACGGGTAAGCAGTACGAGCTCATGCGCGTCCATCTGCACGCCCTGCTGTACAGCCAGGTGACGCAACTGCGCACGCAGATGGCCACTGCCGGCTTGCACACTGGCCTTGTGGATTTCGATGCGATCCGCTGGCGGCAAGGTGTCGTCGATAAGCTGGGTGATGCGGAAGTAGCCAGAGAGATCGTTGGTGGTGGGACTCATGGCTACCGGGAACAGCCAGCGCACATCGCGCACCAGCACCGGTTGGTCGGTTGGTGAACTGTGCCACAAGGCATCGAGCAGGCTCTGTACTTGTCCAAGCTTGTTGCGTGCGTCAGTGACTGCGTCATCCCACAACCGCATAAGCAACAGCGTGATACAGCGCAGCAGATAGACATTGAACAAGGTTTGCGCGAACCGTATGCGTCCCTTCTGGCCGGGCCAGCGTGTCTGCTGCCACATATGGAAGCCGCGCACCATCAACGCAGCAGGGTCGATGATGTCATTACCCGGGTTTGCGCGGGGCTTGAACCCGCTGGCCCAATGCGCCAGCTCCAATTGATCGCGCAAGCCGGTTTGTGTCTGGGTGAGTCCGCTGAGGGTAAAGCAGCAATCCTTGAACTGGCGGGACAGCAGGGATTGATTTTGTTGGTAATCGATCGGCTTCTTCTGGCAGTTCAACAAGTGTTCGATGCGTTCAACAATGTCAGCACGCCGGCGGATGAACAGCTGCAGTAGATCTGCCTGTGCGACAAACGGAAAATCGAACGGATCGCGTGCATCCCTGTAGTTGGTGCTGTTGTCAGGCATGGGTCCTGCTGGAAATGGTCTGTCTGTTGAGTTGCCGCGAATGATAACGATGGGTTACCGCTGACTGCCAGCAAGGCTTTGCTGCCCAACCGGCTCTGCTATCCCTCAGCGCTACAGTTGGCGCTACCAAGGTGGTTGGCCAACTCGGCAAAACCGCTGGCGCGCACGACAGATCTGCTCAAGAAAGTGTTTGTAGCGGCACGGAAGTAAGCAGGGGTCTGCGCGCCTGATACTCCCGCAGATAATCAGCCATCGCGGTTTTTATCGGCGAACTGTCGAGGTACTGCTCTGCCACATCAATACGCCCGCGCGCACGCAAGCCGGCATAAACATGCAGTTCCAATTGGTGCTGCAGCTCGGTGCCGGCCTGCTGCAGACCAAAGGCCCGCAGCAAGAATATCAAGGCCTCTATGGTGGAGAACTGCGCCTCTCCCTGCTGGCTGCGCAGCCAGAAGCGGCTCTCGCCCTGCAGTGGCAACTTGATCAAGCGTCCCCAGTCTTTTGTGTGACGCACCATGGCGGAGGCTTCGTGCCAGGCGCCATCCAACAATAAGACCTGCGTGGTGCCGGCAACGGCATTTGAGGGCATGTCCTCACCTTGCGGATGCAGGATCCAGGCCTCGCGCTGCGGATCTACTACCTGTGCCGGCGACAGCGGCGCACCCGGATCCCAGCGATGCTGTACTGCGGCCGGCAGCAAACGCTTGATCAAGTTACCGGTGCTGCTGGGCTTGCCCAGTTCACGCTGGTGACTCAGCACCGCCAGCGACAGTGGAATTTCCAGCTGGTTTTGCGCTGCACACACACACCAGCGTGGCGGCAACAGACAGTTGTTGCAACGGGTGGATGGCTTGCGAACAACACTACGCATCTGCAGACACCACGTTACTGGTACTTCCTGCGTTCCCATACCTGATTGAGATAGACGCCGCCGTCGGGCTGGCGGAACTGCGCGCTGTTCTGCTGGTTGCGTTGTTGTATCTCGGCTGCAGCAAGCGATGTGTCGACTTCTGATTCCCAGTGCTCGCGCTTGAACGGAATTATCTGCGCATACGGAGTACCGGCGGGGATGAAACCGGACACGCCCTTCAGTACAAAAAACGGCATGGTGCCCGGCAAGTGCACTTTGTCGTTGTCGACAATGCCGCTCATGGTGAGGAACGGCAGCTCGAAGCGATTGAGCGGATGCGTGTAAAGCGCGCTGTACCCTTCCGGCAATTCCACCGTCCAGTCGGGCCACCAGGCAAAGTGCTTGTCGTGGTAGCCCTGCGGTGGCGGAAACTGCGCCAGCGGCACCCGATCGAACAGGAACTGCTGGTGCTGGTCGTCCAGTACCCTGGCGAAGATGGTGCCATCCTGCTCCAGGAACTCGATGTCGCACGGCGTACGGTAGGTATAGCCGGCGCCCATGATGTCGAACACGGCGGGGCATGCCTTCCATGTGGGGATCTTGCCGCCGATATTGGGCATCTGCCAGTACATGCCGGTGGCAGGGTCCTTGGCATAACGATCGGCATTGCGGTACCAATCGGGGATGGTCTTGCTGATTGGAACGGGTTTAGACGTGCTCGTTTCGGTGAGCCACGGGCGGTTTCTGACGAATTTGATCTTCCTGGTATCCATTGGCGTTTGTCTCCGGCTGCAAGGGCGTGGAGTTGAATAGTGGCCGGCAAGTATAGGTATTAACGGCAAGCTGATTAAGTCGTCATTCCCGCGCAGGCGGGAATCGGCCAATTGTTTTCGCTGGGTCCCCGCCTGCGCGGGGATGACAGACTCATTTACCAACGGCCTTGGGACGCATTTCCTTGTACCATGCGCGCCTCGTTTTTAGCTGTGTTGTCCCCTACCCATGATCTCCACTGCCAACCTTACGATCCAATTCGGGGCAAAACCCCTGTTTGAGAACGTTTCCGTCAAATTCAACAACGGCAACCACTACGGCCTGATCGGCGCCAATGGTTGCGGCAAGTCCACCTTGATGAAAATCCTGGGCGGCGAACTCAAGCCCACCGCTGGCCAGGTGATGCTGGAGCCACACATCCGTCTCGGCAAGTTGCGGCAGGACCAATTCGCCTTTGAAGAGTTCACTGCGCTCGACACCGTGATCATGGGCCACGAAGAACTGTGGCAGGTCAAAGCCGAACGCGAGCGTATCTACGCGCTGGAAGAGATGTCGGAAGCAGATGGCATGAAGGTGGCCGATCTGGAAGTGCGCTTTGCCGAACTCGACGGCTACACCGCTGAAGCCCGCGCCGGCGAACTGCTGCTGGGCCTCGACATTCCACTGCAACAGCACACCGGGCCGATGAGCAACATCGCACCGGGCTGGAAGTTGCGCGTGTTGCTGGCGCAAGCGTTGTTTTCCTCACCCGAAGTATTGCTGCTCGACGAGCCCACCAACAACCTCGACATTGACACCATCCGCTGGCTCGAAACGGTGCTGCAGGATTCCAAAAGCACAATCATCATCATTTCGCACGATCGCCACTTCCTCAATAAAGTGTGCAGCCATATTGCCGACCTGGATTATGGCGAGGTGCGGGTTTATCCCGGCAACTACGATGACTACATGCTGGCTTCTACCCAGGCGCGCGAAAAACTGCTGAGCGACAACGCCAAGAAGAAGGAACAGATCGCCGAGCTGCAGAGTTTCGTCAGCCGCTTCTCGGCCAATGCGTCCAAAGCGAAACAAGCCACGTCTCGCGCGCGCCAAATCGACAAGATTCAATTGGATGAAGTGAAACCGTCGAGCCGCGTCAGCCCTTACATCCGTTTCAAACAGAACAAGAAATTGCACCGACAGGCAGTAACTGCAGTCGAAATCAGCAAGGCGTTCGATCGCACTTTGTTCGACAAGCTCAGTTTGCAGATCGAAGCCGGCGAGCGCGTTGCCATCATCGGCCCCAACGGCGCCGGCAAGACCACTTTGCTGCGTTGCCTGCTGGGTGAACTGCCGCCCGACAGCGGCAAAGTGAAGCTGGCGGAGCAAGCCGAGCCGGGTTATTACGCGCAGGATCACCAGTCGGAATTTGCCGACGACGTAACGCTGTTCAACTGGATGAAGCAGTGGACCAATGGCGACAACCAATTGGTGCGCGGCTCGCTCGGCCGCATGTTGTTTTCCGGTGACGATTCCGACAAGTCAGTCAAAGTGATTTCCGGTGGTGAACAGGGCCGCATGCTGTTCGGCAAGTTCAGCCTGATCAATCCCAACATCCTCTTCCTCGACGAACCCACCAACCATCTCGACATGGAATCGATCGAGGCGCTGAACCTGGCGCTGGAGAACTACCCCGGCACCCAGATCTTCGTGAGTCACGACCGCGAGTTCGTATCGTCGCTCGCCACCCGCATCATCGACATGAAGCCCACCGGCATCGTTGATTTCAAGGGCAACTACGAGGACTATCTGCGCAGCCAGGGCATATACGTCTGAACCTGTATCCAACCTGCGAGGCACGTTCACGATGACTATCGATTGGGAACATTTCACCCCGTGGGCCTCACTGGCCGGCGGTCTGCTGCTGGGCGTGGCAGCAGCCATCTTCATTCTGGTGAACGGTCGCATCCTCGGTGTCAGTGGTATCGTCGGCGGCTTGCTGCCCCCTGCCAAGGGCGACTGGGCCTGGCGCCTCACCTTTGTTGCCGGCGTTTTGGCGGCTCCGCTGTTGTATCAACTGGTCGCCACACCTGCTGCCGTACGCATTGATGCCGAGCCGGTGATGATCGTGGTGGCGGGCTTGTTGGTGGGTATCGGCACCCGCTACGGCTCTGGCTGCACCAGCGGCCATGGTATTTGCGGCTTGTCGCGTTTGTCGCCGCGCTCGATGGTGGCAACAGTGACATTCATGGCGGCGGGTTTTGTCACCGTCTTTGTCGTTCGCCATTTACTGGCTTGATAAGGAGCAACACGTCATGACTCAAGCAAGAATTTCTGAATTTGTGGTAGGCCTGCTGTTCGGCATCGGCCTCATCGTTTCCGGTATGACAGACCCGGGCAAGGTGCTCGGTTTTCTCGATCTTGCCGGCTTGTGGGACCCATCGCTGGCTTTCGTAATGGGTGGCGCGGTGATGATTGGCCTGGTGGCATTCACAGTGGCCAAAAAGCGCTCGGCGACATTACTCGGCGGCGTGCTGCAATTGCCCAAGTCGACCGTGATCGACAAACGGCTGGTCATCGGCAGCTTGCTGTTTGGGGCAGGCTGGGGCCTCGCTGGCTTTTGCCCGGGTCCGGCACTGGTTTCGCTGGCAATGGGACAGTCGAAGGCCTTGCTCTTCGTTGCCGCGATGCTGGCCGGCATGAAGATTTTCACAGCGCTGGAGCGGCGCAACGCCAAAGCATAGGCGCAGCAGAGTTCCGGCGGCGGCACAAATCAGAGAAGCATTGAAACAACAATAAAAAGCACTTACGCAAAAGGAGCACAACAATGAAACGCCGCACTCCCGGTACCTTTTCCCCGCTTGTTGCCACCATGGTATTGATGATGAGCTCGCCTGCCACTCACGCTGCCGACAGCAGCTCCCCCGCCCCGGTACGCCTCGACGCCAACAAGATGGCCGGGCTCGATCTCACCGCCATACCACCGGATGCCTACGCCAGCATTCTGGTAGGCGGCGAGTTGAACATGCGGGTGGCCTCGCTGTTTGAAGGCAAAGAATTGAGCGTATCGATCTTCGAATCAACGCCGGCGACAACTGATCACCGCACGCGCGCGACTGATGTTGATGAGTTCGTCTATGTCCTGAGCGGCAAGTTGATCCTCACCGAACCCAATGGCACCGCACATGAATTCACGCCCGGACAATCGCTGGTGTTGCCGGTGGGTTACACCGGCACCTGGGAAATGCAGGGCAACTACCGCGAGCTGGTGGTGCTGATGCAGAAGAATGCACCGTGAGTTTGTCGCAGCCCGAATAGTGGGCCGCAATATCTGAGCGCAGGAATGCCGCAATGATGGAGTTGGTGCAACAGACTGCGCTCTATACTGTCACCATCGCCTTTCTGGCTGGTGTTTTGCTGACTGCCATCACCGGCTCAGCCCGCAGCGTCAAAATCTTGCTTGCTGTGCTGACAGGTCTGGTTGCTGTCGGCATTGTGGCCGGCATGATCATCTCAGATGGGCTGTTGATCTACCTCGTGTTCCAACTGATCGCTCTGGTGATCGCGTTGTACTTCATCGTCATCATCGGCGCCGTGTGTGGTGGCGGCGTATACGCGTTGTTGCACAAGCAGCAACCCGGCAAGCTGTTGCATCAAAGCGATCTTGTCGACTACCTGCCGCTCACCGAGTTCTGCGCGCAGGAAGGCATTGATGAAGAACGCGCCACCGTGCGCCTTACCAGCAGCTTCTATGCGGGCGGCCGCTACCAGGGCCACTGGTTCGTGCACAAATCCGAACTGTCGGCCAAGGCTGGTTGATCACTCGATGTACCGCTACAACGGCATCCTGATTGCGGAGTACGTTGACGAGCACGGCGTGATTGAAGTGGTTGATCACGATGGTGTGCGCTGTTTGCACTTCGGTTCAGCGGCTCAGCAAAGCCGCATGCCACTGGCGGCTCCCTGCCAATTGAGCGCGCTGTACGAACAGGCGATGACTGCATTCCTGCTGTTCAATTCCGCACCGACCAACACCTTGATGATAGGTCTCGGTGGCGGCGGTATGGCCAGATTCCTGCTGCATCACAGCGAATATGGACGCATCCATGTGGTGGAACTGCGGCCACAAGTGGTGGAGCTTGCACGCCAGCATTTTGCGCTGCCGCAGGATCCCCGCTTGCAGATCAGCATTGGTTGCGGTGCGCAATATGTGGCACAGCAAAGCAGGCAGCAGGCACATAGCCACGATGTGATAGTAGTGGATGCCTACAGTGGCGACGGCATGGTGCCAGAAGTGGCCAGTGCAGAATTCTTCGCCGATTGCCACAGCCTGCTTGCCGGCAGCGGCATGCTGGTGATCAACCTGTGGCGATCCGATAAAGCCATGCTCGCCACGGTCACTCGCGATCTGTTACATGAGTTTGATTGGCGGGTACATTTCATCCCGATGCACGGCTCTGGCAATTTAATCGGCTTTGCGTTTGCGCAAGAGTTTCAACTGCAGCAGGTGACTCAGCTTGCAGCACGTGCCGTTCAACTCCAGCAGCGCTATCGACTGGATTATCCGGAATATCTGCAGGACCTCCGGCTGAGTGATCCGCTGAACAAGCTGTTCAGCGATGAATGACGCAGCGTCCGCCTGCGCTGGTAAAAGCAAAAAAAAGCCCGGGATTGCCCGGGCTTTTTCGTTGGTTCTGCAGATTATTCCCAGCACACACCACGCGGCACATAAGTAGCGTCGTATTTGTCGGGCAGGCCGCTGTCAGAGCTGATGCAGCGGTATGAGATCAACCACTTGCCGTTCTGCTTCACCAGTTTGGTGTCTTCGCGACCCTGCTCGTACAGACTGGGGGCCTTGCCAACACCTTCGTTCATCACGCCGGTCCAGATCACGTGGGCTTCGGCTGCGTTGCCGTTGATGGTGATGACCGGGTTGGTCAGTAGCATGTGGCCACGACGGCGCTGCGCTTCCGGTTCGGACGGTGGCGTGGCACCTGCCGGACGTTCGTACAGCTTGCCAATCTCGGCATGACCCTTCGCCACCATGCTGTCGACATCCAGCACGGCGTCAACAGTGAAGTATTCCGCCAGTTCATGCGCCTTGCCTTCGGAAAGGTCGTAGTAATAGCGCGTCAGCAGATCTTCCACCTGGATACGGTCGAGCAGCGTTTCCATCGTGAGTTCCTGCGCCATCACCGGCTGCAGCAACAAAGCTGCAGCCGCGACAGTGCCGGCCATCATCTGTTTGAACGAACGAGGTTTCATCGCTGGCTCCCGTTTCCTATTGATGCACTTCAGGCTGCGCTGGTGCCGCAGGAGCCGCAGCAGGCAACGCTGCCTGTACCGCCGGAGCCGCAGGAGGCGCAACTTGTGCCGCAGGCGCCGGCCCGCCGGGCCCCGCCGGCGGCGGTGCATTTTTCGCATCGTTCGACAGCTTCACCACATAGGCGCGGATTGACTCGGCATCGTCCGGCGTCAGCACGCTGGCGAAGGACACCATGCCGTTGTTCTGCAGGATGCCGTCGACCACGATGGCTTTGAACAGCTCAGCGCTGTTGAGTGCTGCAGCAACCTTGAGGTCGGGGAACAAACTGCTCACGCGGCCACTGTTGCCGTGGCAGCTGCCACAGTGTTCGTTGTAATGCTGCTCACCCTTGGCCAGCAGCGCGTCGTCGCCGAACACTGCCGGTGGATTCAGTGCAGGTGGCGTATAGCTCACCGGCTCCGGCAGCACCGCCGTGCCGCCGACTTTGTACACCAGCAACCTTGCATAGTTCGGTGCCCAGTAACCGCCGCGTCCGCCGCCTTGACCGGCAACGACCGCAACATACTGTTCGCCATCGACTTCGTAGCTGGCTGCGCCGCCGACAACGTTGGCCTGCGTCTGCGTGGTCCAGACCTGTTCACCGGTATCAGCACGGAAGGCCGAGAAGGTGTTCTGCGCAGTGCCCTGGAACAGCAGATTGCCGCCAGTGGTCAACAGACCGGCACGCGAGCCGCCCATGCGCTGTTCCCATACCGGCTTACGTGCCACCGGGTCCCACGCCAGGATGTAGGAGCCGCCGCCTTCCAGCTGCGGTGGGTCCATCTGCGGGCGTTTGCCGACGTTGATCGACAACAGCTGGTTGCCCATCTTGGCGCCGGCCTCGGCTACCAGCGGGAAGCTGCTGTAGTTGGTAGGGATGTACATGTAACCGGTGACCGGGCTGAAGGCCATCGGATGCCAGCTATGGGCGCCGCCTGCTGATGGCACCACGTGGAAGCCACGATCGCCGAAGGCGCCGTAGTTGGCGTCCGGGTTGAGGATGGGGCGCCAGTTGTCGTCGAAGCCTGTCATCCAGTTGGCGCTAGGGACGAACAGGTCAGCCGAGATCACTTTGCCGGTGCCCACTTCCACCACATAGAACACGCCGTTTTTCGGCGCCTGCATCACCACATGTTTGGTTTCGCCGTTGATGACGAGATCAGCAGTGGCAAAGCCCTGGGTGTTGTCGAAGTCCCAGCTGTCCTGCGGCGTAGCCTGGTAGTGCCAGCGGTATTTGCCGGTTTTGGCTTCCACTGCAACGATGGAGGCGGTGAACAGGTTGTCACCGCCGCCCGGTGAACGCACTTCAGCCGGCCACGGCGCGCCGTTGCCGGTGCCAAAGATCACGAGGTCGGTCTGCGGGTCATACAAGATGCCGTCCCACGGGGTGCCGCCGCCGCCCTTTTCCCAGAACGGGCCGTTCCAGGTCTTGGCGGCCATTTCGAGCTCAGGCTGTTCGTAGCCGAGTGCCGGATCACCGGGCACCGACCACCAGCGCCAGAGTTCACTGCCGTTCTCCGCGTCGTAGGCGGCGAGATAACCGCGCTGATGGAATTCGGAGCCGGCTTCGCCGATGAAGATGCGGCCGTCGGCGATGCGCGGGGCACCGGTGATCGAGAGCTGTTTGGTGGGGTCGGTGGCTTGCACGTCCCACACTTTCTCGCCGGTTTTGGCATTGACGGCCACCAGGCGGCCGTCGAGCGTGCCCCAGATAATCTTGCCGTTCCAGTACGCCACGCCGCGGTTGACGATGCCGCAGCAGAGATTCACCGCCCATTGGCCCGGCACCATCGGATCGTACTTCCACAGTGGTGCGCCGGTTTTGGCGTCGAATGCATAGACCTTGCTCCACGGCGCGCTGACATACACCACGCCGTCGACCATCAGCGGTGTGGTTTCGTAACCGCCGCCTTTCTCGGCGAGATCGCCGTACCAGGCCAGGCTCAGCTGGCTGACGTTGTCGGGCGTGATCTGCGCCAGCGGGCTGTGGCGCTGCTCGCTGTAATCGCGGCCGTAAGACGCCCACTCGCTGCTGCTGGTGGCGGAGGCAGTTGCTGCAGGTGCGGCTGCGTCCTGCGCCTGTGCTGCCGTGTCGACTGCAGCAGTCTCGCTATCGCTGCAGCCGGCCAGCATTGCTGCTGCCAGAATCGTGGCGGCAGCAAGGATGGAAATTCCAGGTTTGTTCATGGTGGCTCCCCGTTGGTTGCGCCTGGGCGGCGCACTTTTTGTTGGTTGGTTCCGGGACCAATGATCGGACAATAGCTCAGTGAATGTCCATTAAAGTCATCTAATGCGACCTCCAAGGCCAGTGACGACCGATGGGTTGGATGTCGGCATGGGAATCCCTCGGAGAAGGCCGGCGCTACGGTAGGCTTGTTGATCCAATTCGATGACAACAAGGGTCTACTTGCCATCAGGTAGTCGCTTATCAATGCAGGCGTCAAGAAGTCTCATCATGAAAACGGTGGCAGCAATAATCCCGGTCATGGTGTTGTGTGGTTGCATGATGGCCCCTCCCGTTGCCATGTCTGACTTCGTCGGGCAGGCTGAGAACGCGTGCTTGCCGGAAGCAATAATCCTTGCTGAAACCCTGCACAAAGACGGAATTCCTGCCCGCATACTGATCATCAAGACTGCTGCCTCCAGTCACGCGGCAGTTGCCTTCCTCTTCCCTGCCGACATGTCATCAGTGTGGGTGTGGGATGCCTATAGCCAATCTGTCCAGATCCAGGCTGACTTCGACAATCCCGTTGACGTGGCATTTGAGTGGCTCAAGGCGACTGCGCGCGAAGAGCTCGTCCCCAACGCGGCGTTCCTGTGAGTCAGAGCGGAAACTGACCACTCAAACCAACGGTATTCAGCGGGTTTCCTGCAACATCAGGAACAGCCGGGCGTCGAATTCCAGCTGGTGATAATCCGGCAGCATGTGCTGGCACAGCTGGTAGAAATCCTTGTTGTGTTCTTTCTCCTTCAGGTGCGCCAGCTCATGCACCACTATCATGCGCAACAAGGGTTCCGGCGCCTGTTTGAACGCCGTACTGATACGGATCTCGTTCTTGCGTTTCAGCTTGCCGCCCTGCACTCGCGAGATATAGGTGTGCAGACCGAGCGCATTGTTGATCACATGAATGTGGTTGTCGTACACCACCTTGCTGAGCGGTTCTGCCTTGCGCATGAAACGATTCTTCAGCTCCATGACGTAATCACGCAGCTCGCTATCATTGGCTATGCGCTGTTGCCCGGGATATTTGCCGTGCAGATAGTCGCCGAGACGATTTTCGGCAAGCAACAGCTGCACCTCCTGCTGCAGATCAGGCGGATAGCCCTCGATATATTTCAGTGGTGACTGCTTGCTCATCCCGGGTTCCTGTATAGACTGCGCGCTTTCCCGCCCGGCAGCACATCCCATGCGCATTGCAACCCGCATCAGCAAGAAGTGGCTTATGTTACTCGCAGCAAGCCTGTTGCTGGCAGGCTGTGTGCCGTCGCTGCTGATCGGTAATCAGTTGCAAAGCAAGTTGATGTGGGCATTCCTGGAGCCTTTGGTGGGTTTCAATCCCAACAACATCAACTTTTTTGAAGCGCCCATCGTCAAGGATCGCATGGTGGCCCTGCTCGGCGATAAATACGAGCCGGCAATGAAGTTGCTGCGCACCGCCAACCAGATACAACAGGAAGGTGCTCTCTATTACGTAGTATCGCGCTACGCGCCGCCTGAGGCGCAGGCCATTGTTGATACCGCTGGCCTGGTGTGGAACGCCGATACCAATCAAATGGCGGTGATGCTGGTACAGAATGGCGCTGCCGAGATCGTGGCCGAACAGGTTGCAGCCGGCCAACAAGCGATCATCGCCAAACTGCCGACTGAATTGCAGACAACCTATAACCAGGCCATGGAATTGAAAAACGCCATGGATACCGCCACGCAGCAGGTCGAGGATGCGAAGGCGGCGCTGCCATTGCCGGAAGATCCGATACTGGAACTGATCCGCCAGAAAGAAAATGAGTACTGAGCACCCGCTGCCAACTTCTGCAGCACCCGGGCTGTGGCGCCAGCTGGGCGACGCCATCCGCGGCAGTGAAGCCGACTACACCAAAATCAGCCTGAATCGCGCCATCCTGCTGTTGGCAGTGCCGATGATGCTGGAACTGGTGATGGAGTCGACCTTTGCCGTGGTTGATATCTATTTCGTCGGCAAACTCGGTGCGTCCGCTGTTGCCACCGTTGGACTGACGGAAACCATCCTTTTCATGCTGTACGCCATTGGTATCGGGCTGGCTATGGGAGTTACCGCCGTCGTGGCTCGACGCATCGGCGAGCAGCAGCCTGAGGCGGCGGCCGAAGCGGCAGTACAAGCCATTCTGGTAGGAGTGCTGGCGTCGATTCCGTTCGCGCTGGCCGGGCTTTTCTTCGCCAGGGAACTGTTGGCGCTGATGGGCGCCGATGCGTGGACACTCGAACACGGCTACCGTTACACGCAATGGATGCTTGGCGGCAACCTGGTGATCGTGCTGCTGTTCATAATCAATGCGATTTTCCGTGGCGCCGGCGATGCCGCCATCGCGATGCGGGTATTGTTTATCGCCAACGGTATCAACATCGTGCTGAATCCCATGCTGATTTTTGGCTGGGGCCCGCTACCGGAACTCGGCGTACAGGGCTCAGCAGTGGCCACCAATATCGGCCGTGGTGTTGGCGTGGCAGTGCAGCTGTATTCACTCTTCAGTGGCGGCAGGCATATTCGGGTCACGTTTGCGCAAGTGCGGGTAAAACTTGATGTATTGGCCACCATCATCAAGACCTCGCTGGGCGGCATTGGGCAGATGGTAGTGGCAATGACCTCGTGGATATTCCTGATGCGCATCCTCGCCGATATCGGCAGCACTGCGGTAGCCGGCGCCACCATCACCATACGGGTGATGATGCTGACGATGATGCCGGCCTGGGGCATGTCGAACGCAGCCGCCACCCTGGTGGGACAAAACCTGGGCGCCGGACAGCCTGAGCGCGCCGAAGCCACTGTGTGGAAAATCGGCTGCTACAACATGGTGTTTCTGCTGGCGGTGTCATTGGTGTACTGGCTGCTGAACTACGAGATCATGCGCTTGTTCAGCGATGACGCTACTGTTGTCGCCATCGGGGCAGACTGGCTGCGCATTCTGTCGTATTCGTACTTCGTCTATGGCTGGTGGATGGTGTCGGTGCAGGCCTTCAATGGTGCCGGCGACACCCGCACTCCTACCTTGATCAACGTGGTGTTTTTCTGGCTGCTGCAGATTCCGCTGTCGTGGTGGCTGGCGATCCGGCTCGAATGGGCCGAGTCGGGGGTGTTCTGGGGCGTGTTCATTTCCGAAACAGCGGTGGGACTCTTCACGCTGTGGCTGTTCAGCAAGGGCAGCTGGAAAACCGTCAAGGTCTGACGAGCGCCTCTCGCCTTAAGGTGCGCCGTACGCCGCAAAATAAATCGCATTCACCAGAATCTGGAAGTTGGGCCCATTGCGGTCATCCAGCGCATTGGGTTGATACTCGGCGGGCTGATACGCAACTACGGTGCCCTGCCAAAGCGGCCGAGTAAGTGCATAACCCAGCAGGCGCGTACCCAGCGAATCCGATGCAAACAGTGGCGTGCGTTGCTCCCCTGCGACTTCGACCAGCGCAGTATCGGCGTAGAGTTCATCAGGCACGTTGACGAAGTAAGGATAACTGCCGGCAGCCACGCCGGCAGTACCAGTGAAGCTGGCTTGCTGCGGATATGACAAGCCGTTATTGCTGACAAAGTGGTTGCCTCCCACGTTGTACACGCGCTGTCCATCTACGGTGTCCCATTTAATGCTGTTGGTCTTTGCCCCTATCAATGCAAGCAATTCGTCTTTCGCGCCCGGCGAAAAAATATCGACATACAAGCCGTGATGCAGCACCACCACTCCCATGCCGCTCTGCAAGCCCTGCTGCATCAGCTGCGTGAATTGCGGCTGCGCATCGCTGCCATCGCAATGTTTGGCGGCGCGATGCGCAAAGTACAGCACTACTGCAGGCCTGGCAGCGGACTGCAATGCCTTCAGCGCGTCATCAGCACATTGACTGTTCACAGTCGTAACACGCGCATTGGCGAGCGGGCTGTCAGCTGCAGTAAGCGCAGGTGCGAGGTCTTGCGGTTGCGTCAGATCGGCGTCGGCCAGTTTGTGCGGATTGACTTCATCAGCAACGATCAAAAGATCAATCGGCATATGCGCCGGCAGAGAAGCTGCCTGCAACATGGCAGGGCATAGAGACAGCGCAGTTGCCATCAACAATGAATGCAGCAAGCAGACGGATTTCATGCAGGCATTACTCCATCAAGACCATTGGCAGACAGTCGATCATGCTCAGCGTGCAGACGGCAAGTTGAACTGCCCGCTCTCTTCAATTGTCAGCGGCAGCAGGCTGCCGGCATCAATATCATAGCCTGGCACGGTCGGCAGGTCGGGATTGGCGCCGTTAAGGATGCGATTGCCCTCGATTTCCACGGTGTAGCTCATGCCGCGCAAGCGGATCGGATTGCGATTCGGGTTCACGACATGGATACCGATGTTGAACCGCGGTGTGTTGCCAGCAGCTTCGGGCGCCAGCGCAAATGAGGTAACGCTGACTGCCGGTGGTTCTGTTCCCGGCAAAAGTCCTGCGCAACCAGTCAGCACCAAAGCGAGCAACACTGTCCCGATTGCGGTGGCAAGGATTCTTGTTGTTGTCATGACGGTAATTCCCGGGTGGCGACGCCTGGGCGAAGAGCTTACACGCATCGATGGCCAATGGCGTTGTTTTGTCGCCGCCAGCCCCGGCTCCAAAAAACTCCGGCTCTGAAAATTTTTTTTGTTACAAAACCATACTTTTATTTACTTTTTCCAGCGCAAAGCCCAAGTGCAAATACAAAATCAAACGCAAGTAGACACAAAGTGACACAGCCCCCTCAATCCGATCTCGCAGATTCCTTCCGCAGCTATTTCACACTGGCACCGGCACTGTCTGCCGAGCAACGCAAGGAAACCTACCGCATTCGCCACGAAGTCCAGTGCCGGGACCTTGGCTGGGAGCCGCTGAGGCCGGACGCCCAGTAGACGGATGACTACGATCGCTATTCCACGCCCTGCCTGATGCGCTCAACCGCGACAGGCGCAATGTTCGGTTGCCTGCGACTGATAGTGTGCAATCAGGAAGACCCGCATTTTGCGTTGCCGCTGGAGCGAAGCTGCGCGGGTACCATTGACCGCAGCCTTCTCGATCTGTCAAAGGTAGACCGTCTGCGAATTGCTGAAGTCTCACGGCTGGCGGTCATGCGTGACTATCGCCGCCGCAAAAGCGAAGCCGACAAAGCAATCGAATTGGCGGAAAGCGATCTCGGAAGCGAAACTCATTCCCGCTTTCCGTTCATTCCGGTGGGCCTGTTCCTGGCTGCATTTGCCATGGCTGCCGAAGTGGGCATTGATCAGCTTCTGGTATTGTCAGGGCCAAGGCTGGCGAAGCATCTGGGCCATATCGGCCTGGATATCCGGCCCATAGGCGGCGCTATTGGACACAAGGGAGTGCGGGGGCCATCGGTGATGGACACGCAGCGCACCATCAACAACCTGCATCCGATGATGCACAACATGTGGAAACAGATCAGGGCATCCATGACCGAAGGCTTTGCAGCCGCCGGCAATGATGTGATGCCCTGGACTGGGTTCAGGCTGTCGGCGCAACCTGGGCCTGTGGCTCCAGATCAATGCGGTAATTAACGATCCGCTCGAAATCCTTCTTGTTGCGCAGATACATCAGGCGATGCAGCTGGAATATCGAACCAAGAATGACATAACAGGCAGGCAGGAAATCGGCCTTGTACAGTTCCTGCACCTGGGCATCGGTTAGTTCACGCAATTTGCGCTCGCTTATCGTGAAGATGCCGGCCACGCGGCGCATTTCACCGGTTTCGGGCTGCAAGATGATTTCCAGCGGCGACAACAGGCCCAGTTCCTGGATTTTGCGCACGAATTGATCGGTGTATTTCTCGCCTTCGAAGATATCGCGCATCATCAGGTGGCGACTCTGCAGGTAGTCGGTCTCATTGCCTTCAGGAGTAAACAGCGCAACACCTTCCGATTCGCTGAGAAACGGGCTCTGGCGATGCAGACAGGTGGCAAGCAGTTTGGGGTCATCGCTGCGATCATCGAAGCCGATCACGAACGGGTGGCGCTGGATCAATAGCGGCACATAGGTACTGTCCCAACCATCAGCGCCATAGTACACATTCTCGCCAGGACGCAGGCCGAACATCGCTACCGGACGCACCTGCTGGTTTTCGGGGTTCTGGATCAACACCACCGGGAAGTTGCAGGTGCAGGCACTGAGCTCGCCCAGCGTAATGGCGGCCAGGTTCATCTCTTTGGCATGCGCGAAATCCGCATTGTTCTTGACCCGCAAATTGGCATGGAGGGTCTTGTCTACGGTTTCGATGTTGTTGATGTTCTTCATGAGGTCCCCTTTCGGCGTTGTATGACCTGCCCCAATGGCGGGGCAGACCTGCAAGCATTTCAAAGTGGAGGCTTCAGATCAACCCAGAGTTAAACAAAGACAGCAAAT
The DNA here is from genome assembly GCA_903887045.1 of uncultured Gammaproteobacteria bacterium. Lineage (GTDB taxonomy): Bacteria > Pseudomonadota > Gammaproteobacteria > Pseudomonadales > Pseudohongiellaceae > CAILUG01. The sequence continues at coordinate 2,203 of CAISOD010000238.1, read as the reverse complement.
CACGGCGCCTTACAGCTGAAATTGGCAGCATCGTCAATGCTTCCCTGCCCGCTGTAGCGTGCCACTTGCGGATACGGGCACAGCGGCCGGGAGCGGACGGTTTGGCCGTTGATGACCCTCTTCGCGGTGATCAGGGCCGGTGCCTTGCCGGTTTCCACCCAGTCGATGATGGCGGTGACGGGATCATGCTGGTCGGGGCCAACGCCGCCGGCGCAATGCGCCATGCCGGGCAGCATGAACAAACGCATGAAGCCGTCGCCATCAGCACCGTTGGCAGTCAGCGCCTGCTCGTAATAGTGCACGCCCATCAGGGGCTGCAGGATTGAATCGGCCCAGCCATAGGTAATCAGCAGCTTGCCACCCTTGGCGCGAAAGGCACGCAGGTTGATGTCGGTGGCGTCAGCCAGGCGGCTCCAGCGATCGAGCTGCTCTGGATCGGTGTCGAAGTTGAAATCGTTGTAATCCCAGTCGGGTTGCGGTGTCAGCGGTACGAGGTAGCGCATGGTGCCTTCTGCCAGGTTGAAGTCGGCCGGCTTGGCATCGATGCCGGTCGGCGCGATCAGGCCGAGCCAACTGCTGGCGGCACCGTTCGGGCCTTGTACCAGTGCTTCACTACCGGGCATGAAACCGGGAAACATCTGCTTGCCGCTGGAATCACGCGGGCCGTCGTACACTTTTTGTACCGCTTCGGCTTGCAGCGGGTTCAGGCAACTGTCGCTGTCGGCCCCGGCGGCGCAGGCTGGCACATCACGCGCCACCTTGAAATCGCATTGGCGCGGATCGTCGATCAGGCCGTCCTGCAAACCGTCCACCGCGTCGCACTTCTGCATCACGCTGCTGGCCAGCGTTGCCAGCTTGCCGGGGGTGAGTGCGGCGTCGGCCACGGCTTTCTGGTTCCAGATAGCGCCAATGGTGAAGCCGGTCTGGTCGACCCACGGGGCGTTGGCAATGATGCCGTCAAAATCATCCGGATAGCGCTGCGCTTCCAGCAAACCCTGGCGACCACCGTTGGAGCAGGAGTTCCAGTAAGCGTATTGCACTGGCTGGCCGTAGTAGGCCAGCGCAATTTCCTTGGCGGCAACCGCCGTCACGTGCACGGCACGATAGGCATAATCGATGGCTTTCTGCGGATTGCTGACTACGAAGGAAGCACCCGGCTCTTTGGCCGCGTCATGGCCGGTGTCGGTCATCGCCATCACGAAATGATGGCTGAGGGCGGCGTTGCGGTTGGGAAGCTGGAACGGATCGTCCGGCTGCTGGCCGGCATGGCCGCCGTTGCCGATCATGTAGAAGCGACCGTTCCAGGCTGCCGGCAGGTTTACCTGGAAGTGGATCTCGGGGGCAATGGTGCCACTGACGCGGCAATGGCCTGGTGTGTCACCGCTGGCAGCGACAATCTCAGCATTGAGCTGCACTACATCCTGCAGACTGAAAGCCAGTGTCGATAGCGCGGCGCATTGCTGGGCCGGCTGCAAAGTGCCCTTGGCATAACCAGTGGATGAGGAGGCCGCGTCGGCAAACGGCTGTGCAATAGCTTGTGACACCGCCGCACCCAGCAGGGTCAACGCCAAAGCAGTCTTGCTGTAACCATGATGCAGGCGTGCGTGTGCCATCTCTTGTTCACCTCTTTTTGCTGGGGCTATGCTGTCACGGCGACGTTGCCGCTGTGACAGTACCCCAGCTGCCGGCATGGTGCCAGCCGGCCAGACGAGATGACTTTCAGGAATTGCTTATGCCGGGCGCTTGCAGGTACTCACGCCGATGATGTTGTAGAGTGGGCAGAAGCGCATGAAGCCGGACACGATCGGAATCATGCCGAGTACACCCCAAAGACCAATGGCATTGCTCGTCATCGAAACCAGCAAGAGCAAACTACCGATCACTATCCGCAATGTCCTGTCGATACCGCCTACGTTTGCCTGCATGTCACACCTCGTGTGTGTTGTTGGAGTTGTTGCCCACTGCAAGCAGTAAACCCCGCGTGAGCCACACAAACCTTGCCCTGCATCAAGCCGCAACCGCTTGCCTGTGCAGACAACGTGGAGAATCAACCCAATAACGCTGCGTCAACCTGCTCACAGGCGTGGGTGGCCGCCAGCCTTTACGGCAGGTATGCTCAGGCAAAAGCCCTGCCGGTATTGCCCGATGTTGCCGCCCTATTCTGATGACGCTCCCGAGCGTGCCATTCTCGATGCTACTGGCG
>CAISOD010000237.1 GCA_903887045.1 uncultured Gammaproteobacteria bacterium | reverse complement strand
CTCGAAAGCCTGCAGGCCGAAGTCGATCGACTGCGCAGCATCATGCCCGGTCAGGCGTTTGCGATGACGCAGATTGCCTACAACTTCAGCAACCTGTGGTTCGCCGCCGAAGCCGGTAACTGGCCAATGGCGCAGTTCTACCTCGGTGAAACCCGTGTGCGCCTGCGTTGGGCCGTTCGTATCCAGCCGGTGCGCCGCCTTGCCAATGGCCAGCTTGATCTCGAACCGATCGCTACTGCATTGGAAAGCCAGCAGATGGCAGCAGTGACCGCAGCCATTGAGGCCAAAGACAACACACGCTTCACCACCGCCTACACCGAGCTGATGCAGGGCTGCCAGGCTTGTCACACTGCCAGCGAAAAGCCCTATCTGAAACTGCACATCCCCACGGTGCCTGCGGAGACCATGCTCGACTTCATGCCGTGATGGGCGGGTGGGATACTTCTGACTGCTGGCACTGTTCGCTATCTATGCATTGGGTCTCTGGCAAGCGTACGGCTGGCAGCAACAACACACCCGCGCCGAAACGATTGCCAGGATTCGTGCGAAACGTTAGCGGTTGAACACCACCTTGCCTTCCTTGATGGTGGTGACGACATTCAGCAGCGCGTTGCTGTCCTGCATAGGGTCACCATCAATGATGACAATATCGCCGTATTTGCCGGCCTCAAGTGTGCCGAATTCATCACCATGCAGGGTGGCTGCGGCGGCATTGACGGTAATGATCTTCACCACTTCCTGCGGCGAGAACACCAGCCGGAGTGCGCGCAGTTCATCGGCCAACGACTGCTTTGGTGGCCACTGTGTGTCGGTACCGTAGCCATAAGTAATGCCGGCCTCCCAAAGCAGGCGGGCGTTGACAGGTCCCTGCCCTGCGCTTGACAGCGTGTCCCATGGAAAAGGCTGGGCATCACGGAACAACGCGGCGCCTTCTTCCGTGAAGTGCGGCACGAACACCGAGAGCGTCGACGTCATCGGTATATCGGCACCTACTATTTTCTGCAGCGCGGACGCATCCTGATCAAGACGGCCGACATGGGGTGTGTGCACCAGCATGGCGGGCGCAGCGTCGATCACGGCTGCGGCATCTTTTACACTGACCGCATGCACGATGGTCGGCATCCCACGCTTGTTGCCCTCTTCCACAATCAGTTTCAGCGTATCGATTTCCGGGCCACCGGGCGTGGTATTGACGACGCTCTTGAGGTAGTTGTAACCATTATTCTTTGCTGCTTCGATCATGCCGATGATGGCTTCACGCGGTACCGCAGGCGCAGCGGTGCTGGCACCACCAAGGCGGGCCGGGTCAGTACGCGCGGGATCGCCGGGCGCAGCCGGCGGCGCTACCGGATCGGCACCGGCCACCGGGATGAAGGTGCCGGTGAAAAGACGTGGGCCCTGCATGGTTCCACCGGCAATGGCAGTCTTGGCTGCGTTGATCGGTTGGCCGTCGATCGCCGACAGCACGGTGGTAAACCCTGCATCAAGGAATTCCTGCATCTGCGCGGGCGCACGCTCGGCCAGCCAGGTCCCGGGGTTGCCGGTGATCACATGGCGATGGCCCTCCACGAAACCCGGCATGACGGTTTTGCCGCCAGCATCGATCGTCTGCATGCCATTGACAGCGCGATTACCAGCCACCACTGATTCGATGCGACCACCGCGGATCACCACGGTGCCGTTGTCGATGACGCCGCCGTTTCCATCAAGTATGCGGCAATTGGTTATAACCAGATCCTGCGCAGTCGCAGTGCCAGCGCACAGCAGTATGGCGAGGGCGAGCGAGCGAAGGGGGTGGGTGGTGCGTGGGGTATGCCCGGTGTGGGCGGCATTAAGGCTATGGAGGTTTTTCATCTTGTCATTCTCCTGGTGTGCTGGTGGGCGTCACTACCTCAAGCCTACCCCAGCTGTTTTACTGAAGGCTATCGCAACAGCACCACAATCGCCCCTCGATTCGGACTGTCTTCGCTGTAACTGCGCAGGCGACCGCGCTGCTGGTAATGATGCAACTGGCCCAGCACCTGCTCGCGGATGCGGCCACCGCCGACAATCAGCCGCAGGCTCTGCCATGTGCCCTGCCAGCCTTCCACCAGCAGAGCATCGAGCTTATGCAAGGCACGGTCGATGGTTTCATGTTGATGGGCAATGTCACGCGACAGGCAGCGGCTATCGTGCTGGCGGAATACGTCGGCGTCACACTTCGGGCAGATCATTGACGGCGGCAGGTCATCCAGTTGCAAACGTGGTACCGGCACCGGCATGCCGCAATCGAGACAATGGCGCATTGCTTGATCCTGTCGTTCAATCCTGCGCTGATGACAGCGCAGTTGTGGTGGATTCCTGCTGCAAGAGCAGTTTCAATTCGTCGGCCGCCTGCCGG
>CAISOD010000236.1 GCA_903887045.1 uncultured Gammaproteobacteria bacterium | reverse complement strand
TATTGGGACGAGAGTGCCTACTACCAATTCAGCTGGGAACAAGTTGAGGCGCAACTGGAACCTGCCACCGAGGCCGTGCATGAAATGGCGCTGGCGCTGGTGCCCGAGATACTGGCCAGCGAGGCCTTGCTGACACAGTTGTCGATACCACCGGCCTTCTGGGACTACCTCGCCAACAGTTGGCAACAGCAGCAGCCGCAGCTCTATGGCCGCATGGATTTCAGTTACGACGGCCGGCAGCCGCCCAAACTGCTCGAACTCAACTACGACACTCCCACCGCCTTGTTTGAAAGCGGTTTCTTTCAGTGGATGTGGTTGGAACAACAAAGCGCCAACCGTCAGTTGCCTCCTGCGGCTGATCAATTCAACTCGATCCAGGAAAAACTTATCGAGGTGTTCGCCAGTCTGGTGCTGCCGCAGCCCCTGTATTTCACCTGCGTCGCAGACAGCGCGGAGGATCGCGGCAACGTCAACTATCTGATGGAATGCGCCGTGCAGGCGGGTGTTCAAAGCCAGTTCATCGGCTTGGAGCAACTGTCCGAAGCTGGCGGGCAGTTTGTCGATGTGCTGGGCAATCCAATACATGCACTGTTCAAACTGTATCCTTGGGAGTTCATGCTGCAGGAAGACTTTGCCAGTGTATTGCTGACTTCGCACACGCAATTCCTGGAGCCGCCGTGGAAACTGCTGTTATCCAACAAAGGTATCCTGCCCTTGCTGTGGCAGCGGCATCGCGGCCATCCCAATCTGTTGGAAAGTCATTTCGATGACAGCACAACCACATTAGCCAGCGGCTGGGTGCGCAAGCCCTTGTTCTCCAGAGAAGGGGCCAATATAGAGCTGCGCGATTTTGCCGGCGTGCCGCTGCACGCTGATGGCCCTTACGGCGGCGCCGGCATGATTCGCCAGCGTCTGTGTCCATTGCCGGTGTTTGTGGATCAGCCGCGCAACCGTGAGGTTCACACCCTGATCGGCAGTTGGGTGGTGGGCGGCCAAGCGGCCGGCATCGGTATCCGCGAAGACGACACCCCCATCACCCGCAACAGCTCACGCTTCGTGCCGCACATCATGCTGGATTGAGCAGCGACTGCCGGCGCAGCAGTTCAAACCGCTTCAGGACTTGGATTCCGCAAAAAGCCCAGTAAGCTAGTCGGCCTCACAAAATCACCCCTGACGCCAACGTACCGATGTCCTGTTTATCTGCTGCCGATTGGGCACTTTTCGATGCGCAAGGCTTCCTGCGTATCGGTCAGGTTGCTGACACTGCAACCCTCGAGGCATTGAGGACGCGCATCGACGACATCATGCTGGGCAAGGCCAACGTGGACTATCGCCGCATGGTGATGCAACTGGATTCCACCGATGGGGTGTATGAGTCGGCGGGCCCGCAGTCACACGGCTTCAAGGGAGCCACGTTTGGCTATCGCAAGATTGAACAACTGGAAGCCGACCCCTTGTTCCTTGCGTACATGAAACTGCCGGTTTTTGAAGAAGTCGCCCGACGCTTCTACGGCAACATCGCCATTGCGCCTTTCCGCGCCATGTTCATGAACAAGCCCGCGCGGCGAGGGACTTTCCTGCCCCTGCATCAAGACCGCTGGCGTGCGCTGGATCGCGATCCGCTCATTACTGTCTACACGGCATTGGACCAGGCTACGCCAGCCAATGGCTGTGTTGAGGTCATTGCCGGGTCCCATCACACGGTACTCAATCCAGCGCACGCGAACGGCTTCCTGACGGCGGACATGGCGGCCAAATTCGATGATGACCCAAGCCGCGTGCAACTCACGCTGGAGGCGGGCGAGGTGGTACTGATGCACAACTGGACCATCCACGGCAGCGGCGTCAATGTGACAGACAGTCCGCGTCGTGCCTTCAGTGTGTGTCTGATGGATGCTGCCACCATGAGTCGCCGCTACAACCGGCAGGCGGCGCGCTGTGTGCTGTTTGAGGCCAGGGAATAGGGGAATACCAACATGCAGAGAGTCACTGGCACGATTGCAGTGGTCGGCACGGGCGACATGGGAAGCGCTGTCGGCGGGGCCTTGGTGCGGGCCGGCTATCGGGTGGTGACTGCCGGTCACGGGCGCAGCGCGCACTCGCTTGCACTGGCTGCACAGGAAGGCATCGAGGATGTCGGCACACTCGACGCTGTCGTGCAGTGTGCTGACCTGTTGCTGTCCATCTTGCCACCGGCAGCTGCCGCCACCTTCGCTGCCGAGGCGACCACTGTGATGATCAAGAGCGGCCGCCGCCCACTGTTCGCCGACTGCAATGCCGTGGCGCCCGCCACCGTGGCAGCCATCGCGCAGGTTGTGGCGCCTGCTGGCGCGCCGTTCGTGGATGTGGGCATCGTTGGCCGTGGGCCGCGCCTCGGCGGTGAGCGCACGCGCTTCTACGTGTCGGGACCAGAGCGCGCAGCGCTGCTGGCACTCGACTGCCCGTCCATCGCGTTCGTGGACCTGGGGCCGGAGATCGGCCGCGCCTCCGCCCTCAAGATGGTTTATGCCGCGTTGAACAAGGGCACTGATGCGCTGTTCGCAGCCGTGCTGTTGGCCGCCGGGCGACTCGGCGTGCGCGACTCGCTGTTGCAGGAATGCGCAGGCAGTCAGCAGCAGGCACTGGCCCGTATGCGGGCACGACTGCCGTTCCTCGCCGCCACCGCAGAACGCTACGTTCCGGAGATGGCCGAGATCGCCGATACATTTTCCGGGGTTGGCGTGACACCGGCCTTCCATGACGGCGCCGAATGGCTGTACGCGCTACTGGCCACTACGCCGTATGCAGCAGAGACGCGCGCCACGCTGCCAGCCGAGCGCTCACTCGAAACGGCATTGGATGTTTACGACGCGGCGCTTGCCGCTGCTCGCCGAATTTCTCCGCACTGCTAAAATAGAACCGCTCCAACGCTTCAATGCTGTAGCGGTTGTAGGTGTTGAGCCGGTCCTGATTCTGAATAGGTAACCCTATGAAAGTGACAATCGGTCCTTACCCAAAACGATCAATCAAGCGCAAGATCAGCGTTCGCATAGATAAATACGACACATGGAATATGGATTCGACTCTCGCCCATGTTGTTGTGCCGATGCTCAAGCAATTGAAAAAATCCAAGCATGGCGCGCCAAACACTGACGACAGTGATGTGCCGGATAAGCTGAAATCAACCAGCGACAAGAAACCACGCAAAGAACATGAGTGTGACAAGTTTCACTTCAAGCGCTGGGACTGGATTCTCAGCGAGATGATTTTCGCCTTTGAGAGTGTCAACAAGGATTGGGAAAAGAAGTACGAAAAGGGAAAGGTCGACTACTTGTGGCAAGCCTACGACAAGAACAAGAAAAAGCTTGGCGAGCCGAAACCGCTTGGTGATAGCACGAAGATTGCAGGAGCCAAGTATTACGAAACCATCAAAGGTCCCAAGCATACGTACGTTGCTGACTGCGCTGGCATTGAGCGCTATCGCGAGCGCATGCAGCGGGGCTTTGTCCTGTTCGGCAAGTACTACATGGCGTTGTGGGACTAGGTATCACTGCACTAGTTGTTACTCTCGCCGTATTGCCTGCGTGATGCGAGCTCCCGGTGGTCGCGTTCCAGTTCGGCGCGTAGCTCTTCCTCGCTAGGCAGCACCAAGCGGTACTTGCTGGCGAAAAGATGTGTGTTTTCGTGCAGCACTGAATAGCGCGCCACAGACTGATCCTTGCTGCCGCACAACAGTATTCCCACTGTCGGGTTGTCGCTTTCGCTTCGACGCAAGTCATCGTACAAGCGCACATACATATCCATCTGGCCGATATCCTGATGGCTCAATTCTCCGGTCTTCAGATCGATCAGCACGAAGCATTTGAGCAGGTAGTTGTAGAACACCAGATCGATATAAAAATCCTTGCTGTCGGTACTGATACGCTGCTGGCGAGCCACGAAGGCAAAACCCTTGCCCAGCTCCAGCAAGAAGGCATGCAGTTTGTCCATCAGGGCTTGTTCCAGATTGGACTCCAGCAGTTTGCCTGCATCCGGTAGACCCAGGAATTCCAGCACAACCGGGTCACGCACAAAGGCGCGTGGCGTGTACTCAAGGGTGGTCAGATTCGCCTGAGCCTCGGCCGCTACAGCGGCCTTGTCCTGGCTCAGCAGCAAGCGCTCGTAATACATGGTGCCAATCTGCCGCTCCAGTGCCCTCGAACTCCAGTTCTGCTCAGCGGCTTCCTGCAAGTACCAGAGGCGTGCCGCTTCGTTTTCCACCCTGGTAAGCACCCGGTAATGTGTCCAGCTCAATTTGTGACGCAGTGCGTCACGAATTGGAAAAGCCTGATAAAACAAACGCATATAACGCAAGTTGGAAGCATCGAAGCCCTTGCCGAACTCCTGCGTCAACGCTCGCGCTAGTTGCGACAGCAGGCGCTGGCCGTACTCCGCACGGGCGTGGCCGCCCTGTTCAAACTCCACAATGTGTCGGCCGATCTGCCAACAGGTTTGCACCTGAACTACGTCTACCTGACGCAGCACCTGCTGGCGTGCCTGCGTAATCAGGCTACGCAAGGCCTTCAGCAACTCAGGTGGTATAGCAACTGAATTCCTCGTCATTTTCCCTCCGTGGAAAAAGCCTGGGCCTTCGAAGAAGCTCCTTGCCCGGTAGTGACGCCACTAGGCTATCGGTTGCATTTCAGGTTAGCAGAGGTGCGGAATTCTCGCCAAAATCGTTACAAACCACCGACACGATCGACATTCACGATGCAGCGGGCATTGAGTAAAAACGGCAACCCGTCGTTTGCCACGGCGCTCAAGGTGGCAAAGGCGTTGGTTGTGCGGTTGCAGACAGTGACATTGTGAACGCGTCGAGCGAATTGCGACCGACACCCAATCTCCATTAGCTCCAATGATCTCTGGCCACTACAACTTGGCAGTCAGCGGAAACCTGTCCGGATGCCTGATGGACTCAAGACAAAGATCTACATCCAGCTCCGGCCAATGGAAATGGTCCGGCGATACTTCCTGCACGTTCTCGATGTGCTGTTTGCCACGGCCTGCAAACCACGGGAAATCCTGGAACGAGAGGAACAGTTCTTCATCGCGGCAGAGGATCCAGATGCCGTGAGCGCTGATGTTGGTGACT
>CAISOD010000235.1 GCA_903887045.1 uncultured Gammaproteobacteria bacterium | reverse complement strand
CTCTGCGGATTGGCGGCAGTGGCAGCCAGCGCTGTGGCCGCCGGAATCATCGCGTCAAGCAGCGGCAAGGCCAGCGCAGTACCTGCCCCTCTGAGCATGGTGCGGCGCGACAAGTGCTTCCTGGTGATGAACATCGTCTACCTCGCCTCTGTTTTTTACTGGAACAACTGCTGTTGAACCAACTGTTGCTGCGCTGCATCCTGGACTCGCAGCTGGAACGCCTGGCTGGCCACGATCCCCTGCACCAGTGCCTCAAATCGATAATCGCCGGTAGCTGCGCTGTCGACGATACTTCTCACCGTTGGCATATCGCTGTAATCCAGTACACGTCCCAAGGCGTAAGTCATCAGCTTTTCCGTCAGTGCCTGCACGAACAGCTCCTTCCTTTCCAGCAAGGCCTCGCGCAACTGCTGCGCACCGAACAACTGCGTTCCATCCCACAGTTGTGCAGAGGCATCCACCGGACCACTCTCGTTCTCGACCCGCCACTTGCCGACAAGATCAAAATTCTCCAACGCAAAACCGATGGGATCGATGATGTCGTGACAGCCGGCACAGGAAGGGTTCTCGCGATGCGCTTCCAGCCGCTGCCTGACGGAAAGCGCTGCGCCGCTGCCTTGCGGCACCGTGACGTCAATATTGGCTTCCACACCCGGCGGCGGTTCCGGCGGCGGCGCACCCAGCAGTGTTTCCAATACCCATTTGCCGCGCATTACCGGCGACGTGCGGTTGGGTGCCGAAGTGGCGGTGAGAATGCTGGCGTGGCCCAACAGCCCCATGCGATTGGTGTCAGGCAGTACGACACGGCGGAAATGGTCGCCGCGGATGTTGGCGAGCCCGTAATGGCGGGCCAGCTTCTCGTTGACGAAGGTGTAGTCGGCCTGCAGCAGATCCAGCACGCTGCGGTCCTGGCGGAAGACGGAATCAATCAGAAGTTCGGTTTCCTTTCGCATCGCCTGCTTGAGGCCGGCATCGAACTCCGGCGCCACCGGCGTTGCGCTGTCCAGCAACTGCAGCGACAACCACTGCGGCGCAAAATTGCTCACCAGCGCCGCTGACTTGGGATCAGCCAGCATACGACTTACCTGTTCCCGCAGAACCTCCGGCTCCGACAGGCGGCCTTCACCGGCAAGCGCCAACAGCGTGTCATCCGGGATACTGCTCCACAGAAAGAACGACAAGCGCGAGGCCAGATCAAAATCATTGAGGCGGAACGACTCACCGGCTGCCAGATCCAGCGGCTGCTCTTCAAAGCGGTAGATGAATTTGGGATCAACCAATATGCGGGCCACAAGGTGCTGGATGCCGGTGTCGAAATCGACTGCCTGACCCTTGGCAAAGAAGCGCATCAGTACTTCCAGCGACTCGTCATCCACAGGCCGGCGATAGGCGCGTACGGCGAGGTTCCCGGCAATCTCGCGCGCGCAGGCCGCCTGCTCGGCGTCTTCACGCGGATAGCAGCTGAAGATACGGCGGCGACTTGCGGTGTCGCCGGCTCCGGTGGACTGCACCGGACCGGTGATGGTCAGCGCGGTGACGCGGGCATTGGCGAAGAAGCCGGCATAAGTACCATTCACGCCGTAGCCTTGCTGCTTGCGCACGAAGGTGGCAGCCAATGTATGCAGGCCGGCAGTAACCGGCACCTTGATGCTGCCTGCAGCTCCCGGCTCGAACACATGCAGGCGCGCACCATCGAGCAGGATCTCGATGGCGTCTTTCAGTCCCACCGGCGTGCGCATGAATGATGCTGCACCGCTGCGGCTGACACTGATTTCATACTCACCATCGAGCGGAAACACATGTTCAGCAGCAACACCGCCGCGCGTGCCCAGCGGCATGCCTTCAACACGAATGGACTGCGAAGGATCGCTTGCGCGATAAGTGGCTATCGAGGAGGTGATGGAAACATCGCCTACCGCGAGACGACTGATCTTGCCGGCTGCCGAGATATAGGACTGGATCAACGCCGGCGACACCACCAGACCTTCGGCGATGTTGTCGAAGCCCTCTATCGAATCATCGGCCGGCAGCAACTCCTGCGCATCGATGGGCAAATCAAGCAGATCACGGATCGCGTTCTGGTATTCACGCGCGTTCAAACGATGCAGCGACGGTGTACCGGGATTCGGATTCCGCTGCGCAGCCGTTGCCAGATCCTGCTCAATCGCCTGCAGAAATCCGGCAAGTTGCGCATGCTGCGGTTGCGACTCGCCCGGCGGCGGCATCATGCCTACACCTGCCTTCTTGAGTACCCGCTCCCACACTTCTTCGCTTCCGCTCATGGTGTCGAGCGGCAACAGATCAAACGCCAGGCCGCCGGCATAGTCGTCAACGTTGTGACAACCCATGCAGTAGCTGTCGAGGAAAGCTTTGCGCTCTTGCGCTGAATCAACTGCCGTATCCGCCGCGCGCAATTGCACTGCAGCCAGCAGCAGGACAGGAACAAGTAATCGGGTTCGACGCACAGGATTCATCCTATTCAAGGCCCAGCTTGCGCAGCAGAGCGATGGTGTCCGGTTTTGGCTGTGCGCCCAGATCCCCGAGAAAAACCCCCTGCGCCCAGGTCATCGGCGTGCGGCCTTCGGCATCCTTGATATCAAGCTTTGCACCATTTGCCACCAGCAGCTCCACAATGTCGTTGGAGCCGCGGTTGACCGCGCCCAGCAGAGCGGTAAGGCCCATCGAGTTGGTGGCATTCACGTCCAGACCCTGTTCAATGCACAGCTTGACCGCTGCCAGCAGCGCGGCGGGAGATTCGGTAAAACTCTGCCCTTCACGCCAGTTGATGCCGGCTGCCGCCATCAAGGCCGAGGATCCGATATAAGTGGTAATGGCTGGATCCGCACCATGTTCAAGCAGCAGCTGCATGCTGGTGAGGTCGCCGGAGAATGCTGCCCGTACAAACGGCGTCTGTCCTGTCATGTCCACCCAGCTAATGTCATTGCGAACGTGAATCCAGCGGCGCGAGGGCGGATATTCCCGCGTGCGCGCATCAACATCGGCACCGGCTTCCAGCAGCCTTGTAATCAACGTAACGAAGGTCTCGCGATCGACGCCGTTGTGGGTGGGATTCGGATTGTCGTTGTTGTCCATGTCGAGGTTGCGGTACTCGACGGCGGCAAACAGCGGAGTGCGCCCGTAAAAATCGGCGACATTCACCTGGGCGCCATGGTCGAGCAGAAAGTTCGCCAACTCGACCTGGCCGTTGATCAGCGCCATCAGCAGTGGCGTGATGTCATTGGCTTCCGTCTGCTCCAACTCTGCGCCCGCGGCGAGCAGCACTTGAGCTACCTCCAGTTTGCCATCGCGCGCGGCATACAGCAGCGGCGTCATGCCACCTTCGATCTCGGGCCGTTCGCCCCTGTCAGGCACACCACCCCGGTTCATGCCAACGCCTTCAGAACCACAGCCGCCTTTGCAGGGCACGATGAATGGCGGAGTCGGGCCCACCCTGGTGTGGTCATTGACCCGGCCACCAACACGCGCGAGCCGCGCCACGATTGCCGGATGATTCTCCAGCGCAGCCAGCATCAAGGCCGACAAGTGGTACTCCGGTTCTTCGTAGCCTACCAGCGCACCCTGCGCCAGCAGCAAATCGACAATTGTTTCGTTGCCCGTGCGTGCGGCAGTCATCAGCACTGATTCACGCGCCGCATCCACTGCGTTGACATTGGCACCCGCCTTGAGCAGAGCTTCGGTGGCGAGGACATCACCATTGAGCGCTGCCAGCGATAACGGCGTGGTGCCGTAGCGATCAGCTGCATTTGCATCGGCACCGGCCTGCAACAATCCGGCGACCACTGCATGATGTCCGCCCAGTACGGCCCAGTGCAGTGCGCTGGTCCCATCCGCTTCTCTCGCATCGACTGCAGCTTTGTCACCCAGCAATTCATTTACCAGGGTGAGATCGCCGCTGCGTGCTGCCGCCGTCAATGCCTGCTCGGCATCCGCAGGCGAAATCAACGCACCCAACAGGGTAATCGCTACAATTATCTTGGTATGACGCACGCCCATTCCAACACCGTCTACGTTCAGGGATTGAGGTACTGATCCGGATCAAGGTATTTGTCCAATAGCCCGGCTTCGTTCAAATCCGAAAAATAGCCGGTAGGATCGCACGACTCCTGTTCATGCACATCGAGGTTGTCGCCGCGCGCAGAGCCACGCACTCGCGTGAGGGGCGCCGAGTAATAGGGATCATGGATTGTCATCACTCGATCCATCGACAAACGGTCAGCGGCAAAGGTGTATCGTTCTACCGTACGCGTACCTTCGCCCGACATCGGCAGCCCGGAACCATCGAGCCAGCCCGGCAACAGATGGGTGGTTTCGATAACCAGTTCATTGCCTTCCCAGCGTCCCACCGAAAAGCCGTTGGAAGTCTTCGGCGTGTTGGCATCGGCTTTTCTGCCATCCATCCAAACCTGGCGCGGCGAGTTGTGATCAATGTACAGAAACAGATAGTGGGTGCCGGCGTCGTAGATCGTCATGTTGTAGGGATTGCCGAACAGGCGCGGCAAGCCATACGACAGGCAGCGCAGTGCATAGTCGTCGTATTTACCGTTGCGTTCGAAAGCAGCACGACCCTCGGCTGTATACGGCGTTGGTTTTGGCTCAAGATCGTCAACAGTTGTGCGGAACTTGTAGCGGTTGTTCCAGTAGCCGGTGATATCGATAGGGCGGGCACTGGCGGCAATATCGCCAAAGCCATAATCCTTGTCGGCAGTGGCGTTGATCGCATTCGGCTGCGCACGGCTGGCATCGCCGCTGCCTTGGCCAATCAACGTACCATCAGCTTTCTCAACACCACGAATAAAAAGCTTGAGAGAGTTGTTGCGGCCGCGCTGGCCCTCCACTGTGACCACATCGCCGACTTTGACACTGTCATTGTTCCAACCCTGTTCACGAATGGAGGTCACACTGGCGGCCTGCAGCTCCCACGACTCGACGGCACCGGCCGCATTCTTTACATCAATTCGGTAGCGCACGTGCGGATTGCTGAAGCGTACTTCCGTGATGGTGCCGGTAATTTCCTGCCGCACATTGGCGTCGAACTCGGCCGAAAATGAATGGTGTGCATGTGCGTTCATTGCTGTGAAAGCCAGTGCGAGCGCACTGATGATCAAACTTGCCGCTGTTCTTTTCATATCGCTTTTCATATCGCTTTTCATGGCAGCCCCCTGGGGAAATCAATCAATAACGGAAGGTGTACTTGAATTTGACACTCAAATCCGCCGCAGCCGACTGGAAGGTATTGTCCTTGTCTTTGTCCTGCAGGTTGTAGTTCAACACGATGAAACCTTCCTGGCCGGCTTTCGGAATCCACTGCAGGCGCGTGTTGATGCCGAGTTCTTCCGACACGTTGTCGTATTGCATCAGATTTACCCAGAACAGTTGCGAAGAGAACGCCACTTGTGTGGTGAGACTGACAAGGCGTGCGGTGAAGTCGCCTTGCGGCAACTTGATGTCGTTCCAGTCGTAGTTAAGCGACATAAGGAAGTAACGTGACTGGTTCCACTGCACCGAGGCGTTGATGTTGTTGCGATCGCCGTCATAGAAGTCGCCGGTGGTTACCCGCACACCGCCTGAATAGCGGCGCTGGTTGG
>CAISOD010000234.1 GCA_903887045.1 uncultured Gammaproteobacteria bacterium | reverse complement strand
ATCATGTGTCGTCGATCATCCGGGTGATCCAGGATGAAGTGAACCGCCTCAGGGACATGTTCCAAAGTGAACTCCAGCATATCGGCTGGCGTGAAATGGCTACCAAGCAGCCAGCCAAGTTCGAATTGGTCAAACGACTCTTGGTGTGCGGCTTTTCCCGCCAGGCAGCCGGCGTGCTCGTCGATCGCGTAATGCCTTGTGACAACACCGAAAAAGGCTGGGCGGGAATCAAGGATTGTCTGCGCAAGCATATACCGGTCGCCGGCAATGACTTGATAAGCGAGGGTGGCATTTTTGCATTGGTCGGATGCACTGGGGTTGGCAAGACAACTACCGCCGCAAAACTGGCAGGTCAATTCGCCAAACAGCACGGCTTCAGGCAAGTGGCATTCATCAGCACCGACAAATACAAGATCGGGGGGCATGAGCAGCTGGTGTCACTTGGCAGTCTGTTCGGGATACCTGTACAGGCCGTCAACAACGCAGAGGAGATGGAAAAGACCATCTATTCCCTGTCATCGAAAAAACTGATCATCATAGATACCGCCGGAATCAGCCAGAGAGACAGTAATCTCCACAACCAGTTCAACATGCTGCGAATAAGCATACCGATCAAACCATTGCTGGTTCTTCCTGCACCTTCCAGAAGCGGGGTAATCAAGGAAACCATTGATTCATTCAGGGATATACAGCCGGTGGCCGCGATCCTGACAAAAATAGATGAGGCTGACTGCATTGGGCCGATACTCGCCAACCTGATTACCTCTCGCCTCGCGCTTGCTTATGTGTCCAATGGGCAGAATGTACCGGACGACCTCCTCTGTGCATCAACCGATATGGTCATTGACGAGATCGAAAAGACCTACAAGTTCGCGATAAAAAAAGATGAGAAAACGCCTGCTGCCAACTTTAGCAAGGCAGTATGAGACCGCTGTTCTCTTTAACGTAAATCATGAACGAAACAACCATGTCAAACATTCGTCAGGTCAGGGTTTTCGCAATAGCCAGTGGCAAGGGGGGCGTTGGTAAAACCAATACCTCGCTGAATCTGGCTCTTTCGTTGGCTGTAGAAGGATACTCCGTGCTCCTGATGGATGCAGATCTCGGGATGGCCAATATCGATGTGATGTTGAACCTTCGACCGCGCTTCGATCTTTTGCACGTACTCAAAGGTGAGAAGGCTCTTGAGGAAATCATTATCGAAGGGCCACTGGGCATCGGGATCATTCCCGCGTCATCCGGCATCAGCCGCATGGCCAATCTTGATCACAAAATGCATGCAGGGCTGATTGCTTCCTTCGAACAACTGGAGCGCAGCGCAGATTTTCTGATAATCGATACCGCCGCAGGGATATCGGACAGCGTGATCAGTTTCAGTAGCGCCGCCAGTGAGGTGATTGTTGTCGTATGCGACGAGCCTGCTTCACTTGCCGATGCCTATGCCCTTATCAAAGTACTGAGCCAGGAGTACGGTATCTCGCGCTTTCAGATCCTGGCCAACATGGTCACGTCAACCCAGCATGGCCGGAGGATCTACGCCAAGCTCGCTTCCGTTGCAGACCAGTTCCTGGACGTTTCCCTGGGCTTCCTGGGCAGCATTCCCCACGATGTCGCATTGAAAAAGGCAGTCCAGAATCAGAAGCCCGTCACGTTGGATGCGCCCCATAGCCCGTCAGCTATTGCGTTTCAGGGGCTGGCCAAAAAGCTGATTGGAATGCCGGCACGAGCATCTTCCGGCGGGGCTTTGTCGTTCTTTGTCGAACGCCGCACGAGGGGCATTCCCGTTGGGGAGAGGGGGGTGTGAAGGGACGTGACCTTCACGAGTACTGCGGACATACGGTTCTGGACAGGAAGGCGCTGTTCGAAGACAACGTACTTCTGGTAAAGCGTATTGCCAGTCATGTTTCAATTGGAATTCCGGCAGGCGTACAAAAAGATGACCTGGTGCAGGTGGGCCTGATCTCCCTGTACGAAGCTGCCCAAAATTTCGTTGATACAGGGGTGGCAAATTTCCGCACCTATGCCACCACCCGGGTTCGCGGCGCCATGATTGATGAGTTGCGCAAGACAAGTTGGGCGCCGCGCTCCTTGCAAAAGCAGCAGAAGCAGATCAGCGAGGCGGTCCGTATTCTGGAGCAGCGCGAGGGACGGCCGGCATCAGAGCGCGAAATTGCCGCAGAACTTGGCCTGCCATTGGCGGAATACCTTGATATCCTGCAACAGGTAACCGGAGCTTCGTTGCTGAGTATCGACGATGAAGTTTCCGGGTTCGACGTAGCATCGGGTGCTGAAGGGCAGGATGCAGAACTGCAGAAAGAGGAAATTCTGCAGATACTGGCTGAACTCATCGAAAAATTGCCCGAAAAAGAAAAGCTGGTCGTTGCCTTGTACTTTGACGAGGAACTCAACCTCAAGGAGATCGGCAGCGTGCTCGATGTAAGTGAGTCCAGAATCAGCCAGATACTGAGCCAGGCCTTGAGCAGGCTCCGATCGAGGATGGCGTTGCGCATGAGCGCAGCGTGATATGCATGAATAATTATTGATCAAGAGAACTGTCCATGAAACTGGATCTGATGACCATTGCCGGCATTGTGGTGAGTCTGGTGGCCATCCTCGGAGGGAACATCCTCGAGGGAGGTCATACAGAGTCACTGCTTATCTTCACGGCATTCTTCATTGTTTTCGGCGGTACTCTGGGTGCCATGCTGGTACAAACCCCCCAGCAAACCTTCAAGCTTGCCATGCAGCGCGTGAAGTGGCTGTTCAAAACACCTGACTATGACAAGGCAAGCTTGATTGCCAAGATCGTGGAGTGGAGCAAGCTGTCGAGGAAAGACGGTCTGCTGAGCCTGCAAGGTCTGGTCGAGGGGGAATCGGATCCATTCTGCAGCAAGTCCCTGCAGATGCTCAGCGATGGCGGTGAGCCTGAAGTGATCAGGGGCATTCTGGAAACAGAAATCGGTACGCGGGAAGGCAGGGAATTACAGGCTGCAAAGGTCTGGGAAGGTGCAGGTGGTTACTCGCCGACCATTGGTATCATCGGGGCCGTGATGGGCCTCATCCATGTGATGGAGAATCTTGCCGACCCATCCAGTCTCGGTGGCGGCATCGCGGTGGCTTTTGTGGCAACCATCTACGGCGTTGCGCTGGCAAACCTGTTCTTCCTCCCCTGTGCCAGCAAGCTGAAGGCCATCGTAGCAACACAGACCCAGTACTACGAGATCGTCATTGAAGGCATCATAGCCATCGCCGAAGGCGAGAATCCTCGCAACATTGAAAGCAAGCTCCAAGGCTATCTGTGATTCCCGCTGTCAAAGAGGCAGGTCAAAGGGTCGGGTTCGGGTCCGCAGGGCCCCGGAAGTGTTGGTCGCTCTGAGGAATCCCTATGTCGGGCAGAAAAAAGAAGCATGAAGAGCACGAGAATCACGAGCGTTGGCTGGTGTCGTATGCCGACTTCATCACGCTGCTCTTTGCATTCTTTGTGGTGATGTACTCCATCTCCTCGGTAAATGAGGGCAAGTACCGCGTGCTTTCGGACTCGCTTGTGGCAGCGTTCCGTTCATCTGCAAGATCTGTGACTCCCGTTCAGGTAGGCGAACTTGCGCGTTCGCCGCTGACCCCTCTCAGTGAGCAACTACTGGAAAGGCCGACGCCGGCCATGATGCAGCCCATACTTGTTGATGTCCAGGCTCAGGTCATGACAGAAGTGGTCTTACCCGAAGAGTTCTTTGAGTCAGAGGCTGAGGAATCGGAAGAGCCGCCTGGCAAGATTGAAGCCATGGCTGCCGACATCGAGAACGCGATGTCACGGATGATCGAGCAGAATCTGGTAAATATCCGCCGTAACCAGTTTTATCTGGAGATAGAGCTGAACTCGACGTTCTTGTTTGGGTCGGGAAGTGCAGAGCTTTCCATTGATGCAGAGATTATTCTCAAGCAGATTGCGCGCATTTTGTCCAAGCAGCCCAACCGGATTCATGTTGAGGGATATACGGACAACATTCCGGTACAAAGCAACCAATACCCCTCCAATTGGGAGCTGTCAGCTGCGCGGGCTGCCGCTGTCATCCGGTTGTTTGCCGCCAATGAGGTCGCGTCCGATCGCATGGCTGCGATAGGTTACGGGGAGCAAAAACCGGTGGAAAGCAATGCGACTGTGGATGGTCGAAACAAGAACAGAAGGGTTGTAATCGTGGTGCTCAACCATCTTGATGATTCAGTAGATGTATCGGAAACCGCGACGTTCGAGGTGATGAAAGACATTCTCGAGCGCTTGCCGTTCTGGGTCAATTGACGCGCCTCGATCTACCCGGGCATGCCAGAGCCAGATTGGCAGTCCCGGCTCGCGCTCTGTTCTTGACGGTATGCTCCGCTCAGCCGATCTCTGCGATGCTCGGCGTCGCGTTCATTGCGCGCGAATAGGCCGTCGATGTTTTCTGCCGTGGTCTGGTTGACCG
Organism: uncultured Gammaproteobacteria bacterium; assembly: GCA_903887045.1. GTDB lineage: Bacteria > Pseudomonadota > Gammaproteobacteria > Pseudomonadales > Pseudohongiellaceae > CAILUG01. Next base: position 7,175 of record CAISOD010000234.1, on the reverse strand, counting down.
AGTACAGGTCGCCCGGCACATATACGCATTCACGCAGCAGGCCGCCAAAAGGCATGTGCACGCGGTGATAGTCCTTCGGTGACACATACACGGTGGCAAAGTGGCCGTTGCGGAAGCGCTGCGGCCGATGGCGCTGATGGCGCCGTCCGCAGGACAGACAATGGCCTGCGCATTGGCAGGCAGCGGTCGCAGGCCATACTTGAGCGGACGCGTGAAGAAGGCGTTGAAATTGGCGTAGGCCTCGGGTGCCTCCGCCTGTGCCTGGGTTGCACAGCTGATTTATCTCGCCGTTGCAATAATGTGGCTGGTTCCTGACCGACGCATCGAGAATGCCCTGCAAGAGAACTAAACCTGACCCATCGTACATTGCTTGCGACTGCAACCAGCACACGATGGTAGTCGTGAACTTCCGCGACCGGATACAGCCCGCCGCTTTCGAAATACATTATGCTTCCATGCATAAAATGGAGAACACTGGATGATCAATCGCGCAGCACTACTCTTGAAGTACAAAGAGCCGGCAATAGCCTGGATCAACGAAGTAGACCCTATGCACGGCGGCCCGGGGTTAACGCCGGAAGAAGTGAACTCGGATAGAACGGTGTACCTGATAGCGGACCATGCCGCTGATACGCCGGAGACGCTTGAGAAGTGGATAAAGGCAAATCTTGATGTTCTTTTCGAGTCCGAGCTTGAAGGGTGGTATACAGATCCGGCTGTGTGGCCGAATAACAGGACCTATGCCTTGTTCAAGACCTGGTTCGAAGTTGAGTGTCACACGGTACTGCTGGACACGCTGGGCGGGCTTATCGTTGACGACGATGAATAGGAGATTGCGCAACAATGGTGCTGGACATTGCCGGCATGACTGGCGTTCAGCCGATACTGCGGCTGAACGGCGCAGTGAAGCACGATGCGGCTGTTGAGCTATGGCTGAATGGTGAGCCGCAGGAGTTGCGTTCAATTGCGCGACAGTGGTTTGCCGCGATGCGGAAGTGCGGCGGCGATGTGGGTGAGTTGATGCATGATGGCTGCCCGGTAGCCTGTGTGGCAGATGCACCGTTCGCCTATGCCAATGCCTTCAAGAGTCACGTCAATGTGGGCTTCTTTCACGGCGCTTCGCTCGAAGATCCGGCCGGCCTGTTGGAAGGAACCGGCAAGCGCATGCGGCATGTGAAGTTGAAGCCTGGCAGCGAGCTGAATACTGCAGCACTGGCCGCGTTGATCGATGCTGCCTATGCCGACATCAAGCTCCGACTCAGTGCGGATTGATTATTGGCATCGGTGCCTTGCTGGCACTGTTGGGTGTGGGCGCATTACGGCGTCCTGTTTGATCCCCGTGGTCAGCGGGCGCTATCAAGGCACAGCCGTGCAGCACCTGTACAACATCCTGTTTTTGCTGTGGCTGCTTTTCTTTCTGTTGCAGGCTTCACTGGCAACCAACGGACGTTCACGGCAGCACCGCTCGTTTGGTATGGCCGTCATTCGCCGCCGCATCGATGTGCACAAGCGCCTGATGCTGCTGGCAACAGTGGCGCTGATGCAGCAGCAGGTTAGCGAGATCGGCTTCATTCCGCTGATTCGCCCCCCACTTCCTTCTCATTGTCGTGGTGCTGACAATTATCAGTCTGCGCGATTTGCACGTGCGTGGGCACATACATCCAGTGAATCTGGCCGGTGGCGGCGCGTTATTGGCCATACAGGGGCTGCAGTACTGTTGGATGGGTTCGCCGCTGTGGCAAAGCCTTGTCGATAGATTGCCGGGTTTGATCTCGCGTTCACCGGTTTCGTCGAAGGGTTCGTGGTGGAAATTCTTGTAGATGAAGCGACCAAGCACGCTGTTCGCGGGTTCTATCATCACGATGCTGCCAGCCCGGCAGACAGCCGGCAGTCGGGCTAGCTGGCCGTCCACAACCGTTGCATTTCAAAGTAGAGGAACGAGGCTGTCCACGATACCAGCACCATGCCTGTCATTGACGACAGCCCAGTGAGGTAGCGGATGTCGCCCTCTGGATGGATATCGCCAAACCCCAGTGTGCTGAAGGTGGTAAAGGAGAAGTAGACGCAGTCGAGCAGGGTGCCGGTGAAGTTGCCTTCCAACGTGCCGAAACCGAGACGGTTCATGAAATAGTAGGCGATGGCGAAGATCCACACCTCCACCGTATGCGCCATCAGCGCCATGCCAACACCGAATACGATGCGAAAGCGTGGCGCCATCGACATCTTCGGAATCAAGCGCATGGCGTGGTAAAGGAATTCGTAGTGGACGATCACCGCCAGCGCGATGATGCAAACATTGAGGAGGTAGAGCGACATCCGGAGTCCAGCGGGCAAGGGGCTTTATACGACCACTGTAGGTCCGCTTGTAGCGCCGAGTAAATAGACGGAACTTGAGTCCGCTCAAACTGGGCGTCTTAAGACACTCTTAAGATTCGCTGGCTAGATTCACCGACCGTTCCAATTAAAAAACAAACTGTGCAACCAGCATGAAGACAACTCTTTCCAGATTCTTTCGATGGACCCTCCCTCTGCTGTGCGTGGGCGGCCAGGCCGTGGCGCAGGTGGATGATCACCAGCCGCTTGCCACCAGCGATACGCTCGGCTTTGCCGAAATCCTCGAAAGTACCTTGCAGAATGCCCCGGAGGTCGGTATGGCCGAAGCCCGCGGCGCGCAGGCTGATGCCTACCAGGGCATGGGGCGCGGCTGGCTCGCGAGTCGACCAAGCCTGGTAGCGGCTTATCTCGATGACACCCGGCTCGATAACCAGGGCCAGAAGGAAATCGAGTATGGCGTGCAGTTGCCGCTGTGGCGTCCGGGCGAAAAGCGCGACACCGCGCGACTCGGCGACAACTACAGCCGCCAGACCGGATTATGGCAACAGTCACTGCGGCTGACGCTGAGCGGCCGCGTGCGCACACTGCTGGCCGACATCGCCGAAGCCGAGCAATTGCTGGCTATTGAGCGCCAGGCCACACTCGAAGCAGAACAGTTACAGGCAGTGACCACGCGGCTGTTCGAAGCCGGCGCACTGTCGCGACTCGATGTGATGCAGAGCGACAACCAGCTGCTGCAGCAGCGCCAGCGCGAGATCCAGGCACAGGCCGCTATGCTGGATGCAGAAATTGTCTATCGTCTGACAACAGGACTTCTGGTGCGGCCAGCCACTGCCATGACCGAGACCATGGCGTCCGCCACCGACATCACACCGGAACATCCGTTGCTGCAATTGCTGCAGAGCGAGGTTGAGGTGGCTGACTCTACCGTGCAACAAACCGAAATCAGCGCCAAGGGCAATCCGCAACTGACTGTGGGTACCCGCCGGGAAAAGGGCAACAGCCTGTCGCCCACCGTCGACACTCTGACGCTGTCATTGCAGGTGCCATTCGGCGGCAAAGACATCGTGGCTGCCCGCACCAGCAGCGCTCGAGTGGCGAAGGTGGATGCCGAAGTGGCCTGGCGCAGTGCCCAGCGTGAACTCCAACTTGCGCTGCACGAAGCCGAACACGAACTCGATGTAACCCGGGCGGAATTGCCGCTGGCAACGCAACAGGCAACGCTGGATTCCGAACGCAGCCGGCTGGCGCGCCGCGCATTCGATGCAGGTGAACTGACACTGGCGCAGGTGTTGACCGCAGTGCTGGAAGCCCACAACAGCGCGCGTGCACTGGTAGTGCTGCAGCAGCGCGAACAGCGGCTGATCGCCGATTACAACCAGGCTTTGGGAGTATTGCCATGAAGACCAGACATGCCCTGTTATTGATCTGCCTGACCGGCGTTGCCGGCTCGCTCACAGCGCCGGCTATCGCACAATCGACACAACAACGGATTCCACTGGATACCGCCACCGTCAATCGGCTGGGTATTGTGTACCAGGCAGTGGCCGCGCCCGAGAGCGGCGACGGCGCCCGCTTTGCCGCTACGGTAATCGCATCGCCGCAAGCAGTGTCGGAATTGCATGCAGTGCATGACGGTGTGCTGGAAGGTTGGCAGGTGCAGCCGGGCCAGCGCGTGAGTGCCGGCCAGTTACTGGCCGTACTGCGCAGCGACAGCCTTGCCGTCATGCAACAGCAATGGGTGGCAGCTGCCGCCCAGGCTGACCTGATGGCACAGGCACTCACCCGCGACAAGGGACTGCACGCCGACGGCATCATTGCCACCCAGCGCTTGCAGATTACCGAGCGCGATGCGGCTGCCAGCAGTTTCGAAGCTGATGCATTGGCTGCACAACTCAGTCGCAGCGGTTATGGCAACACCGAGCGGGCGGCATTGCGCAATGGCAAGACCACAGCCGGCCTCTATTACGTAAAGGCTCCGGCTGATGGCGTCATTACCCATTTGCGCCACGTTACCGGCGATCTGATAACCGCAGGTGAATCGGTACTGGCAATCACAGGTGACAGTCTGTGGGTGACGGCAGAAATCCCGGCACGACTGGCCTCGTTGGTGGCCACCGGCCAGCCACTGCAGCTGGCAGATCACAATGCCGCGTTGACTGTGCGTCAGCTCGACCAGTCAGTGGATACGACTTCGCAAACGTTGGGCTTGCTGGCAGAGTTCAGCGGCCCGCAGACCTTGTTGCCCGGCCAGGTGGTCACGGTTGTGTTGCCCGCCCGCGAAGTCGGTGTCGTCATCCCCGCCGAAGCCGTGGTACGCAATGGCGACGATCGCGTGGTGTTTGTGCGCAACGGCGACGGCGTTGAAAGTCGCGTGATTACGTTGCAGCCACTGGGAGCTGACTATCTCGCCACCACCGGCGTTGCAGCCGGCGAACAGGTAGTGGTGCGCGGTGCTTCGGTGCTGAAGGGTATAACCCTTGGCCTTGGGGGCGAATGATGTTCGCAGCTCTCATCCAGTTTGCGCTGAGCCAGCGCCTGCTGACGCTGTTGTTGTCGTTGCTGTTGATCGGGGTTGGCACCAACGCCCTGCTGAATCTGCCCATCGACGCCTTCCCGGATATTTCACCGACGCAGGTGAAGATCATCATCAAATCCCCCGGCATGACGCCGGCCGAAGTGGAAGCGCTGATCACCCAGCCGGTAGAAGTTGAACTGCTCGGCATTCCCGATCAGGAGATCCTGCGCTCCATCTCCAAATACGCACTCAGTTCCATCACGCTCGACTTCGCCGAAGGCACCGACATCTACTGGGCGCGTCAGCAGGTGGCTGAACGTATCAACAACGTGTGGGGTGACCTGCCTGGCACCATCAGTGGTGGACTGGCGCCAATGAGCACGCCGCTGGGCGACATGTTCATGTTCACCATCGAGAACGACGCGATGACTCTGGAACAGAAGCGCTATCTGCTTGACTGGACCTTGCGACCCGCCTTGCGCGCAGTGCCGGGAGTTGCCGATGTAAACGCCCTCGGCGGCTTTGTGAAAACCTATCAGGTACGGCCACGACGCGAGCACATGCAGAGTCTCGGCTTCAGCGATGCCGACCTGGTGCGGGCGCTGGAAAGCAACAACCGCAACGACGGTGCCGGCCGCATCGACCAGGGCGAAGAAGCCATGCTGGTACGCGTGGCAGGTGCCATCCAGAGTGTGGAGGATATCCGCAGCATCCAGGTAGAGAACGCAGATGGGAAACGAGTGGCGTTGGCTGATCTCGCCGATGTGCAGCTGGGTACGCTTGAACGCTACGGCAACGTGACTTCCGATGCCAAGGGTGAAGCAGTGCAGGGGCTGGTAATCGGCCTGCGCGGTGCCAACGCGCGTGATGTAGTGACCAATGTGCAAGAACGACTGAATGAACTGGAAGCCACGTTGCCGGCAGGCACGACTACCAATGTGTTCTACGATCGCAGTGTGTTGATCCAGGGTGCTGTTGGCACTGTGGCGCAAGCGCTGGTGGAAGCTGTTGTGCTGGTGCTTATCCTGCTTGGTCTTTTCCTCGGCAATATACGCGCTGCACTGACGGTGGCGGTGGTGCTGCCGTTGTCGGCATTGTTCACCTTCATCCTGATGAACAGTTTTGACATGTCGGCCAACCTGATGAGCCTTGGCGGGCTGGTGATTGCGATCGGCATGCTGGTGGATTCTTCCATCGTTATTGTTGAAAACATTGTGTCAGCCCTCGGTCATGCCGAAAGCCGCAAGCACAAAACACCGATGCTGCATCTGGTATTCCGCGCGGTGAAAGACGTTGCGGTGCCGGTAACCTCCGGCATTGCCATCATCATCATCGTGTTCCTGCCGCTGCTGTCGCTGGAAGGGCTGGAAGGCAAACTGTTCCGCCCGGTCACCTTGACCATCGTGTTCGCTTTGCTCGGCTCGCTGGTGTTGTCGCTGACGCTGATTCCGGTAGTGGCGTCGTACCTGATCAAGGCCGATGGCCACGATGAGCCATGGTTGAGTCGCAAACTGACTGCCATCTATACCCCGCTGTTGGCCCGCATGCTGGTGCAACCGAAGCCGCTGTTGATAGGCGCCGGCGCATTGCTGGTGGGCTCGGTATTGTTGTTGCCGCTGGTGGGCAAGACCTTCATGCCAACGATGGACGAAGGCGATCTCATCATCCAGCTGGAAACCATTCCCTCAATCAACCTCGCCAGCACCACCCACAATGTATTGCAGGTGGAAGCTGCGCTGATGGCAGCAGCACCCGAGATCGTGCGCGTGGTTTCGCGCAGCGGCTCTGATGAAATCGGTCTCGATCCGATGGGCCTCAACGAGAGTGACATGTTCCTGCAGCTGAAGCCGATTGATGAATGGGAAGTGCCGAGCAAGCAAGCGCTTGAAGACAAGCTGCGTGTCGTAATGGAAGGCTTCCCCGGCATCAACTTCGCCTTCACGCAGCCTATCGACATGCGTGTGTCGGAAATGCTCACCGGTTCGCGCGGCGACGTCGCCATCAAGATTTTCGGTACTGATCTTGATGCACTCAACCGTTATGCCGATGAGGTTTCCCGCGTCATCGACGGTGTGGATGGCAGCATCGACACCATTGCCACCATCAACGAAGGTGCGCAGTACCTGCAGATCAGTGTTGATCGTCTGCGTGCCGGCCGGCTTGGATTGGATGCCGATGCCTTGCAGGCACGCTTGCGCGCCGAGATCGAGGGCAGCCGCGTGGGAACGGTCATCGAAGGTACCGCCCGCGTGCCACTGATGCTGCGCTATCGCGGTATCCAGGGTGATGGTCTCGAACAGCTGAAAAATGACTTCATCAATTT
>CAISOD010000233.1 GCA_903887045.1 uncultured Gammaproteobacteria bacterium | reverse complement strand
TTCTTGCAGCGGGCAGCGAAGGGCGTGCGGCGCGCGAGTTGAAATGGCAGTGGCTGCACCAGGGACTGATGGCACCCGGCGCGATGGACAAGATCAGGCTGTATTTGGCTTGTCTTGACCGGATGGAGAAGACGCTGGCTACTTCCACTTGGCTTGCCGGCGACACCTTCACGCTGGCAGACGTAGCGATGGCCCCCTATCTCAACCGACTCGCCGCACTGGCGATGAATGAAGTCTGGGAGAACGGCCGACTGCCGCGCGTCGCCGACTGGTTCGACCGAATCCTGGCGCGCCGCGCCTTTCAAAAGTCGATACTGGAGTGGGTACCGGAGGGACTGCGCGAAGAGATGCTGGCGAACGGCAGGAAAACGTGGCCGCAGATACGAAGTATGCTGGAGAAATAGGTGTCAGAGTCATATCCATACTGATTCTTTCTTGCGCTGATCGCGCTGATGGTTCGGTTCGGTGGAAACTTTCCAATGCTGGCCGGCACCAAGCGCTTTGGGGTGAAGGACATTCCCGCCTACAACAAGTGGGCCGGCAACCGGCTGTTAGAGATAGGTCTCAGAGTCGCCCACGAAAAAGCGCGTTGCGTTCTAGAACAAAAAAATGAATCCGAGCCCTACTTCCGCTTCATAGTTGCTGCGTGCGATCGGGCTGTCGGTAATGTCGCTGCTGTAACGCTCGTAGAGCGCCTCGCCGAAAACCTGCCAATTTTCACTGATGTAATTTCGATAGGTGTAATTCAAGCCGATCGAGCGAAAGCCTGAGCTCAGGTCGGTCGCCTTGAGTCCCGATGCAATTGACTGCTGTGCGTTGATGCCGAAATTATTGTTGGCACGCTCGCTATCGTGAAAAACCGCAACGATGGATAGATCAGAACCGGTGCCGTCCATCTTTTCGCCGAAGCGGCGGCCCACCCCGAAAAGACCAAGACTGCCGTTATCACCAGTGACGACCCGACCATCCAGCCAGTAGCGCCAATCGGCATCAAAAGCATGACGCGCTTGCAGCACGAGCTCAGTACCCTCTCCTGTTTCACCAAGTCCCTTCAGTCGACCGTCATCGGAATCACCTTCCTCGCGTCCTTCATCGAAGCCGACGGTGGCCTCGAACAGCCAGGTGTCATTACGGAGTCCACGCCAGCCCAGTGCCTCACCGGCAAAGTAGAAAATGTCATTGCCACGGCGCCATTGCGCCGCACCGGCAGGAGTGGCTTCGAAGCCGAACTCGTCCGAGCCTTCGTAAGCAGATTCGTATTCAACACCCAGGCCCAGCCCGAAGCCCCAGCCATCATTACCCTTGGTGAAGTCGTCGAGCGAGGGTAAGGGCACCAACGCTGTTTTTGCTTCCTGCGCTAACGCTGTTTGAAAAAACACAGCATGGGTGAATACCACCAACAACAAACCGGTAAATCTTTTCATTCAAGCTCCGCTCAACCAGGTCTTTGTACAAAACATTTTGAGGGCATGTACGCGATGCTTTCGGGAATAGATCAGGAAGTAGGGAGAATCGGTGTCAGAGTCACCTTTCCCATGGTCAAAAAAAAGCCCCAACTCTCGCCGGGGCTTTTGTTCATGCAACTGTGTCTCGCTTACTTGGCGACCTGCAGACTGTCGCCAGGCCCCTTACCCTGGGTGGGGCCAGTAGCAAGAATGTCCCCGGTGGAGACCATCTTGACCCACAGCGTCCCGTTGCTCTTGTAGAAGGAGGTCGTTTCAGCCTTGCGCAGCGCATCGAGGCTGCTCTGCTCGGTGCCGGCGTTCGCCGTGGTGAAGCCCGGCAGTTCGAACATCACCCATGAACCCTTATCGAGTTCTTTCACGTTGATGTTCAAGTTGGGCCGGTCGGTGGTGACCTTGTATTCGCTGCCGGCGCGGACGTTGGTTTCACCGTTGGCGTTGAACTCTTTGCCGTTGCGGCTCAGCACTACTGCCGGGCCGGCCGGTGGAGGCGTGCCTCTGATGCGGCCGCCGCCGGGAGCAATGGCGTAGACAGGAGGGGTAGCAGGAGCTGCCGGTCTCGGCGGAGCGGCAGGAGCCGCAGCACCAGGAGCTGCACCAGCGACGGGGCGTGCAGCAGCGCCGCCACCGGGAGCACCACCGCCGCCGAAGCCGACAGCACCACCGCCGCCACCTACGTTCATGCGGCCGATATCACCTCTGCACACTGCAGCGTTCCATGTGGATTTGACCTCACAGGCTTCATCGATATCGATGCCGGTGATGTTGACGATGTAGGAATTGGCAACACCGGTGATGGTGCCGTCTTTGTCGTTGAACACCGCAGTCTTGTAGACGGTGTTGCCGTAGTCGTCGTTGCTCCAGCGGTTGTCGATCGGCGGGAAGTACACCGGCTTGGCATTCTTGAAAGTGGAGCGCGCCACCGTGTTGTTGGAGCTCATGCCGAAGCTGGTGAACAACAGGTAGGAGATGGCTCCGGTGTTGCGGGTGGCGTTGTCTTCGTAGTTCACGAAAGTGTTGTTGTCGAGTTCATGATGGAAATCATAGAACTCGTAACCACGGATCGGGAAATCCGCCAGGTTCGGGAACGGCAAGCTGCGGCCGGCGGCTTTCTCCACATCGGTGCCGGGATTGCCGACGTTGCCGGTTTCACCAACGAACAGCGAGTCGACCACCCGTGAGGTGTAGCGCGAACGACCGAGGTTGCCGGACGCTTGCGTGAAGCCAATGCCGTTGTCGGCCATTTTCAGACCCTTGTAGAGGCGCAACTCGCCGCGAGCCCAGATGCCGCTGTTGCGGTTTTTGTAGCTGGTGAAATTCTCGATTACCGATTCCACTTGCGCGCTGTTCGGGTCGGCGGGATTTTCCAGCGAGATATAACCACCAACAGCGAAATGACCATCGGCGCGTGGGGCGCGGTCACCCATGAAGCCGTCAAAGTTCGAATGCGACACGTTGCCCGTGAACTCACGCAGTTTGGTGCGGCGTGGCCAGCTGGCCTTGCTGGTATCCGAGCCTTCGAAGGCGCCGGTGGGATGCTCGGGGAAGGCCAACCAGAAACCTGTCGAGTCGGAGCCGGCGGCCACGTTGTCGCGGTAGACGTTGTCCGGGTTGGTAATCCAGTAGGTAGACGCCGTGTTGTCGGACGGGATCAGTACATCGATGGAGTCCTGACCGGTGGTCTTGAAGTTCAAACCATCCGGGGAGATGCCGAACGGCGCGAGGTTGGTCGGGTCGCAAGGCTTGGAGGTATGGCACTTGGTCAGGATCGCAAGGTTGTGGATGAACTGATTGCCGGTTTCGATGCCGTCTTCCAGGAAGAAGCAGTGACCAACGTTGTTGTAGGTCACGTTGTTCTCAACCTGCAGGTTGTTGGTGCCGTGCACCGTCGCGCAGCGGTTGAAGGTGTCGTGGATGGCGGCATTGCGGATGTACTGGCCTTTGCCTTCGCCCACCAGGTGCCAGTGGATTGGATAGCGCGCAAGCTCCAGATTCTGGCCCATGCGATTCAGCTCGACGCCGTCGACAAACAGTTTGCTGGTGACCATCGCCATGATGTGGCCGCCGAAGAAGGTCTCTGCCGCGTCTTCTGAGGCTTGCACTTTGATGTTGCGCGTCAACAGGCCGACTTCGCCGCGTTGATCCACTTCGAAGGTGATCTCGCCGAAGTGCATGTACTCAAGCGGCTTGTCGAGCGTGATGGTGTTGTTGCTGATGGCGGCAATGGTGCGACGCTCGGCCTGACGTGGTTCGAAGTCGGTCGATGCCAGCACAATCTCGTCACCGGCTTTCCACTGCGCCGCATTCAGCACTTCAATGGACGTGCTGCCGGCTTCAGCGGTCTTGGCAAGTTTGGTCCAGGTGTTGTTGCGGTTGCCGTGCAGGTTCAGGGTGCCGCCCGACAGCATGATGCCGCGGTCGCCCATGCCCATCATCTGCTCGTCAGCAACATTGTTGGTGAGGGTGATAGTGGCCTTGTGGGTGTGGGGTTTGGCTTCGGTGCCAATCTGCAGCTCGCCGTGCAGCATGATCCATTCGGTGTTCAGTTCCAGATCAGCGTTGTCGGCGAAGGTGAGTTTGCCGCTGATCGTGATGCCGCCCAGGGGCGGTGGGCTGACGTCAAGGATCACATCCTTGCCGCTGGCAATGGTGACCTGCTCGCCGGCGGCGGGCACTTTGTTGCCGGGCCAGGTGGCAGGATCGGACCAGAGTGAGCCCTGGGCGTTGGCGTGGCCGCTGAGCAGCGCACACAGTGGCAGAACAAGTGAAAGAAAGCGGACGCGAGATTTGCTTGTCATGTTTTTTTGGCTCCCGGGGTTGAGCATCCAAACAGTGGCATGGCTCAATTCAGCCAAGCGTAAGCGATGCTATGCATGAAATACACGAAAGGAAAGTGAAAGCAAAAAGTATGAATGGGGGTATTGGCCAGAGGAAATGGCCCATCCGCAAAACAGGTTTGTTAAACTGCGCCAACGAACTATCGATGCAGGCTTTGAGCCTGTGGAGTCAGCTGTCAATGTCCGGATTTCGCCTTTTCTCTGTTCTTGTAGTCGCCGCTGCATTCATGGCCCCCATGCTGTGTGTGGCTGCAGACTCCAGCCCGTCTATCGAGAATGGCAAGGCGACCTTCAACACCATGTGCAACGTCTGCCATTCCACCCAGAAGACCGGCGGTCCCAACGAGGGCCCCAACATGCTGGGGCTGGTCGGCCGCCCGGCCGGCAGCCAGCCGGATTTCGGCAAGTACTCCCCTGCCCTCAAGGCCTCCGGGCTCACCTGGACTGTGGAGACCCTCGACAAATTCCTGACAAGCCCAATGGCGATGGTGCCCGGCACCTTCATGCCGATGCTGATCCCGGACGACGTCAAGCGCAGAGAGGTGATCGCCTACTTGGCGACGCTGAAGAAAGAGTAAGGCTATTTCCTGTTACTGCGAGCACGCTTGCGAAATAACTCTTTGTGCGTACCAGCTCGGAGCAGCACGACTTCCTGCAGCCGCGGCTTACGCTGATATATGACCAAGTCATCGCCTGCCAGGTGAAATTCCCGACGATGAGCCCAGTCATTCTTGAGTTCATGGTCGCTGAATTCCTTGGGGAGTGGTTTACCTTCCGCCAGAAAGGCTAAGGCATATTTCAAGCCTTCCAGATCAAAGGCTGAGCCGCGCAAATCTCGCAGGCGGTCAAGGTCATGATCAAAACGTTTACGAAAGACCAGTTTCCATGTCACGACCGTCCCTCACTTGCGTTTGAACTTGGCGTCCAGATAACGGCCTGCGGCCTGGGCATTGGCAAACACCTTGTCGCCATTGCTGCGCAGGGTGTACTCGCGCTCACTTGCGATTTTAACGATGGCTGCGCGCGCCGTGCGCTTACCCGTTGCCGCTTTCAACTGCTCAATAACGCTGGCTGGCAGTTCCACTGTCAGGTTTTCTGTATCCATAGTGTCAGCCTCCGGTGCGAATTGAATATCTGAGCCGTGGGCATGATACCCCGCCCATGGCGATCGCATCAATGTAAGCGTCCAGTCACCTCGCCCCCGTGTGGTTGCAAAGTCTGTTGCTGATCTCCAGCAATCGCTGGCGCGCTGTTGCATCGTAGGCCTGTTCATTGGCCTGCGCCTCGCGGACACCATCGTAATAAAGGCCGGTGCTGCGCTGCAGTT
>CAISOD010000232.1 GCA_903887045.1 uncultured Gammaproteobacteria bacterium | reverse complement strand
GTAAATGCGCGCGCCGGATCATGGCAAGTCGCACAGCTCTGGGTACGATCAAGCGACAGATTCACATCGAAGAACAGCGCGCGGCCGAGGTCTTCCAGTGCGGTTTGCCGCTGGGAGTCATCGGCAGCGTAAACGCTGCTGGCGCTTGCGAGCAGCGCTGCCAGTACGAGTGAATGTTTCACGCAGGCACTCCACTGCACAGGTGGTTGTCCCACAGCAGGTCCAGTTGTTCGGCGCCGTCGAACTCGCTGATGCTACCGCTCTGCAAATCGAGCTCGGCCACCGTGCCCATGCCGGTGCTGTAGACAAAGCCTTTGTCGCTGGCGATGACGCCGCAGTTGTCCCGCGCACGCAGCGCATGCACCAGGGTGCCGGTCTCGCTGTCCCACACGGTGAACTGGTTGCCGCGCGGGCAGGTTGCCGCGAAATGGCGGCCGTCAGCAGCGAACCGGATCGCGCCAACATACTGGTTCAGTTGTGGCTGTAACTCAGGCGGAGCCAGCAAAAGTTGCAGATTTTCACCACGCTTGTGGGTCGCAACCAAGGGCACTGTCATGAAGGCTTCGCCTTCGAATTGCATGCCGAGCACTACAGTACCGTTCGCGCTGACATCAAGATGACGAATGCTGCACTGATGGAACTCAGCGGGTAGACCTTGCTGTTCCAACAGTTTGCCATCCCTGCGATCAATGTAAGTGAGTGAGGGCTGCATGGTGTCGAGATTGAGGATGTCGCGATCATGTGACGGATGCGTACGGATGCCGCCATTGGCGATCGCCAGCGTGTTGCCCTCCGGCATCAACAACAATTCATGCGGGCCAACGCCGTAGCTCGGCCAGTCGTGCACGCGTTCGAGCGTGGCATCGCTGCCGGCGCCGCTGACACGCCACGCCACCAGTCGGCCACTGGCGTCGCTGCTGTCCTCGAAAGCGTTTTCCGTGGTGTAAAACCATTCGCCATCAGCCGAGAACACGCCGTGGCCGTAGAAGTGGCGATCCGCCGGTGCACGGATTTCGCGTATCAATTTGCCGGTTGCAAGCTCGGCCAGTACCAGCGTGGTGCCGGGACGCCGCGCTATCGACACGAAGAAACCGCGCTCGGCTTGCACTGCCACATGATGGCCGCGCTCCGGTAATGGCAGCTTGAATACCGGATGAAACGCAGCGCCGTCGTGGCGGAAGCCAACCAGAAAATGCTCGTCGGCGCGGGTGGAAGCGGCAGTCAGCAACAGAGGAGTGGCTGCAGCATCACCCACCGCCAGCACGCGCGCAGCCGGGCTCAGCAGCAAGGCGCTGAGGGCGAGGAACTGGCGGCGGTCAACGTGGGTTTTCATGGCAAGTATTCGGGTTGGTTGGGGTTAGAGCAGGACTGGGGGTCCTATCAATCACCATCCAGACTGTTGAAGCCCAGATAGAGATCGGTGCCTTTCACACCGGCTTCAAGCAGTTCGAACAGCGCATCAAGATCAGCATCCACCTGTTTGAATGCGGCATAACCTTCTGCTGTCGTTATCGCGGTGTTCATCGAATCGGGCGCATCAGCAAGATGCTGCTGCAGCGTGGCAAAGGCTTGTTGGATGTTGGGCAGGTCGGCCGGCTGCAGCACACTGCTGAGTGCCGGCGCTGAATCATTGAACAGTGCAGCAAGCGCAGCGACATTGGTGCGCATGTGCTGCACCGAACGATCCATGCGCCATGCTTCAGCGCGGCGTTCGCGCGCAGCGGCCTGGTTGTCGCCGAGCACGGGCTGCACTTTCTGTTGCTGGATGCGACGCACGCTTTCGACCACGGCTTTCAGGTAGTCGATGGTGGCGTCTTCGGCGCTTTCAAAAAAACCGCGCTCATCGGCATTGGCTACGGTGGTGCGGAATTCATCGCGCCAGCGTTGCGCCACTCCACTGGCAATGTCATCGAGATTGCGGCTTATCGCCTGTACTGTCTGGCAACGGTACGGCTCGTTTTGCAGCGCGACCAGACTGTCATCGCTGAAGAGCAGGCGTTCCAGTGCGGGAAAACCCTGTACCCCCACGCTTTGTTGGGCGAAGGCTTCCGGCACCAGCACTGCGGGGTCGGCTGTCGCCAGCAATGCATCAAGCTGGCGGGCGCCGGTGCCTTTGTCGTCAGGCCAGAACTGCAGGCGGAAATTCCAGTTGAACCAGGTGATGGGGCCGAACTGGATATGCTGCACTCCCTGCCAACCGTCATAGGCGGCGCTGAAGTCCTGCTGCAAGGCGGCCAGTGAGTCCGCATCAATAGCGGCGCAGAAGCCTGCAGCATTGCGCGCGAGTGGCGCTGTGGCAGCGGCAAAGCGCTCATAGGCCGGGATCACCACGGCATCCGTCATCGCCAGGTTCAGCGGGGTCCAGTCAGTGTTCTGCGCCTGCAGCAGCGGGCTGGCAACGAGGCAGCCGGTCAGCAGGCACAGGGTCGGAATCAAGCGAGAGCGGGTCATGGAGGGCAACCGGGAATCAATAATCATTCGCATTTGGATTATAGGCCTTGCAGGAAGGCCAGCAACTGTCCTTGCCGTAATTTTGTTGCTGATTCATACGCAAGCCGGCTGGCTTCGGCTTCGCCGGCATGCCACGAAATGGCGGCTGCAATCGAGTCTGCGCGGCCATCGTGCAGGTAATGCGTACGCGAACCCAGCGCCCACAGCGGTGCAGTGCGCCATTCAGCTGGCGTTGCGGCAACCGCATTACTGCTGGTGGGGAGGTCAGCAGCAAGGCCGGGGCCGAGGTCGTGCAGCAGCAGGTCGGTCCAGCCCTGCAGCGCACCGGCAGGCATGGGCAGCGCCGGCACGTGGCACGCGCTGCAGCCAAACTCGGTGAACAGCGGGTCGATGGCGGCAGTGGTCGTCGGCGATGGCAGGCTGCGCAGCCACCTTGCCAGCAGCCCGATTACCTGGTCGGTCACTTCGGTTTCCCCGGCGCCCGCCCCGGCCGGCAGCTCGCGGCAGGCCACTTGGGCCTCGGTGCAGTCGCCATGGGATGAGGGGAAGAACGAGTTGCCCAGCCCCATGTCGAGGCTGAAAGCCTTGCCGATTTGCTGTGCCAGCGTGGCGGTATCGGCTTTGTTGCCGTAGCGCCCGGCCTGTCGGCCGCTGATGCCGTCGCCATCGGTGTCAGCCGGATCGGCCAGGTCTCCCAGGGTTTGTTCTGCTACCAGTTCAAACAGCCAGGTTCCTGCCAGCGCCGGCGGCAGTCGCAAAGAGCCTTGATGGGAGAGTGTGCGCTGGAAGTCCGCCTCTGCCGCCAAACCGGCAATGGCATGACCTTGCAGCTGTGCTCCGTAAACCGGATCGTCGATCACCTGCGTCAGTGAATCCGGGAATGCCCCCCGGCCGCCGGCAGGATGGCAGGCCGCACACGAACGCGCATCATAGTAAGGGCCGAGCCCGTCGGAAGCCTGGGTGGAGGCCGGCGCGCTGACCCAGTTCTTGTCGAACAGAGCCTTGCCGGCAGCGATATCGAGTGCGCTGAAATCCTGCGCCGACGCGAAGCCGCTGGTGAAGCTACTGATTGACAGCAGGCAGGCTGTCAGAGCCTTCAATGCTGACATTCTGCAAGTCGAGCACATTGATGATTTTTTCGATGGTGTTGGTTTCTTCTATCAGTGCGGTAACCACCGCATTGATCAGTGCTTCGCCCTTGCTGTTGCCAGCGGCAATCAGCACGTCATACGGCGATTCCTGCTCAACCAGCGCGGTCATCGCCAGTTCGGTGGATTCCACCCTGGCACTCATTTCGGCATGTTCGACCGGCGCGTTGGCGCGCAGCATGGCTTCAAGGCTGGCACCTTGCACTACGCTGCCATCCACACGGGTATAGCGGCCGCGGTATACGTTATGGATGCTCTGCACATCGTAGTAATGCGACCACAGCGTGTTGTCGGAAAAGCAGTCCTGCTCTTCTTCCGGATCATGCAGCAGCAAGCCGAGGCGGATGCGTTCGCCGGCCAGTTCGCCATAGGCCAGTGAGCCCATACCGGTCAGCATGGTGGCGAGACCGCCATTCTCGCCCTTGGCCATCAGCTGTTCATAGACTTCACCGCCGGTTTGCCAGCTCTGGGTAATTTCGTCGAGATCGCTCTCCAGCAGTTGCATGGCCGCTGCCAGATAGGCGCGGCGGCGATCGCAGTTGCCGTTGGTACAACTGGCGACATCGTAGTCGGTCCACGGACGTTCACCGGCGCCCGGTGCAGTGCCATGCAGATCCTGGCCCCACAGCAGGAACTCGATGGCGTGGTAGCCGGTGGCTACGTTGGCATCAACCCCGTCAATGGCATGCAGCATCTCCGCCAGCAGATTGGGGGTGATGTTGTTGGCATCCACGCTGATGCCGCCAATATCGACCACCGGGTTGGCGATGATGTTGGCGGTGTAGAAGAAGTTGTTGTCGGATTCGCTGCCGTAGCTGTCGGCCACGTAGTCGATCAGGCCTTCATCCAGCGGCCATGAATTGACGCGCGGTTCCCATTCGTCTACCGCCGCATTGCCGAAGCGGAAGGCTTCGGTCTGGATGTAGGGAATGCGTGCCTTGCGCCAGGCTTCACGCGCAGCGTTCAGCGTGGCCTCCGAAGGCTGTGCCAGAAAGGTGTCGATAGCAGTGGAAAGCTCGCGTGCCGTCAGTAAAGCATCCCCATAACTCGCCTGGGCGATGGCGACATAAGTAGCGATGACAGCTTGGGCCGAAGGCGCTCCCGCCAAAGCTTCAGCGGCGGCGGATCCCGCCGTAGCCGTGGCGGAGGAGGAAAGGCGGTCGTCAGCCGGTGTAGTACAAGCCACAAGACCTGTGATGCCGATGGCAAGCGCGAGAGCTTTCAAACGGAGTGTTGGCGTCATACCCGGGGATTCTACCCCATATGGCGCATGACCTTGCCTTCCACCATGAACAACACGTCTTCGGCGATGTTGGTGCTCAAGTCTGCAATACGTTCCATGTGGCGCGAACATGACAACAGGTTCAGTGCGGCCTCGGTGCGGGTGACGTCCTCGGTAATCAGGCGCCGTACTTCCAGATACATCTTGGCGTTGATCTCGTCGACGCGCTTGTCCATCTTGATGATGCTGCGGGCCAGGTCAACATCAAGTGTCACCAGCGAATCAAGCGACTTGCGCACCATCGTGCGCACCAGGTCCGGCAGCTCAACTACAAACTCGGGGAAAACCGGCACCGGCTGCAGGTGGGCAAGATCAAGCGCGCGTTTGGCAATGTTCTTGGCGAAATCGCCCATGCGTTCGAGATCGTTGTCCACTTTCAGCACCGCGACAATGAAGCGCAGATCCACCGCCACTGGCTGATGGAGTGCCAGCATTTTCAGACACTCTTCCTCGATCAACACTTCCTTCTCGTTGATCTCGAGTTCGATCTGCAGCACGCGGTCGGCCAGCGTGGTTTCGCGGTTGTGCAGCGCCAGAATGGCACTGTCGATCGCATATTCCACCAGGTTGCCAAGTTGCAGCAGTTCTTTCTTGAGTGCTTCCAGATCACGAATCAAATGCAAAGACATAGAGGCTTCCGTCAGTTAACCAAAACGAACGACCATCTCAACCAAAGCGACCGGTGACATACTCTTCCGTCCGCTTTTTCTCCGGGCGGGTAAATATCTGGTCGGTCTCGCCGAACTCAATCAGATGGCCCATTTCCATGAAAGCAGTGTAGTCCGAAACACGGGCCGCCTGCTGCATGTTGTGGGTCACGATCACGATCGTGTAGCGCGACTGCAGTTCAAACAACAAGTCTTCAATATGCGCGGTGGAAATCGGGTCAAGCGCAGAGCAGGGTTCATCCATCAACAGTACCTGCGGCTCCATCGCCAGAGCGCGCGCGATGCACAAACGCTGTTGTTGGCCGCCCGACAGGTTGAGGGCGGAATCCTGCAAACGGTCTTTCACTTCTTCCCACAGCGCCGCTTGTTGCAGCGAGCGTTCAACCAGTTCATCCATCGAGCCGCTGTAGCCGTTGATGCTGGGGCCCCAAGAGATGTTGTTGTAAATCGTTTTCGGGAATGGGTTCGGTTTCTGGAACACCATGCCGATACGGCGGCGCACTTCAACCGGATCTACTTCGTCGCCGTACAGGTTCTGGTTGGCGAACAGGATCTTGCCTTCGATGGTGACGCCATCGACGAAATCATTCATGCGGTTGAGCGAGCGCAGCAGCGTACTCTTGCCACAACCGGATGGGCCGATGATGGACGTAATGCGATTGCGCCAGACAGTGCAGGACACTTTCTTGACGGCGGCTTTGCCCGAATAGAGAACACTCACCTCTTGCAGATCGAGGACGGCTTCCTGCGCCTTCTTCTTGTCTGCCGCTGCATCGGCAGTGTCGACTAGGGCCATTATTTCAGTCTCTTTTCGGTTTTGTTGCGGATATAGATAGCGGTGGCATTCATCAACAGCAGTACGGCGAGCAACACCAGGATGCCGGCGGCGGCCAGTTCATGGAACTCACGTTGCGGACGCGACACCCAGCTGTAAATCTGGATTGGCAGCGCCGTGAATGAATCCATCGGTCCTGTTGGAAGGAAGGCCATGAAGGAGGCAGCGCCGATCAGGATCAGTGGTGCGGTTTCACCGATAGCACGTGACAGCGCCAGGATCACACCGGTCATGATGCCCGGAAAGGCGGAGGGCAACACATGCGCCCAGGTCGTCTGCCAGCGGGTGGCGCCGAGCGACAGCGCCGCATAGCGAATACTCATCGGCACCATTTTGATGGATTCGCGACTGGCGATGATGATCACGGGCAGGATCAGCAGGCTCATCGTGAGTGCGCCACTGATCAAACTGCGTTCCAGTGCAAAAAAGCGCACGAAGATGGCAAGTCCGAGAATGCCGTATACGATAGACGGTACGCCGGCGAGGTTGGCGATATTCACCTCAATCAGCGTGGCCCATCGGCCTTTTTTCGAGAATTCTTCGAGATAGAGCGCAGCAGAAACTCCGATTGGAATGGCAATAAATGCC
>CAISOD010000231.1 GCA_903887045.1 uncultured Gammaproteobacteria bacterium | reverse complement strand
TCGGTAAGGTTGTTGATATACAGCGACGCCATCCACGGTCCCTCGTTCGGTGTGAAACGCAGTGATGCGTTGACAAGATCGTAGCTCGGCACCTGATAACGCGAATCAATGAAGGTGCCGGCGAAAGCGCCACAGTTGTAGCGGGCATTTTCTTCGGCCGTGAAACCACCCGGATGCGTCTGCATCGGGCCGGTGTGCGAGTTGGTAACAGTAAGCAGATAACTGCCACCGGTCGCGTCGAAGTTATAGCTGCCGCCAAAGTTCCAGCTGCTGTCCATCGGCGGCGGGAACAAGTAAGGCCCGTTGTTGATACACGCATTGGACAACTCATAGTCGGCCCAACCAGCGGAAGCTTCCAGACTCAAATTGTCGGTGACCGCGAGCATGGCTTCCAGCTCGGTGCCCCACAGATCCACATCGCCCTGATTGACGAGCTGGATGATGAAGCCTGTCGGTTGGGTTGCATCCTGCACCGCGCTCGCGCCCTGACGGTTGGTGAAGTCCATGCGGTAGTAGGTGGCATTGATGCGCAAGCGGTTGTCGAACCATTCCGAGCGCACTCCGATCTCGTTGTTGCGAAGGAATTCAGGTGGAACGGCGGCAAGTGGTGGACGCAGCGAATAGGTTCTCGGACCTGCTGGAGCCAGTGCTGCCGGCACCGAGAAAGTGCCGGAGCGGAAGGCCTTCGACGCAGTCAGGTACACCATCACATCATTGGTGACATGCCAGTCCAGCGTGGTGCGCCAGTCGGGCTCGCTCCAGTCGTCACTGGCAGATATCGATGTCGCACCTCCGGTCTGGGGTATGAAATTGTCGGACGCATACAAAGTGCTGGTAAGTTCTTTTTCATCCCAGGACTTGCGGACACCCATGGTCAGATTGAACTGCTCGTTTATGTGCCACGTGGCATTGGCGAACAAACCATAGGCAGTAGCATCCTGTTGCGTCAGGCCATCGCCTGTTACCCGCAGCCGTGGCTGCGCAGTACTGCAAAGCGGTGGTGTGGTGCCGGCGCCGGCACAACCCCAGAGATTGCCGAACGCCGTGCCGCCAGTGGTGGCATTGAAAACGCTTGAGCCAATTGCCTGGTACAAGGCCTCGCGTGGAGTACCGGAATCCTCCTGGAAGTAGTTTGCGCCGGTCACAAAATCAAGGCGGCCATCAAACAATGCAAAATTCAGCTGCAGTTCCTGGTAGAAGGTATCGGAGTAAACGCCGGAGGGCCTGAATTCCATGCCCATCAACTGCCAATCACTCACACCACTGCTGGTGAATTCCGCCACACCCGTGGTTGACTGCAAAGTCACTGTCTCCGACAGGGTCCAACTGAGATTGATGTCTGCCTGTTTGTAGTCAGCAGTGTTCCATTGTTCGCACATGTCTTCCCAATCCGGATTCGGTCCGTCCAGAAAGCACCAGCTCGGCATTGCGAAATCATCGGCTACCAGACGCGGATCGTTGTTGCTCAAGCGTGGCTGGCCTGATTGCTGAAGGAAATCAGACACCCAGTCGGCATAGTTGCCCTGCAGACAGAAGGTGGTGTCGGATGGGTTAAGCGGACACACTGGATTCATATTGAACTGTGTCATATCGGTGGGGCTGCCGGTCGAATAGGAATCCGTGTACATCACACCGAAATTGACCTGCAAATCTTCGGTCGGCTCCCACGCCAGTTGTGCCCGCACAAAAATGTCATCGTTGCTGCCCAGCATCTGTGGACCACGCCGCACGAATCCGTCTTGCTCCAGTGATGCGGCTTGTACCCGCAAGGCAGTGGTTTCGCCGAGTGGAAGATTGATCATGCCGGCGACATCAAGGTGGTTGAAGTTGCCGCCGGTGACACGGAGATAAGCATCACGTTCCTGGGTAGGCTTTTTCGAGAATACGCGGATCGCGCCGCCGGTACTGTTGCGTCCGAACAAGGTTCCCTGCGGACCCCGCAATATCTCGATCCGCTCCACGTCAGGCACCCGCATGACCGGACCGGTTGTGCGCGGCATGAACACATTGTCTACGTAGAAGCCGACACTGCGTTCGCCGGTGGCGCCACTGGCACCGCCAATGCCGCGGATCTGGAAGATCGGTGAGGTATTGCCGGTACCGCGCGAGCCCTTGATGTCGAGGTTGGGCGCATTGGTGGCCAGCTCGAACATGTCATCGATTCCCAACGCTTCCAGCTTTTCGCCGCTGTAGGCCATGATGGAGATGGGAGTGTCCTGCAGCCGCAACTCGCGCCGTTCGGCTGTGACAGTGATCTCTTCCAGTTCCTGCGCCACCAATGGCGACGACAGGACAACCATTGAGCCGGCCACTGCTGCTGCCAGGGTTTGACGGGAAAAATAGGGGTGGTGTGGTAACAAACGCATGCGGAACTCTCCTCGATTTATGGACAAACGGCGTTGTCCTGATTTTTTATTGGCGAGCTATCGAAGCTTCGGTCGAGCTACAAAGTCTTGTCAACCCTTGAAGAGCAGAATTGACTGTTACGGTCCGGTAATGCGGCAAAGGGTGAGGGTTGGAAGCATCCCCGCCAGGGTGGCTGCAGCAGCTCCACAAACACAAAGCGGGGGGGCAGTCACCAAAGAGTCTATTTCTTCTCTTTTGCAGGATGCACTTTCCACTTGCTGTTTTCGAACCAAGCCGACCAGCCACTAGGCTTGCCGTCGAGTTCGCTCTGCACATACTGCTCACGCGTCTTGCGGCTGAAGCGCAGTACGGCCGGGTTCCCGTCGGGATCCTTTTTCGGTGCCGTCAGCAGGTAGTGGTATTTCGGATCTATCTCGTCCTTGTGCGGAATCAGCTCACTGATCAGCGGTGCGCGGGTTTCGCGGTTGCGCGGAAACTTGCTGGCAGCGAGGAACAGACCCGAAGCACCGTCGCGCAGCAGATAAAAGTCATCCACCTTTTGGCACTTCAATTCGGGCATGGACACCACATCCATCTTCGGCGGAGCAGCATCGCCACTCCGCAGCAGTTTGCGGGTGTTCTTGCAGTCGGCATTGGTACAGCCGAAGTACTTGCCGAAGCGGCCGGTCTTCAGCTGCATCTGGCTGCCACACTTGTCGCAGTCGAGCGTCGGGCCGTCGTAGCCCTTGATCTTGTAGCTGCCGTTTTCTACTTCAAATCCCGGGCAGTGCGGATTGTTGCCGCACACATGCAGCTTGCGCTTCTCATCGAGCAGATACGAATCCATCGCGGTGTCGCAGATTTTGCAGCGGTGCTTCTTGATCAGCAGGCGCGATTCGGCTTCATCATCGGCATCCACGCTGATGGCTTCGTCACCGCTGATCAGGTTCAGCGTCGATTTGCAGCGCTCTTTCGGCGGCAAGGCATAACCGGAGCAGCCAAGAAAAACACCGGTGGCACCGGTACGAATCTGCATGTAGCGACCACAAGCGGGGCACTTAATGTCGGTATCGGTCGGGTCGTTGGCCCGCATGCCGCCGTCGTCGCCGTGCGCCTTCTCCAGTTGCTGCGTGAACTTCTTGTAGAAATCGTCCAGCACGCTCAGCCAGTTCTTGTTGCCCTGGGCAATGTCGTCGAGGCTGTTTTCCATGTTGGCGGTGAAGTCGTAGTCCATCAGCTCCTGGAAGTTTTCCACCAGCCTTTCGGTAACGATGTCGCCCATCTTGAGCGCGTAGAAGCGGCGGTTTTCCAGCTTCACGTAGCCACGTTCCTGGATGGTCGAGATGATCGCAGCATAGGTGGATGGCCGACCGATGCTGCGTTTTTCCAGTTCCTTCACCAACGAGGCTTCGGTGTAACGTGCCGGCGGCTTGGTGAAATGCTGCACCGGATCCAGTTGCTGCAGTTTCAATACCTCACCTACTTTCAGGTCCGGCAGCACCACATCTTCTTCATCACGCGACGGGAACACGCGGGTGTAACCGTCGAACTCCATGATGCGGCCCTTGATGCGCAGGCCGTAGTCGGCGGCAGTGACGTCGATATTGGTGCTGGTATAGCGTGCCGGCATCATCTGGCACGCCACGAACTGCTGCCAGATCAGGTTGTACAAGCGCACGGCATCACGTTCGAGCGCGTTCAATACCGATGAATTTTCGGTCACGCGCACATCAGACGGACGGATCGCTTCGTGCGCTTCCTGCGCACCTTCGCGGCTGCTGTAGTGGATGGGCTTTTCCGGCAGATATTTTTTGCCGAAGCTGGTTTCAATGTAATCGCGCGCCGCAGTGACGGCATCAGCACTGAGGTGCGTCGAGTCGGTACGCATGTAGGTGATGAAGCCGGCTTCGTACAAACGCTGCGCCATCATCATGGTTTTCTTCACGCTGAAGCCGAGGCGGGTTGACGCCGCCTGCTGCAGTGTCGAGGTAATGAACGGTGCACGTGGCTTCGAGCTGGTGGGTTTGTCTTCACGCGCAGTAACGGCATAGGCGGCTTTCTGCAACTCGGCCATCGCCGCTTGCGTCAGCGCTTCATTGACCGGTTTGAACTCCTTGCCCTTGTGGGTGGCCACCTGGAACTTCAGAGCAGCTTTCAGTTTTGCCGGCAGCAGGTTGGCGTACAGCTCCCAGTATTCTTCCGGCACGAAAGCGCGGATTTCCTGCTCACGCTCCACCAGCAAGCGCACGGCGACCGATTGCACACGACCCGCCGACAATCCGCGCGCGACTTTCGCCCACAACAGCGGCGACACCATGAAGCCCACTACGCGGTCGAGGAAGCGGCGCGCCTGTTGGGCTTCAACATGCTTCAGGTCGAGCTCGCCCGGTTTGGCAAAGGCGGCTTCGATGGCTTTCTTGGTGATCTCGTTGAATACCACCCGCTTGTAACGCGACGGATCACCACCAATAGACTGCTGCAAGTGCCAGGCAATGGCCTCCCCTTCTCTATCCAAGTCAGTCGCGAGATAGATGGTGTCGGAACCCTGCGCCAGCTTCTTCAATTCACTGACAACTTTTTCTTTGCCAGGCAGAATCTGGTAGTTGGCCTTCCACTTCTTGTCGGGGTCGATGCCCATGCGGGCGACCAGCTGTTCTTTGGCCTTGCGGGCCTTATGTAATACTTTTTGCGCGCCGCCCAGCTTGCGGGTCTCAGCGGCAGCCACGGCACGGGCTTTGGTATCCACGCCCTCCCCGCTGCCACTGACCGGCAAATCGCGAATATGACCGATCGAGGACTTCACGATGAAGTCCTTGCCGAGGTACTTGTTGATGGTTTTTGCTTTCGCCGGCGACTCGACGATCACGAGATTTTTGGCCATTGCCTCTAATTTTCTCTATTAAAATCAGACCATTACGAAGCAGTTCACACCGGCTTGTGGCCGGGGCTGCCGAAGAGGGGCGGCATTAAAGCACGGAAAATGGCGTCGTAGTCAAATCAGGGATCGTTGTGGGGATGGATTTTACGGTTGAGATCGAAGCCGGTCGGACCCACTCGGGGGCTTGGCTGATGACAGCCGCTTGCGCTCCCGTTTTCCGCTTTCGTTCGCTCCCGCTCCTCACGCGGCAATCGCTCGCCGCGGCTGTCTTTGACCCGCGATGCAAGTGACTCCGACTTCCAAAACCGTCTTAACGCGGAGAAGCAAAGTGACCTCTCACTGAATAATGCGAGAGCCCATTTCCAGCACGAATGCTGACAAGCCGATCGCGGCGAGCCGGTGATTCGTGAGGAGCGGAAGCGAGCGAACGCACCGGGGAGCGCAAGCTATCGGCGCCAGCGCAAAACGTCGAAAAATGGGCTCCTGCGATAGAAAGTCAGACTTTGACTTGCTGCGTCCAGCCAAAGCGATCAGCGCGCTCGCCTTTCTGGATCTGGCAGAGTGTGTCGTACAGGCTCTGCATCACCGGGCCGACTTTTTCGCCATTGGCGT
>CAISOD010000230.1 GCA_903887045.1 uncultured Gammaproteobacteria bacterium | reverse complement strand
TGCCGTAACCGGGATTGCAATGTTGGCAAAGCGGTTCTGGATTTCGGTAATGGCCGGTGTTTGCGCACGATCAACGGCTTCTTCATCAGCCTTGCCGCCAAGCGTGGCGGAATACACTTCTACGCCATCGATCGTCAGCAGGAAGCGGTGTTCCGATTCAAGCCACCAGGTCGGATAGGAGCGCTGCAGCGAGCCTTCCTGTGAGGCGATCTCGATGGCGAACTGGTATTCCCCGTCGGCCGGGAAATAGTGATCTGTGGCAAAACCACCGCGGGTGCCAAGCGGCAGGCCTTCAACGTGACGATACTGGCTGGCGAGACTCGGTGCTTCAAAGCTGGCCACATCGGGCGCTGGTGCGGCTTCACCGACAGCGAGAATACTGATTGCACGCGCAGCCTGCAGATACTGCTCAAGGAAACTCGGCGACACCTGCAGCACGTTGGCCACGTTGTCGAAACCATCGCTGGCCGTGTCAGGCGGTAACAACGACTCCGCATCCACCTTTACTGCCAGCAGGTCCTCTATTGCATGGGCGTATTCCTTTCGATTCAGCCGGTGGACGGCGATGTGGCCCGGGTTGCCGCTGTGGGAGGCGGCCAGAGAATCAATATAGCCTTCCATGCTGGCGACAAAACTGTTGATAGTGCTCTCGGCGGGCCTGTCATTGCCGGGCGGCGGCATCAGCCGGCCACGAAGTTTGCGTATCGCTGATTCGAAGGTTGCCGTGTTGGCGGCGATGTCGGCGGTAGTGAGCGTATCGAAGGCAAGACTGCCGGCCCAGTCTTCGGTGTTGTGGCAATCCACGCAGTAGCTGTCGAGCAGCGACCATTGATCTTCCACGGCACGCAACGCTTCGGCGTCACTTTGCTCGGCCGCCAGCACTCCGTGGAATGGCAAGCCAGCCAGCAGCGTGGCACCCAGTATGGAATGTCGAATTGTCTTCGCCATCAGATGAATCCCCCCATGTCGTAGGTATGCGCCCACATGCCGCGATAGGTTTCCAGCACGAACTCTTCCGGGTCGCCGAATACCGCATCGTATTTTGCAGTGAGTCTGTCGTTCAGCATGTCCTTGCCATTGAAGCCCTGCTGCGTCAGCGCCTTCATTTGGGTGTAAAGGTCGTTGAGCATGTCGTATTGCGCTTGCAGATCAGCCTTGGTCTGCGGCGCGCCGCTGTCGGGAATGAGCACGGTGCTGTCGTTGATCTGTGCCAGCATGGCCTCGTTGGCTTTCAACAGGCCGCCGATCCAGCCGCCGGTTGCAATATCGCACACAGGGTAGCGTTTGTTGGCCAGCAATCCGCCCGCAACCAGCACATTGTCGTTTGGAAAAAAAACCGTGATATCGCCATCGGTATGGGCTTGTGGGTAGTGGCTGTATTGCAGCAGTTCGCCACCGGCATCAAGTGAGCCGCTGGTGTACCAGGTAAGCTCCGGCATTGCTTCCCGCGGCCGGGGTTGGTGGCTCTGGTTGCGCCAGTACACATCGAATTCGGCGCCCAGCCACAAGCGCGTATTTTCGTGCGCCAGTATCCGCGCGCCGCGCGCATGCAGCACCTCGTTGCCGCCGGTATGGTCTTCGTGCCAGTGGGTGTTGAAGACCCGGCTGATAGAACTCTTGTTGGTGAGTTCATCAATCAGAGCCAAAAGTTCAGCACTGCTGGTTTGCATGCCGCTATCGACCAATGTGAGTCCATCGCTGCCCTTGAACAGCACCACGTTGCCGCCTGCGCCGCTGATCAAGGTGAGCTTGTCAGTGATTTTGCGGGCTTGCAGCGCAGCATCAGCCGCAATACCGCTGGCAGGCCAGCCCGCCAGGGCCAATACAGGGGAGGCGGCAAGGGCTTTGATGAAACAGCGGCGGATGGATTGTGTTGTTTTCATTATTGGTGTCACGTGTCCCACTTGGCCGTGGCTACGCTGGGTGCAGCGCGCTTCGGTGCGCCAGTGTAATGAAGAGCAGGGGCAAGCTCCATTCGTGTTTGCGTGGATCAGCGTTGCAGTCTGGGGTTGTCGGCGCTGCCGTTCTCTTGCATGAATTTGTTGTATTCGCCGGTCAGCCGCTGCATCTCCGGCAGCAATGTATTGCGTTGCTCCGGCGCCACACTGGCATCCTGCAGCGCGTAGTAGCCGTCCATCACGGCCGCGCGCATGGCCTCCAGATGCATACTGAGTTCCTGGCCTTTGCGTTGTGATGAAAGCAGGTAGCCGTTCATATTGGGTACCTCAACCGTCGTACATATCTGCGACACCCTGCCGTCAGCCAGGCGGACCGTCTGACACTGCATCTGGGTGGTGCTGGAACGGGTGCTGGTTTCGAAGTTGGACAGCGGCTGCTGGTTGATCGCTTCCACCTGTACGTATTCAGCGGCGGCGAGTTCCAGATAATAGGTGGCGAGCTGGGTCTTGTTGTCAGTGCCAGTCGTTTGCAGGTGGCCAATTTCTTTGCGGTAAAGTTCGGCCGCCACGGCAGCTTCATCCAGCGCACCCGCGAGCAGGTGTTCGCTGGCTGCTTTGAGTTTCCAGCGGCCGAGCTGCAGCAGGGCCTCGAAGCGGGGTTGCGTACCGGCACTGTATTGCTTCTGCGCAATGTAATTGATCAGGTGATAGGCAGCATCCAGGGCTTCCCATTGCTGCAGGGCTTCGTACGATGCGAGCTGTTGCTGCAATAGCGGGATCTGCTGTGGGTCCACAAGGCCGTTGCTGATGCGCAAGGCCTGCATGCCATTGCCGAGTGCCTCGATGGCTTCCTCGTGTTGTTCCAGCGTTTGCAGCGCGGTGCCAAGGCCCAGCCAGGCTTCGCTCAATTGCGCATCGTAGGGCGCGGCACGGAGATC
>CAISOD010000229.1 GCA_903887045.1 uncultured Gammaproteobacteria bacterium | reverse complement strand
TCGGGCGGAAAGCCGTAGTAGTCGAACAGCATCGGATGCGCGGCGCCGGCATAGACGGTGGCTTGCGATTCTTCCCAGTGCGCGCTGATCAGCACGATGGCCTTGGGTGTGGCGAAGCGCTGCGGCAAGGACTTGAGGAACCTGATGAGACTGGTGTGGTTGGCATCGCCGAGCAGCGGCATCGGGCCGCCGCCGTGCGGGATGTAAATGACAGGTGCTGACATGGATATTCCGTTTAGCGTTCGAGAGGCTTCGACAACCACGCGCCAAGATCGGCAAGATCGGTGTCGCTGATTTCGGTTTTGCGGAAGAACGGCATGATGGACACGCCTGTGCGCACAAAGGTGGCAACCAGTTCGGGTGTGAGATCGAGCCGCTGTTCCAGCGAACCCGGCTTCTCACCTTTGTAGACTATGTCGAGCGCCTGGGTGCCGGGATGTTTGCGGCCCGGCGCATGACACGGCGCACACCAGAGGTCGTACACCGCTTTGCCGTGCGCAAGATCCTGTGCGTTCACGCCATGCGGCGCTGCCGCCAGTGCCATCAGTAACACTGCCATCGGGTTACGCATTTCTGCCCTCCTGAGCCTGCTTCTGGCCGCTTACCGCGCTGCGCGCTGGCGCAATGATCCACGACACCAGCGTTGCACCTTCAGCACTGCGCATCTCCTGCTGCCACACCACCCGCAAACCATACTGCGGCGCCAGCTGCTGCAAACAGAACAGCGGGCCGGCTTCGGTAAGCCCGGCCACCGCCAGCGCTTGTTGCTGCCAAAGCTGCTGCAGTTCGCCGTACCAGAAGGGCGTAATGTCGCCCTGCATGGCGTGCAGATGATCTGCGCCCAGGGCAACGGCCATCCCGCTAGCAAGTTGGGCACTGGCGCGGTGGCGGCTGTCGTAAACAAATTTGAACAAGGGCTGGGTAGCGTCCAGCACCGGCATTGCCGCCAACGGCGCGGCAAACGCAGTGAGCGCCGTGGTGGCGGTTCCCAGCTGGATCAGCTGCAGGAATTGGCGGCGGTTGGCCATGAGTGTCCTCATCGTTGTTTTCATTTTTATTGCAGCAATTCTGTAAATGGCTGCCGACCGCAGCGTGCACAAAAAAGCCTGAATTTCAGACCCTTACGGCAGTTGGGCCAGCCTATCATTTTTCATTTGCTGGGGTACACTTGAGCTCGATTCCAGCCTCCAATCCAAAGACGACGACAGAGAAAACCTCATGCCGCGCAGTCGAATCTCCACCCTTCTTATAGCCGGCCGTCTCGCTGGTGCTATCGCGTTTGCACTGGCGCTGCCCACCAGCATCGCACTGGCCGATCATGCCGGCGATGCCAGCGCCAACAGCGAGCTGCAAATCGTCAGCGCCGAGATGACACGCGCTGCACAGGCACTGCTGGCCACCATGGGCACTGTCACCAATATCGAAACCACCGTGGGCTACAACCGCCGCGAACTGGCCGCGCTGGGCGCAGACGACGCTGCCCGCACCAACTATGTGTACTGGCCCTATCTGCGCAAAGGCCTGCCGCTGGACTACATGACAGCCGAGCAGCGCAACCTCGTGCACAACATGCTCAACACTGCGCTCAGCGCCAAGGGTTATCTCAGCACCATCCAGGTGATGCAGATGGAAAAGATCCTGCAGGACACCGAAACCACCGGCTTTCCGCGCGGCACCGAAAACTACAGCATCGTCTTCTTTGGCGAACCGAAAGCAGACGCCGCCTGGGGCTGGCGCTTCGAAGGCCATCACCTGTCGCTCAACTTCAGCGTGGCGCCGGGCGAAGTCAGCGTAACCCCCACCTTCTTCGGCGCCTCGCCGGCCAAGATTCCCAACGGCGTGCTGGCCGGCTTCCGCAACCAGCGCGGCGCGCATGAAGCCGGCTTTGCCCTGGTCAACGCACTCGACGAGCAACAACGCGCGGTGGCCATTGCCGCCGGCGATCCACCGTTCGACATCGTCGCCGGCAACCTCAACAAGCCGGCCGCCAACTGGGACGACTGGAAACACCAGGCGCCGCAAGGCATAACCGTGAGCACGCTGACAGCAGCGCAGAAAGACCTGGTGCAACGCATACTCGACGAAGTGGTCACCGTGTACCGGCCGGAGATCTCGCGCAGCTACCTGCAGCAGATCGATGTCAACGAGCTGCGCTTTGTCTGGTTCGGTGGCACCGCTGATGGCGACCCGCACTACTACCGGCTCGAAGGCCCGGACTTCTGGTTTGAATACGATCTCGTGCAGGGCATGGGCAACCATGTGCACGCGGTGTGGCGCAGCAAGAGTGGTGATTTCGGTGGTGATCTGTTGATGCAGCATCACCAGCAGGATCATTGATGTATTGATGATGTAGAGATGATGTAGAGGCCGGGAAGTTCTACCGCAGCACCCGGTCTGGTAAACGAGCAGGCAAAACAACACCCAGCGAAAGCTGTAAACCATTGAGGCAGGGGGACAAGAAAATGATCAATCTCGACCGGCGCGAACTGTTTGCGTCACTCGGCGGCCTGGCGGCTGTCGCTCTTATGAGCCATGACGCGCGCGCTGATGCGCTCGAACACTATATGGAAGACAAACTGCACGCGCAGGCAGATGGCGACGACGAAGGCGGCGGCAGCGCCGGCGAATTCCCGTCGGCAGCGCAGGTGAAAGACCAGATCACCACCCGTCACTATCGCCGCGGCGTTGGCGGGCTGTTCATCAGCACCGACCCGGCCGGCAAGATGAAGATGCTGCCGGACATGCCGGCCAAACCAACGCTGGTGGATTTTTTCGAGACCCGTTTCGGCCAGTTCAGCAACCACTGCCTGCAGAGCGCCAACAAGGCACGCGAACGCGGCCAGCCCGACGAGATCGTGCTTGCCTGCCTGCTGCACGACACGGTGCAATCGCTGATGCGGGTTGACCACGGCTATTACGGCGCCCAGATGTATGAACCCTATGTGCCGGAGATCACCAGCTGGGCCATTCGCTACCACCAGCCCCTGCGCTTCTTTGCTGATGAAGCCGCCGGCTACAGCTATCCCGATCTCTATCGCCGCATGTACGGTTACGACTACGTGCCAGCGCCGCATGTGCAGGCAGCGCATGAAATGACCAAGAAGCACAAGTGGTACTACGCCGCCCGCGAAGTAACCGTGAGCGATCTGTACGCCTTTGACCCTAACGCCAAGGTCAGCCTGGATTCGTTCCGCGATCTGATCGCCAAGCACTTCAAGCAGCCGGCCGAAGGTCTTGGTTACGACAACAGCCCCTCAGCGCACATGTGGCGTTCGCTGATGTTCCCCGACTCACCGCTATAAGCCACTGCACCAACGGAGCACCACACCATGCGACGGCCTGCAGCAACAACCCTGCTCACCAGCAGTGTGGTTCTGCTGCTGTCGTTATGGCACTCACCGCTGACCGCTCAGGTTGATCCGACTCCTGATCTTGACAACATCCTGTTTGAAGCCTACCCGCTGCCGGCAGCCGACACACCGGCAGCAAGTGCCGCTGCCCTGCCCTACCGCAGCATGGCGCCGCAGCAACCTTTCAGTTTCATCGGCGAGTCGCCGCAACTGCCAGCAGTGGCGGATGGCGGCGCGCTGGAAGCCACCGTTGCCTCCTATGAAGCCAGCCTCACTTCGCTGGAAGCCGACAGCGACAGCCCCTTCTCGCCCGACCAGTTCGAACAATTGCTCGATCTCGGCGCCGCCTACCAGCAACTTGGGCGCTACGATGAAGCCCTGACCACGCTCGACAAGGCCGAGTTTCTCACCCGCATCAACAATGGCCTCTACGGCCCGGAGCAGTTCCGCGTAGTCGAGCAGATGGTGGAAACCCACATCGCCAACGGCCAACCGATGGAAGCGCAGCAGAAACAACAGTACCTGCTGTATCGCCAGCAGCAGTTCTACGGCGCCGACAATACGGCGCTGGTGCCGGCCTATGAACGGCTGGGTGACTGGGCGATGGACACCTTCGCCAGCGGCATCCAGCAGAGCAACTCGATCGGCTTTACCATTAACGCCACCCGCCGTGGCCGCATCATGACCCCGCGCGAAGTTGCGGTGCGCAATCTCGATGTCGCCCGCTTCCGCTACTTCCAGGCCATTCGCACGCTGGTGCTGGCCGGCGATTACCACAACCCGCAACTGCTGGTGCTGGAAGAGAAAATGCTGCAGTCGCTGTATCTGGCCGCGCATCGCATCGGCCTGATGGATAATCCACGCTTCTATCTGGACGGCCGCACCAGCCTCACCGGCAGCCGCATCAGCCTTGATGAATTCGAAGGCAACATGGTGGCCTATACCGAGGGCCGCAACTCACTGCGCCGCTCGCTGATCTACCAGCAAAGCAATGCCAAGAGCGATGCGGTGGCGCTGCTGCAAACGCAATTGCAGCTGGCCGACTGGCATATGCTGTTCAACCGCCAGACCGAAGCCGCCGCCGTTTATGCCGACGCCTGGAAGCTGGCGCATACCCCGCCGCTCGACAGCTTCGCCCCGGCACTGCTGCAGTCGGCAGTGCCGCAGCAACTGCCGTTGTTCATTGCCTTGCCCCACAGCCGGGCTGCCTTGGGCATCGCCAGCGACAGCGAGCAGGAGTTCGAGGGCTATATCGACGTGAAGCTGACGATGACCCGTCGGGGCGACGTGCGCCGAATGGAAGTCATCGGCAAAAGTGCCAACGCCACCGGGCAGCTGGAACGCCGATTGCGGCGACTGGTGCGCGGCGCACCGTTCCGGCCACGGCTGGTGGAAGGTCAGCCAGTGGCCAGTGACGACATTGGTGTTCGTTATTATTTTGCCGAAATCCGCTAGAAAAAGATCAGCAGAAAAAGCGGGACAAAAAAAAGGAGGGCAACGCCCTCCTTTTTTTACTGCGGAACTAAGCTCAGAAAAATGCCTTGAGCGTGATGCCGTATTCACGCGGACGGTCAACCGTGGCGAAGTCGAACTGCCAGATGCCGTGCATGAAGCCGGAGTTGTAGTTGTAGGCATCGGTGATGTTGTTGATCCACAACGAGATCTCATAATCGCCTTCGTTTGGCGTCCAGATCGCTCTGGCGTTGTTTACCCAGATATCACCCGCTTCTTCTTCACTCTGCAGACCCTGGAAATCCTGCCGCAGTTCCAGCGTTGACGCACGCCAGTATGCATCCCAGTAGTTGGCCTGCAGACGCGTCATCAACTGCCCACCGAATACATTGCCCCAGTTATACTCGGCACTGAGCATGTAGGTGGTTTCCGGCGCTCTCGCAAACGCCGAATCCTTCGGCAACGGTGCACCCGGGTTGATACTGGTATAACCGGTATCGAGGAAGCCCAGGTTCGCGCTCAATGTGAGGGCGTCGGTTGCCAGGTAGGTAAGCTCCATTTCCACGCCCTTTGCGAAGCCGTTTGCAGTGTTCTGCAGCACGAGCTCAGTGGCTTCCTGCTTGGTGGTACGGTCGATTACCGTGCCGAGGTATTGGATACCCAGCCAGTCGGTATTGAAGTACGTCACGTTGGCGCGCAGCGAGCCATCGAACAGATCAGCGCGCATACCCAGTTCCCAGTTCTCGATAAGCTCCGGGTCGTAGTTGATGCTGACCGGACCCACGGAGTCTTCGTACTGCGAAACACCGCCCGAGTTGAAACCTTCGCTGTAACCGCCGTAGATCATGATGCTGTCAGTGAGATCGTAGGTGGTGGCAAAGCGATAGGTGTCGGCGCTGAAGCTGGTTGGCGTGCGCACATCCAATGGACCACCGATGGCATCACCACGATCCCTGAACAAGGTGTTCAATTGAACGGGGCGCTTCTCGGTATACCCGGCAGCAATGTTGGCCGCCAATTTGGCCGGGGACATGGCGACAGCGACGTTGTCCTGCGAGTGGCTGCGGAAGCCGGCAGTAACATCCCACTTATCGTTGATATACCAGGTGACTTCACCAAAGAAGGCGTCGCCGTCCTGGGTCTGGCCGTTCAGTCGATCCGAGGTTACGCCGCCACCGGGGCCGGCAAAGGCACCAATCCAGCCATTGCCACCAGCCCAACCACAGGGAAACGGCCAATCATTGATGCTGTTCTTGCCGGTAATGATCTGTCCAAGCCAGTTGGCCTTGCCGGTAAAGTCGCGGCCTACCGACGCTGGTGTCCTGGTGGTACAGGCAGGGCTTGCCAGTACCTTGGCGTAATCGAGAGTCTTGATGGTGCCGGAGTTTGGTGCCGACAGGGTCCAGTCCTGCATGGTCCATTCGACGCCACGGTTGCGGGACTCCTGCTCCCAGGCGTAATAGCCCACAACGTAATCGACGCCGCCGTCAAACAGGTTGCCGGTCAACTGGAATTCATGGCTTTGCATGTCCAGCAGCGAGGTATCGTAGTTCACGAAGAAGTTGTATTCGGAACCGCCCCAATCGTTGTAGATGGACGAATCATTGGTCGATTTGCCGTACATGTACTTCACATGCATGCTGTCGTTGATGTCGAAATCAGCATGGACGGTGGTCTGATCGAGGTACATCTCGTTCGGCATGGTCGACTTGAGACGGCTTTCATATTCGCCCAGCTGTCCGCCCGGATAACCGGCAACGGCGTAGTTGGGGTTGAATTTGCTACCGCTGGCGATGTCATGGGCTTCGCCGATACCGACCTGGTAACCGTGATAGAAACCAACGGCCGGGTCTATCCTCGCCTGTACGCGGGCTTGCTGACCCACCTGGTCATCTTGCTGATGGATCAGGCGGAAGCTGAGCTTATCGGTAGGCATCCACAGGATGTCACCTCGGAACACCTGGCTTTCCATCCAGCCGGCGTTGTCGCCGGTGGTAAGACTTTTCACCCAGCCGTCCTGGTTATAGTTGCCCAGTGTCCATTTGGTGCGGATGGTATCGCCCAGCGGAATATCAACCGAGGCCATGACATCGCGACGATCCATGTTGCCGGTGCCAACGTTGAGAGTGGCGCCGAATTCCTCGCCAGGTGCTTTGGAGAACATGTGGATGGAGCCACCGGTGGAATCCCTGCCATACAAGGTTCCCTGCGGGCCACGCAGCACTTCCACCCGGTCAAGTTCGACGAAATCACGGGTCAACAAGCCGTTGCTGGATACCTGCCAGATGCCGTCCAGATAGACGCCAACGTTGGGAATGCCGCGCATGTAGAAGGAACCGGAGGTGGTGCCGCCGTTGCCACCGGCGATCAGTACGTTCGGCACGATGGCGGTAAGGTCTTCCAGGTTTTCGATGTTTTGTGCTTGCAGTGACTCAGCCGACAGCGCCGTTACGGCCAGTGGCACGTCCTGCACGTCGGTCGCCCGGCGGGTCGAGGTGATGATGACCTCTTCAAACCCTTGTTGGTTTTCCTGTGCGGATACCACCGTTGCGATCAAGCCGGCCTGGGCTGCCATGGCCGTTAGGACCGCAATTTTCATCGCTCTTAATTTCATCTGCTTTTTCCTTTTGT
>CAISOD010000228.1 GCA_903887045.1 uncultured Gammaproteobacteria bacterium | reverse complement strand
TCAGCGCATTTCGATGCCGCGTTCCCGCATGTAGGCTTTGGCTTCAGGGATCGTGTGTTGGCCGAAGTGGAAGATGCTGGCGGCCAGTACGGCATCGGCCTTGCCTTCGATGATGCCATCGACCAGATCCTGCAGACTGCCGACGCCGCCCGACGCAATCACCGGCACTGTCACTGCTTCACTGATGGCGCGATTGAGTTCGAGGTCGAATCCGCTCCTGGTGCCGTCACGGTCCATGCTAGTGAGCAGGATTTCACCGGAGCCGTAAGCCACCATTTTCTTCGCCCACGCGATGGCTTCAAGCCCGGTCGGGTTGCGGCCTCCGTGAGTGAAGATTTCCCAGCGCTTGGGCTCACCCGGCGCTGATACACACTTGGCGTCGATCGCCACCACGATGCACTGCGAGCCAAAACGATCGGAGGCTTCGCGTACGAATTCCGGATTCAGCACAGCGGTAGTGTTGATGCTGACCTTGTCGGCACCGGCATTCAGCATGTTGCGGATGTCCTGCAATTTGCGGATGCCTCCGCCTACAGTGAGCGGAATGAATACCTGCGCTGCGATGGCTTCCACCGTGTGGATAGTCGTGCTGCGATCATTGGCGCTGGCGGTGATATCGAGAAAAGTGATTTCGTCGGCGCCCTGGTCGCAGTAGCGCTTCGAGACTTCAACCGGATCACCGGCGTCGCGGATATCAAGAAATTTGACACCTTTGACCACGCGACCGTTGTCGCAGTCGAGACAGGGGATGATGCGTTTGGCCAGTGTCATGCTTGCCCGTTCCACGTCAAAAAATTCTGCAGCAACTGTAGTCCGTTGCGCTGGCTCTTTTCCGGATGGAATTGCACGGCGAATACGTTCTTGTGGGCGATGGCAGCACAGAACGGTGTGGGGTAGTCAGCTTCACCGACAATCTCCGACGGCGCATCCGGCGCCACAAAATAGCTGTGCACAAAATAGAAATGGCCGTTGTTATCGATGTCTCGCCACATCGCGTGCGGTTTGCTCTGGCGCACGCGGTTCCAGCCCATGTGCGGCACTTTCAGTACGGCACCGCTGGCATCCACCGCGTGATCATCAAAGCGCTTCACCTTGCCGGCAAACAGACCTATGCACGGCACGCCACCATTTTCTTCGCTGTGCTGCATCAGTGCCTGCATGCCAACGCAAATTGCCAGCACGGGCTTGAGTTTGACCTGCTCCCGCAACATTTCATCGACGCAAAGGCGACGGATTTCCGCCATGCAATCGCGCATGGCGCCAACACCGGGAAACAACAGGCGGTCGGCCGCGCGCAGCACATCAGGACTGGAAGTGACTGACACCTGCAGCGGAATGCCAGCACGTTTGCCGACAAACTCGAGCGCCTTGGCCACCGAGTGCAGGTTGCCCATGCCATAG
Organism: uncultured Gammaproteobacteria bacterium; assembly: GCA_903887045.1. Taxonomy (GTDB): domain Bacteria; phylum Pseudomonadota; class Gammaproteobacteria; order Pseudomonadales; family Pseudohongiellaceae; genus CAILUG01. The sequence goes on along the minus strand of CAISOD010000228.1, from coordinate 12,403 downwards.
TCGATTACTGCGACGTGCGTCATGGCTCAACCGCTCAGCGTGCCCTTGGTGGAAGGCACCGTACCCTGCATGCGCGGATCAGGCTCTATCGCCATACGCACAGCACGGCCGAAGGCCTTGAACACTGTTTCGATCTGGTGGTGCGCATTCTCGCCACGCAAGGTGTCGATGTGCAGCGTCACCATGGCATGGTTGACGAAGCCCTGGAAGAATTCATGAAAAAGGTCGACATCGAAATCACCCACGCTGCCGCGCTTGAATGGCACATGGAATTCGAGGCCCGGACGGCCGGAGAAATCGATGACCACGCGCGACAATGCTTCATCGAGCGGAACGTAGGCATGCCCATAACGACGGATGCCGGTTTTGTTGAGTGCCTTTTCCACCGCCTGGCCCAGCGTGATGCCGAGATCTTCCACCGTGTGGTGGGCGTCGATGTGCAAGTCGCCTTCAGCGACAATATCCATATCGATCAGGCCGTGGCGGGCTACCTGCTCCAGCATGTGCTCGAGGAACGGCAGGCCGGACTTGATGGTGAACTTGCCGCTGCCATCAAGGTTCACACTGACCTTGATGCGGGTTTCGTTGGTGTTGCGCTCAACACTGGCCTGACGCGCTGACATGGGGATCCCGTACATAAACATCGAGGCCGCGATTATAGCCGCATCAAAGGGGTCGGAGATATTTGAAATGCGTCATAGCTATAGAATCGCAGGCCTGACATTATTTCAAATGTCTCCGACCCCTTTGATATACCTTTGACACACGACACCTCCTTCAGTAGCGCCCTGCTCGACTGGTTCGATCAATACGGCCGCAAGCACCTGCCCTGGCAACAGCATCCAACGCCCTACAGCGTGTGGGTATCCGAGATCATGTTGCAGCAGACGCAGGTGGCCACAGTGATCCCTTACTACCAGCGCTTCATGCAACGATTTGCCGATGTGCAGGCGCTGGCGCTGGCGCCGATTGATGAGGTGCTGCACCTGTGGACCGGCCTTGGATACTACGCCCGTGGTCGCAACCTGCATCAAACTGCACAGATAGTAGTGCAACAGCATGGTGGCCAGTTTCCACGCAACGTTGATGCACTCGCAGAACTTCCCGGCATCGGCCGCTCCACCGCCGGCGCCATTCTTGCGCTTGGCTATCGCCAGCGCGCAGTCATTCTGGATGGCAACGTCAAACGTGTGTTGACGCGCGTGCACTGCGTTGAAGGCTGGCCCGACCAGCCGAAGGTGCAGAAGGAATTGTGGGAACTGGCCGAAAAATACACTCCGGAAGTACGCTGCGCCGACTATACACAGGCCATCATGGATCTCGGCGCCACGCTGTGTGCGCGCAGCAAACCGGCCTGCGGCTTGTGCCCGCTGCAAACCCGCTGTGAAGCCAAGCGCCAGCAGCGCACCAGCGAGTTCCCCTCCCGCAAGCCAACCAAGGCTTTGCCGGTGAAAACCACTTTCATGCTGATGTACTTCGATCAGGCACAGCGGCGGGTGCTGCTGGAAAAGCGCCCGTCGCAAGGCATCTGGGGCGGGCTGTGGAGTTTTCCCGAAACCGCTGCGCTGGACAGCCACGCGCCCGAGCTGACACTGGACGCCCTGCGCGATGCGCGCTCACCGCAATTGTGGAATTCAGTACGCCACACCTTCAGTCACTTCCACCTCGACATCACACCGGTGTTGTTGCCATTGGAATCGACCGATGTGCGCGTCATGGAGGCTGACCGCTTCCATTGGTATCCTGTACACGAGCCCTCAGCAGTGGGCTTGGCCGCACCGGTCAAGAAACTGCTGGAACTGCTGGCACATGAGATGCCGGCACACGCCCGCTGACAGCCACGGAGTCTGCATGCCCGCCAAAGTGTTTTGCCGCAAGTACCAACAAGAACTGGAAGGCATGGTGAGTGCGCCCTTTCCGGGGCCCAAGGGGCTCGATATCTTCAACCACGTATCAATCAAGGCCTGGCAGGATTGGCAGGCCCATCAAGTGCGGTTGATCAACGAGAAACAACTGAGCATGATCAATGCCGAGCATCGCAAGTTCCTGCAGCAGGAGATGGACAAATTTCTCAGCAATCAGGATTTTGAAATGGCCAGCGGATATGTGCCCACCAAGCCCGCATAAGGCATAATTGCAGGGTAATTCCTTGCTTGACCGCCAAGCGTGGCGCGGGTTTAATACGCGCCTTTCCGCATGCGCCCAGATAGCTCAGTAGGTAGAGCAAGGGATTGAAAATCCCTGTGTCGGTGGTTCGATTCCGCCTCTGGGCACCACTTCTTGAAATATATTGTTTCGAAAGTGCCATGTTTTTGCGGTCAAGGGTCTTATGCAATACAAAAACAGGTTGCTTGACAGACGGAACTTCCTGAGCCGTCTTGCTGCCGCGCTGAGCACCGCGACCCTTGCTCCTTTGGCTGCCTCTTTGGCAACAGCCCAAGACGAAAAACCAGCCCGCTTTTCCCATGACGTCGTACTCGACGCCGCTCGCGCGATGTCGCAAAACGAATTTATTCCACAGATGCCGGTGCCAAAAGCACTGTTGGACCTCGATTACGACCGCTACCGCCAGATCCGCTTCGAGAAAGATGCAGCAATCTGGGGTAAAACCCGTACCCGCTTCAACATCGAAATGTTTGCGCCCGGCAGCATCTACAACAACGGCATTGATGTGTTCGTTATCGAGAACGGGGTCGCTATTCCCATCGAAATAGAGAACAACACATTTATCACGCCCGGCTCCGATATTGCTGAATTGCTGGCATCGCTCGACAAAGTGGCCGGCTTCCGCCTGCACTACCCGCTCAACAACAATGAATACAAAGACGAATTCGTGGTTTTCCAGGGGGCGAGCTATTTCCGCGCCGTGTCGAAAGGCCAGAACTACGGCCTGTCTGCCCGCGGGCTGGCGATCGACGTGGCCGAGCCCACCGGCGAAGAGTTTCCGATCTTCCGCCAATTCTGGATCGAACGCCCCAACGCCCGCTCCGAAAATATCGTGGTGCACGCTCTGCTCGACAGCAAACGCGTCACTGGCGCCTACCGTTTCGGCATCTTCCCCGGCTCTCCCACCGAGTTGGACGTGAGCGCCACCCTCTTCCCCCGCACCCAGCTGAACCACATCGGCCTTGGCGCACTGACATCAATGTTCCTGTTTGGCGGCATCGACGGCAGCGACGTGCCTGACTATCGCAATGCCGTGCATGATTCCAATGGACTGGCGATCCTCAATGGCATGGGAGAGTACCTCTGGCGCCCGCTTAACAACCCGCAAACACTGCAGGTCAGCGCTTTTGTTGACCAGAATCCCGGCGGTTTCGGCCTGGTGCAACGCCTGCGCGAACAGCGTGATTTCGAAGATCTGCAAGCCAGCTACCACAAGCGGCCATCGGCCTGGCTGACACCCAAAGGTGAATGGGGCGCCGGCCAAGTGGTGCTGGTGGAAATCCCGACCCGAGCCGAAACCAATGACAATATCGTGGCCTACTGGCGTCCACAGCAGCCGCTGCAGCCCGGCACTCCGTTTGAATTCGGCTACAAGCTGACCTGGCCGGACGACAGTCCGCTGCCACGCGGTTTCGGCCGTGTCCGCCGCACCACGGCCGGTCTCAAGTTGTTCACCGAGTTCCCCCAGTTGGCCATCGACTTCATGGACCTGCCCGACGACGTGGTAATGGAAGAAATCCGCTTTGACGCCACCGTCAGCAGCGGCCGCGTACTGGAAACCCAGGCCGAGCCGAATGGCGCCAATGGCATCCGTCTGTTCATGACCTTCGATCCGGATGGCGCCGCCATGAGCGAAATCCGCGTGCAGCCGCGCTATCGTGGTGAAGCGCTGGGCGAAACAATGCTGTTCCGCTGGCTGGAACAGTGATGCTTTCCGGCGGCAGTCACGCGTAGAATTGCGCTGAATGTCCTTGTAGTTGCCGGCCCATGACCACCGCTTCGCGTATTGCCCTCCCCCCCGAACAACCCCTGGTAATGCCCAGACAGTCGCTGCATGCCAAGGGACAAAAATCCCGCAGCAGCTTCAATTTCTGGCGCGACGGCCGCATCTGGCTGACTCGCATCCTGCTGTTGTATGCCACTTACAAGTTGTCCGAGTACGGCATCAGCGAAATGTATACGGTCATGACCGGCGAACTCACGCGCACCCAGTGGGTGTTCCTCGTGCTGTTCTCGATCAACTTTGTGTGGATCAGCTTCGCGGGCGTGCAGGCTGTACTCGGTTTTCTGCTGTTGATGAAGCAGGATGTTTTCGGTGCCCGCAACATCCACGACAAACCTCCCGGCATCCGCACCGCGGTGCTGGCACCGGTCTACAACGAAGATCCGTTACGCGTCGCCGCCGGCATTCGCGCCATGAGCACCGAGCTGGCACAACAGGCGCCCGGTTGCTTCGCGTTCTTCATTCTCAGCGACACCACCAATCCAACGGCGTGGCTGCGTGAAGAACACACTTTCAAGAAGCTGATTGAACAAGCATCACCCGACTGCCCGATTTACTACCGTCATCGCCGCAAGAACAGTGAGCGCAAAGCCGGCAACATTTCTGATTGGGTGATGCGCTGGGGTGGCGGTTACGAAGCCATGCTGGTGCTCGATGCCGACAGCATCATGAGCGGCAGCATCATGGTGGAAATGGCACGCCGGCTCGAAGCCGAACCAGGTCTTGGTTTGTTGCAGACGCTGCCGAACATTGTGCTGTCGGAATCGTTGTATGGGCGTTTGCAGCAGTTCGCCAACCGGCTGTACGGCCCGGTATTCGCCAATGGGCTGGCTGCGTGGCACGGTTACGGCAGCAACTTCTGGGGACACAACGCCATCATCCGTACCCGCGCGTTCGCTGACTCAGCCCATCTGCCGGTGTTGAGCGGCAAGCCGCCGTTCGGTGGCCACGTCATCAGCCACGATTTCATCGAGGCCGCGTTGTTGCGTCGCGCCGGATGGGGCGTGCGCTTTGATACTGATCTGGAACAAAGTTATGAAGAAGCACCGCCGTCGATGAGCGATGTGCTGATCCGCGACCGCCGCTGGTGCCAGGGCAACCTGCAGCACTCCCGCTTCCTGTTTGCCCGCGGATTGGCATTGACCAACCGCCTGCACATCCTGTCCGGCATCATGGCGTACGCCAGCGCGCTGTTCTGGTTCATGCTGCTGGCTGTGGGCATGGTGCTGACGATACAGGCCAGTTTTACGCCTACCGATTACTTCCCTGAATTCTCGCTGTTCCCCAGTTGGCCGGTGTTCGATTCCGAGCGCGCCATCACGCTGTTTGTGCAATCGATGGCGATTGTCTTGCTGCCGAAATTCCTGGCGTGGGTAACCGGGATCCTCAGTCTGCGCCGCTGCCTCGGCTACGGCGGCCCGCTACTGCTGACCATCAGCGTGTTGGTGGAAGTGGTGCTGTCGGCGATGTTTGCGCCGGTGATGATGCTGGCGCAGAGCCAGATGGTGCGTGAAATTCTCACCGGCAGCGACAGTGGCTGGAAGCCGCAGCGCCGCAACGATGGTTCAATCGCTCTCCTTGCCGCCCTCAATATGCACAAGTGGCACATGCTGCTCGGCTTCAGCGCTGCCATTTCGACGTGGTACTTCAATCAGGGATTGTTCTACTGGTTGCTGCCGGTAACGAGCGGACTGATGGCGTCGGCACTGTTGTCGTGGATCAGCGGCAAAGCCTGGCTCGGCAAACTGCTGCGTTTCTTCGGCATTCTGGGTACACCGGAAGAACGCCGGCAGCCGGACATCATTGCTGCCGTGGTAGCCAATGAAAAAGCCGGCCGCGATGAAGTCGGCGAATCGCCTCTCACCCTGCTGCTCACCGACGACGACTTCCGCAGCTGGCACAACGACCAACTCACGCAGCCGATTGATGCCAACTCGCTCTCCAGCTTTGAACCCGAACTCAAGCTGGCTCAGTACAAGGCAGAGCGCTGCTACCAGAGCACCAAACTGGAGACGTGGCTGTCACCGGCCGAATACATGGCGATGCTGCACAGCCCGATGCTGATCGACACCACGGCGCGCCTGACGACGGCATGACATTGTTATGAACAGCTATCTGCGCAGAGAGCTGTTCACCATCGCGGTTATTGGTTGTGCACTGCTGACAGCGCTGTTCCTGTTGCTGCCGCCACCTCTGGCACCGACATACACCATCCGCGCTTGTTTACAGGCGTTGCTGCTGTGGGCATTCGTCTGGTCTCAGCTGTGGCAACTGCGATTCCACAATCGCAGCGCTGACGCCGTCAGCCTGCTGCCAACTCTCGGCACCGCCAATCGACTCACCCTGCTGCGGGGCGGTTTGATTGCGGTTTGTGGCGGCTATCTTGGATTGGCGCCGCACGCCGCAGCACTGGTGCCGGCAATTTGTTACTCACTGGCGGCGCTGCTGGACCGCGCCGATGGATATGTCGCCCGTCGCCACCACAACATCACCATGCTGGGCAGCGAACTCGACACCCGTGTCGATGCCATCGGGCTGGTAGTAGCGCCGCTCGTGGCAATCGGCTACGGCCAGCTGCATGTGAGTTACCTGCTAGTGAGCGTGGCGTACTACCTGTTTGTTGGCGGGCTTTATTGGCGGCGCAAACACGGCAAGCCGGTGTTGCCGCTGCGGCCAAGCAATCTGCGTCGCACCCTGGCCGGCATGCAAATGGGGCTGGTGGCGTTTTCGCTGTGGCCGCTGTTCGACCCGATCCTGCTGCAGTTATGCGGTGCTGCCTTCATGCTGCCGCTATTGGCGGGCTTTCTGGTGGATTGGTTGGTGGTATCTGCAAGATTGCCGTCGCAAACAAGCATCGCCTTGCGCAATTTCCGGCTGCTGGAACACCTCAACGAACTGGTGATGCAGCCGCTGTTGCGTTGTTTGTTGGTGGTGACATTGTGGCTTAGTCTGGCTCCGCTGTTGGCCGGCGATGCAGCGAACGGAGTTAGCGGCCTGCAATACAGTTTGTTGCTCATCAGCGCCGGTCTGGTGCTCGGTGTTGGCGGGCGTATTTGCGCCTTGGCGGCGTTGCTGTTGATCAACAATTACAGCGAAGTAACAGCATTCCTTACTGTCGCCGATTGGTGGGCTCCATTGTTGGCGGTGTGGGTGCTGCTGTTCGGCAGCGGCCGCTTCAGTGTATGGCAAGGTGACAGCAGCTGGGTAAACCGGCAGGACGGCGCCTGATGCAGCATATGAAATGGATCATGGCACTGTTGTGGTTGCTGGCGCTGCTGCTGGCCGGTTGGACACTGCGGCAGCTGCCGTTCGCTGCCATCAGCAGCACCATCAGTGCGCTCGCGATTGCCGATTGGCTGTGGTGGATCCTGCTCAACGCAGTGATCCTGCTGCTGGCAGCGATGCGCTGGGATGTTGTTACCCGCGCACTGGGCAGCAAGCTCGCATTGGGCCTGTTGTTCCGATTGCGCCAGGCCGGCAGCGCGGTGAGCTTCCTCACGCCAGGCCCGCACTTTGGCGGGGAACCGCTGCAACTGTACTGGCTGTATCGCCACGGCAGGTTGCCGCTGCATCGCGCCATGCTGTCACTCGGACTTGATCGCTTCTTCGAAATGTTCACCAATTTTTCGGTGCTGTTGGCGGGGGTGCTGATGCTGGCAACCACATCGACACTGGCTGCAAGCGATTCGTTGCAGATCATCACAGTGTTGTCGCTAACATTGTTGGCAATGCTGGCTGCTGCATTGGTGGTGTTGCGTCAGCCGCAGTGGCTGACAACCAGATTCGAAGCGCTGGCGCACCGCTGGCGTCAGCATCCACGTCTCAGCCGCATCGACAGCCAGTGGCAACAGCTTGGCGCTGAACTGCGCACAGCAGTCACCACGCAACGTCCACGCCTGCTGTTGGCACTGGTTTTGTCGATACTCGGCTGGATTGCCCTGCTGGCTGAACTGCAATTACTGTTGCACTTTCTCGGCCTTGTACTGACGCCGGCAGCGTTCATCCTGCTCATCGTGGCGATGCGACTGGCCATGCTGCTTCCAATGCCGGGCGGCATCGGCAGCATCGAAGCGGCGCTGCTGTGGTCGTTCCAGTTGTTGCAGTTGCCGGCCGCGGCCGCCATAGGACTGATTGCACTCACGCGCCTGCGTGATGCGGTCGTGTTGCTGATCGGACTGTATTGCCTTTATCTTGGACGCAACCATCCTGGACGCAGCGATCTTGAACACACCAATGCTGACAATCCGCCACGCCTCTGAAGCGGATATTCCACTGCTGCGCACGCTGTGCTTCCAGGTGTGGCCGCAGACCTACGCCGGCATCATCACGCCGGCGCAAATCGACTACATGCTGGAGATGATGTACAGCCCCGCTTCGCTGCAGCAACAGATGCACAGTGGTGCCAATTTCCTGATCTGCTACGACGACACGCAGCCCTGCGGTTTTGCCTCATATCAGGATCACACCAACGGCAAGTTCAAGCTGGACAAGATCTATGTGCTGCCGAGTCAGCAGGGCAAGGGCACTGGCCGTTTCATCATCGACTACATCGTCAACAGCATCCGCCCGCAAGGTGCCAAAGTGCTGCAACTGCACGTCAACAAACACAACGTCGCACGGCACTTCTACCAGAAGCTCGGCTTCGTGGTTGCCAAGGCGGCTGTGTTCGATATCGGCAACGGTTTTGTAACCGATGACTATGTGATGGAACTGGCTATCGGGCAGACCTGATTTCTGGCGAGGACCCGGCCCTGTTCCCTTATTGCATAGTAGTGGCGGCCGCTTTGGTGATATATCGCTGCCCATAACAAGAAATCAGCAAACAGGGGCTTATAGCGCATGAACGCCAACCACCAGAAAGACCTGCCTTTGAACAGCGGGCGCCGGCAACTGATGACAGCCATCGCCGGAGCCGCCTTGCTGCCCTTTATCGGCAGCACTGCCCGTGCGCAACCTGCACCGGCGCCGGTCTCGTCTACCGCCACCGCGCGTGACTGGAGCGGGCAAACCCCGCTGCGCTACCCCGATCCCGACATCATCACGCTGGACCCGCGCTTCCGCCGCTGCGTGCAGTTCAATGCCCCGCTGCAACGGCTGTATACCGGCACCCTGTGGGCGGAAGGCCCGGCATGGAATGGTGTTGGTCATTACCTGGTGTGGAGCGACATTCCCAACAACGTGCAGATGCGCTGGATAGAAGACGACAACCGCGTCACCCGCTTCCGCCAGCCCTCGGGCAACAGCAATGGCAATACTTTCGATTTCCAGGGCCGCCAGTTGTCGGCTGAACACGGCGGCCGCCGCGTAGTGCGTTACGAAATGGACGGCACCGTTACCGTCATTGCCGACAACTACAACGGCAAGAAACTCAATTCGCCGAACGATCTGGTGGTGCATCCCGATGGCAGCATCTGGTTCACCGATCCGTCGTTCGGCATTCGCGGACTCTACGAAGGCATGCCGGCCGAATCCGAAACCAAGGAATCGGTCTATCGAGTCGATGGCCAGAGTGGCCGCGTTGAGCTGGTAACGGATGAAGTAGGGCAACCCAACGGCCTGTGCTTTTCGCCGGACTATTCGCGTCTCTATCTGGCTGACTCCGGCCAGACCAAGGTGTGGGATGTCGACGGCACTCGTTTGCGCAACGGCCGTACCTTTTCACAGATCACCTTGCCCGATGGCGGCCGCTCGGCGCCGGACGGTATTCGCTGCGACTCACTCGGCAACGTGTGGGGCGGCGCCAATCCGGGCGTCACCGTGGTAGCGCCCGAGGGTGATCTGATCGGCATGATCCGGCTGCCGGAAGTCTCCGCCAATCTGTGTTTTGGTGGCGCCAAACGCAATCGCCTGTTCATGACCGGCAGTCAGTCGTTGTACTCGGTGTATCTGGCTGTTGCCGGTGCGCATATCTGTTGAAACTGCTTCAGGGGAACACCATGCAAAAACCTGCAACTGCATTACGTCTCGGCGCCTTGCTCGTGGCGCTGCTGCCCGCGCTTTCACAGGCGCAGACACCAGCCGACTCCGTTCGCTCCTACGTCGAAGCTGCGCGGAGCTTCGCCGGCAACGACCACGCCTTTGTATTCGGCCAGCTGTGCGAGACGCCAATCAAGGCAGTCAATGCCGCAGCGGTAACCGAGAAGGTGCCTGCCGCGCTGCCCATCATTGATGCGGCGCGCGAGTGGTACGCCGAACCGGCCAAAGTGTTTGATGATCTCTACTTTCTCGGTCAGACCGCATTCTCGGTGTGGGCACTGCGTACACCCGAAGGCATCATTCTGGTGGATGCGATCTTTGATTATTCAGTGGAAGCAGAAGTGGTCGATGGCCTGCGCAAACTCGGCATTGATCCCGCCGAAATCCGTTACGTCATCATCAGCCATGCCCACGGCGATCACTCCGGCGGTGCCGCCTTCCTGCAGAAGCTGGGCGCGAAAATTGTCATGTCGGAAGTGGACTGGCAGCTGTACGAAAATTCCAACGCCAAAGAAAAGGCCACGCGCGACATCGTGGCGACCGATGGTTTTGAACTCACCCTTGGCGGTATGACCGTGAAAACCTATCTCACGCCCGGCCACACGCATGGCACCATTTCGACGCTACTGCCGGTACATGACAACGGCACTGCGCATGTGGCGGCCATCTGGGGCGGTACGCTGTTCAACTTCCGCGATGCGCCGGATGATCCACGCGATCTGCGGCTGCGCGACTACGCGCAATCCTCCGTGCATTTCCAGGCGATGACGGCAATCGCCGGCGCCGATGTCATCCTTTCGAACCACACGGCCTACGACGGCAGCACCGTGAAGCTGCCGCTGCTGGCGCAACGCAAGGCCGGCAGTCCACATCCGTATGTGATTGGCCAGGATGCCGTGAACCGCTATCTGAAAGTGGCGGAGTCGTGCGCTATTGCCGCCAGGATTGCCGAAGCATCAGGGCCATAAGGACAGTGAACCCATGAAAAGCAATGCAATGAAACATCAGGCCTTGGGCCTCTTGCTCGGCGTCTGCGGACTGCTTGCCACCGGCAGCAGTGTGCTGGCACAAGCAGTGAATCCAGCCACCGTTGCCGGCAACACCGGTTTGGATGCACAGGTGTCACGCGGCCAACTGCTATACACACAGCAATGTCTGCAATGTCATGGCGACGCACTGGCCGGTGTCGACAAGGCACCACCCTTGGCTGGCCCGCAGTTCAACAGCACCTGGAGCAGCGCGCCGCAGTCGGCACTGCTGGCGCGTATCCAGCTGACGATGCCACCGGACAAACCCGGCAGCCTCACGCGTGAACAAGGCATGGACGTGCTCGCCTATGTGCTCTGGTACAACGGCCTCGCTCTCAACGCTGGCGATCTGTCGCAGGTTACCAGCGCAGCCGGTGTGGCAACACAGGCGGCAAGCGAATGGCCTACCTACGGCGGCAACCTCGCCAGCCAGCGTTACTCGGCGCTCGACCAGATCAACAAGGACAACTTCAAGGATCTGCAGATTGCCTGGCGCCTCAACACCAACTTTCTGGGGCCGCGCCCGGACACGCTGTATTCATCAACACCGCTCTACATCAACAACACGCTCTACACCACCGCCGGCATGCGCCGCTCAGTGGTGGCACTCGATCCCGCCACCGGTGAAATGAAATGGATGTACCGCGAAGACGAAGGCAAACGCGGCACTGCTGGTGCGCGTCAGGGCGCTGGCCGTGGTTTATCGTGGTGGCAAAGTGCCGACGGCAGTGACCAGCGCATTCTTTATGTGACACCCGGCTACCGCATGATTGCGCTCGACGCCAACACCGGCAAACCGGTGACCTCGTTTGGCGACAACGGCGTGGTCGACCTCAAGCAGAACTTCGATCAGGAAGTGGATCCCGATGGCGGCAACATCGGTCTAAACGCAACTCCACTTGTTGTTGGCGACGTGATCGTAGTCGGTGCAGCGCATCGCCCGGCCGGCAGCCCCGAATCCACCTGGGACACACGCGGTTATGTGCGCGGTTTCGACATTCGCACCGGCAAACGCCTGTGGATCTTCCACACCATTCCGCTCGCCAACGAACCCGGCTACAGCAGTTGGCAGGACGGCACCGCCGAACAGAACGGCAACGCCGGCGTGTGGGCACAGATGAGTGCCGATGAGGAACTGGGTCTGGTGTACCTGCCGGTGGAAATGCCCTCTGCCGACTACAACGGTTTCAACCGCCCGGGCGATGGCCTCTATGGCGAGTCGCTGGTGGCAGTGGATGTGAAGACCGGCGCCTACCGCTGGCACTACCAAACCATTCATCACGGCCTGTGGGACTACGATCTGCCCTCAGCACCGATGTTGTTCGACATGCAGGCAGAAGGCCGCACCATCAAGGCACTGGCACAGCCCACCAAGAGCGCCTTCCTGTTTGTGTTGAACCGCGAAACCGGCGAGCCGATCTGGCCGATTGAAGAACGTGCAGTGCCGCAG
>CAISOD010000227.1 GCA_903887045.1 uncultured Gammaproteobacteria bacterium | reverse complement strand
GGCAGGAATCCGCGTTTGAATTCTTCGTCGACAGCGGACAGGGGTTCATCAAGCAACAGCAGCGATGGGTGTTGCAGCAGCGAGCGCGCAATCGCGACTTTCTGTTTCTCGCCGCCGGAGAGATAGACCGGCGAGCGCTTCAGCAATGGCTTCAGCGCCAATTGGGATACGACATATTCGAAGAGATAGTCCGCGGTCCCGGCGCGTTTGGTGGCAAAGCGCAAGTTGCGCAGCACGTTGAGATGCGGGAACAGATTGTCTTCCTGGAACACATAGCCGACGTTGCGCTTGTGGGTCGGGACGAAGTGGTCACCGTCTTGCCACATGGTCTCGCCAACGCGAATGGTGGTACTGCCATGGCGATCAAGCCCCGCGATGGCACGCAGCAGACTGGATTTGCCGCTGCCGGATGCGCCATAGAGTGCGGTGATACCGTCGTTGGGCAGTGCAAGATCGACTGCGAGACTGAAATCACCGCGGGCGAGAGTTGCCTTGATAAGCAGCGTATTCACAGCCGGATTACCCGCAGGCGTTCGCGCAAACCATATACCGTGAGCAGGATGCAGAACGACAACAGCAGCATGCCGCCGGCAAGGATGTGGGCCTGACCGTATTCAAGACTTTCCACGTGGTCATAGATGGCGATCGACAGCACGCGGGTTTCACCGGCGATATTGCCGCCTATCATCAGTACCACACCGAATTCGCCGAGCGTATGCGCAAATCCCAACATGGCAGCGGTGACATAGCCGGCACGTGCCAGCGGGATCACCACGTTGAAAAAGGTATCCATCGGCCCTGCGCGCAGCGTGGCAGCAATTTCAAGCGGACGGCGGCCGATACTCTGGAACGTGTCCTGCAACGGTTGTACGACAAATGGCAGTGAATACAACACCGAGCCGATCACCAGTCCTTCAAATGTGAAAGCCAGTGGTCCCACCCCCAGCGTTTGCATGGTGCCACCGACCCAGCCGCGGGGTCCCAGTGCCAGCAGCAGATAAAAACCCAATACCGTTGGCGGTAATACCAGCGGCAACGCGATCAGGGTTTCCAGCACAAAGCGCAAGCGCCAACGGGTGTGTGCCAGCCACCAGGCCAGCGGCGTACCGATCAATAACAGGATGCCCGTGGTGAAGGCTGCCAGTTGCAGCGTAAGCCAGAGCGCAGTGAAGTCGTCGGCAGTCAGCATCAGGGGAGGGTATAGCCAGCTTGGCCGATGGCAGCCTGGGCAGTAGCAGATTGCATGAATGCCATGAAGGCGCGGGTTGCTGCAGTGTCATGCAGTATGACGGCGTCCTGGGTAATCGGCGCATGCATCTCGGAGGGAACCTGCCACGGCGAGCCGCGCTGTGACTGCGGCAGCAGCTGCCACTGAGCCAGCGCGATGAACCCCAATTCGGCATTGCCGCTTTCAACGAATTGCAGCGCCTGTGCAACGTTTTCGCCGAGTACGAGTTTGCCTTGCAACGGGTCCCATAGGTGCAACTGCTGCAACACCTGCTGCGCTGCCACGCCATACGGTGCCAGTTTGGGATTCGCAATAGCCAGATGGGCAAACTGCCCCCCTTTCAGCACTGCTTCAGCGTTTGCTGCCAACGGCTGTGTGGAACTCCACAACACCAGTTTGCCGACAGCGTAGGTGAATACCGTACCGGCTACCGCCTTTTGTTCCGCTACCAGTTGTGTCGGACGTTCGCTGTCGGCTGAAAAATAGACATCAAAAGGAGCGCCATTGCTGATCTGGCTGAACAAGCGACCGGATGCACCAGAACTGATGGCAACAGTGTGGCCGCTGTCCTGCTCGAACTGCGCTGCCAATTGTTCCAACAAAGGAGCGAAGTTACTGGTGACTGCCGCCCGGATTACGTCGGCAAGCGAGGAGGATGACCAGAGGCTGCAACCCAGCAACAACAGAACCCAGCGTGAAGTGGCTTGTGCGCGTTTCATGTTGAATCCTGTTGTGTGGCTGAGGTGCGGATGCAACGCAGCTTCAGAGCTTGATGCGGCTGTACACCTTGCGGATGTTGTGTTCGAAGATGTTGGCTTTTTCCTGCTCGCTGATGCGGGCGTTGTCGATGTAGCGCTTGGTGTCATCGAAGTAGAAGCCGGTTTCCGGATCGATGCCGCGGACGGCGCCGATCATTTCCGATGCGAACAGGATGTTCTTGTTGTCGATCACGTCCACCAGCAGATCAATACCCTTCTGGTGATAGACGCAGGTGTCGAAGTAGACGTTGTTCATCAACAGCTCGTTCAGATGCGGCAGTTTCATCATGTCAGCCAGGCCACGGAAGCGACCCCAGTGATAGGGCACGGCACCGCCGCCGTGCGGGATGATGAACTTGATGGTCGGGAAGTCTTTCGTCACCGTGCTCTGCATCAGCTGCATGAACGCCGTGGTGTCGGCGCTGAGGTAGTACGATCCGGTCGCATGGAAGGCCGGGTTGCAGCTGCCGCTGACGTGGATCATTGCCGGTACGTCGAGTTCTACCATCTTTTCGTAGATCGGGTACCAGTATTTGTCACCAAGTGGTGGCGAATTGAAGTGGCCGCCGGATGGGTCGAGGTTCAGGTTGCAACCGACAAAGCCGAATTGGGTGACGCAGCGTTCGAGTTCGACGATCGAAGTCTTCAGGTCGGTACCGGGATACTGCGGCAGTGCGCAGGCGCCAATGAAGTTCTTCGGAAACAGTTGGGTGACGCGGTAGATCAGTTCGTTGGTGTGTTCGGTCCAGTATTTGCTGATGTGCGCATTGCCGACATGGTGTTCCATCCAGCTGGCACGCGGCGAGAAAATCGTGGCGTCAGTGCCGCGCTCACGCTGCAGCTTCAGCTGGCCATTTTCAATGGTCTCGCGAATCTGGTCATCAGTGATGTTGATGACGCCTTTTTCGCCGGTGTAACTTGGGTCTTTCTTCAGTGCGGCCTTCTGGACGTCCCGATAGTCGCCGAGGGCGTCGGGGGCGGTGGTGTAATGGCCGTGGCTGTCGATGATCATGAGGGTCTGGCTCCAAGGTAAAAATCGTCGTGAAGCGTACCAAATTTTGCCGGGTGCAGGCATTGGTGGTAGTGGTTCAACTGTGTCACTGTGAACCGCCAAGTATAATCGCTGCATCCCAACCGGCCTGGAGCCGTCCATGACCAACGCCGTCGTTCAACGCGCCGGCCAGTTCCCGGCGGTGACGTTGTTGTTGCCGGGTGCTTAGACGAACCATGTCGAGCCGCATCCTGTTGTTGCTCATCGCATTGCTGCCTGCATGGATAGTCAGCGTGCAGGCACAAAGTCTGGGCGACGAGACCATCCTGTCGCGACTCGGCGATCCGGTGGAGGTCGAGATTGAAGTCAGGGACTGGCAGGATATCGAACTCAGCGTGGTGCAGGTGGCATCCGCCACGCCGCTGCAGTACGAGGCCTTCGGTCTGCTGTATCAGCCGCTGCTGGATACCCTCAGTTTCAATGTGTTTGGCCCCCATCTTGCCGGTGAAGTGAAGATTCTGGTCAGCAGCCGCGAGCCTGCGAACGAACCATTCCTTGAATTGTTGCTGGTGCTGCGCCGGTCTCAAGGCTCTTCGCTGCGGGAATATGTGCTGTTGTTTGATCCACCGCTGGCTGATCTGCAGTTGAGCACAGTCAAGGCACAGCAGCCCGCAGTACCAGTTGCCGTCACTGAACCAGCCCCATTGGTACCCTAGCCAGTCGAATCCCCGCCAGTGCAGCCAACTGTGCAAATCGAAACGGTAGCCGAGCAAGTGCAGCCACGCCCACGCGACGAGGCTGGTCGCAAGGACTACCGTGTACAGAATGGAGATACGCTGTGGACGATTGCCAGCCAGTTCCAGCCGGCCGGCATTGCCGACAACATGCACCAGTTCGTGCTGAGTCTGCATGACATCAATCCGGCCTCGGCACAGCAGGTGTTCGACCAGCGTTGGCTGGATGCCACCCGCGCTGCAAAGTTGGCACTGGAACCGGAGCCACCACAGTTGCCGGTCATCAATGCTGTCGAAGAAGTATTGGTGGCAGAGCCAGTCGCGGTTGCCCAGGCCGGGCCAGAGCTGCCGCTCGGCACAGAATTGCCTGATCTGGTAGTCGAGGCAGAGTCGACACTGCTGGCGCCTTCAACAGCCTTGGTGCTGGCACCGGTTGTTTAGGCAAGCGGGGCGGGTGAGCCCGCTGCTGTAGCTGTTGCCGAGCAGACGGTAAGTGCACCACTTGCAACACCAGCGCCTGCCGTCTAGCCGGTGCCGCTGAAAGTGGTGGTTACCGCAACGACTACTGAGCCGACTCCCCAGCCTACTCCCCAGCCAAGTACGCCTGTCCTGGGGGATGAATTCACGGACGCGAATGCAGCCTTGAGGCAAATCACCGACCGCGCTACTGCGATCCGCCACCTGCTGCAGACCCGCCAGCAGCGTCTTTTCGACGTGGAGCAGCAAATACTGGCGCTGAAGAGCCAACTGCAGCAGGCTGAAGCCCGTGCCAGCCAACTGGTGCAGGAGTTGCCTCTGAGTGCTGATGTAACCAGCCAGGCAGTGATGCTCGGGCTGTTGGCGGCGGTGTTGTTGATCGCGCCGGCAGCCACTGCGATTGGCGCCCTGCGCTGGAATCGGGAACTGCAGACGCCGGTATTGATGATGGCAGTCCAATCACGCCGCCGTTGAAATCCGGCACCGTTGCCGGCATATAAAGACGGTACTAAATCGGCTATGATTTGCCCCGTTTCCGGCTTTGCCGCATCAGTAGTTTTCCCGGCCCTGCACAGCGATGAATGCTCCCGTCAACCAAGCTCCCGCCCTGATCGACAAGCACGGTCGTCATATCGATTACGTGCGGCTGTCGGTTACCGATCGCTGCGACTTCCGCTGCGTCTACTGCATGTCGGAGAAGATGACATTCCTGCCGCGCGATCAGGTGCTGACGCTGGAGGAAATCCATCAGGTGGCCAGAGCCTTCACCCGCTTGGGTGTGAAGAAAATCCGCCTGACGGGTGGCGAGCCGCTGGTGCGCAAGAACGTGCTCGATCTGGTGCAGAACATCGGTGCGCTCCCCGGCTTGGAAGAATTGCTTGTCACCACCAACGGCTCCCATCTTGAACAAATGGCGCCGGCGCTGAAGGCGGCTGGTGTCACTCGTGTCAATATAAGCGTCGATTCCCTAAACCGCGACACCTTCCGCCAGATGACCCGCACCGGCGATCTCGACCAGGTGCTGCGGGGCATCGAAGCCGCCAGAGCGCAGTGTTTCAAAACCCTGCGGTTGAATGCAGTGATCCTCAAGGGTCGCAACGACCACGAAATACTCGACCTGCTGCACTACGCGATGGCGCTCGGGATCAACATTGCCTATATCGAAGAAATGCCACTTGGCGAAGTATCCGACCATGACAGACTCGAGACCACCTGCAGCAATGACGAGGTGCGGGCGGTCATTGAGGCACGCCACCAGTTGACACCTGTGACAATGAAAACCGCCGGTCCCTCGCGCTACTACCGCATTGAAGGCAGCGACAGCCGGGTGGGGTTCATCTCGCCGGTTTCCCACAATTTCTGTGAAAGCTGTAACCGCGTAAGAGTCACCGTAGAAGGGCGCCTGCTGCTTTGTCTGGGTAACGAGCATTCGGTGGACCTGCGCCAGTTGCTGCGCGAACAGCCCGGCAACGAACAAGCGCTGATGGATACCATTCGCACTGCGATGGACATCAAGCCACTGCGCCACCATTTCTATGACAAGGACGCACCCCAAGTGGTGCGGTTCATGAATATGACGGGCGGCTAACCGTACCGTTCTCCGCTATCGATTCACGCTGCAGGTATTCATCCCATGGCCGGTAACAAACCCGTCCCCGAATTCATCCCGCTCAATGTCGCCGTTGTGACCGTGTCAGACACCCGTACCGAGGCCACTGATACCTCTGGCTTGTTCCTGCAGGAGGCTGCGGTTGGCGCTGGTCATAGATTGGTAGCAAAGCACATATGCAAGGATGATATTCACAAACTGCGGGCCTTGGTGGCAGTCCTGATCGCAGACGATGATGTGCATGCTGTGCTGGTGACAGGCGGGACTGGCTTCACCAAACGAGACAACACAATTGCGGCCGTGTCGCCGCTGTTGGACTTTCACATTGATGGCTTTGGTGAGTTGTTCCGTCAGTTGTCGTTTGAGGAGATAGGGACGTCGACGCTGCAATCACGGGCATTTGCCGGGATGAGTAACAGCACAGCGGTGTTTTGCATGCCGGGATCGACGTCGGCCTGCAGGACAGCATGGACCCGGATCATTGGCAGCCAGTTGGACAGCCGGACGCGTCCCTGCAATTTTGCGGAGAGGTTGTTGCTGAAAGGCAGTGCCTGAGAAGTAGTGCGCAGAGAATCGGTTTGGCGGGGCTTGCGGGGCAAAAATGTACCGGTAACCGTGTCCCGACAGCTTAGGTGCTACTGCCGGGCCGGAGGTTACCGGTGGTCGTGCTACGACAAGAGCGTGATAACGGGTATAGACAGAAAGATCATTCCGGTCAGTACGCCGATTGCTACTTCTTCGATCAGCTCAAGGTTGGTGGCTTTGGTGTTCATCTAATGGCTCCTTGTAAGATAGATGAGATACGAATTTGCACCCCGGGTAGGGATGCGGCGCGCACAGTAACACAAGAATGAGCATTTAGGTAACATAAGTTGTTACCTAAATGTAATAAGTGTGTAATTTCGCGTTACTAGCTCGGGGTTTTGGCGAAGGTGTTACCGGCATCACAGCTTATCACCGCGCTAGTGCGTCACTGGCAGCAACAGCGGGAAGGTGCGGTGGCAGGTGGAATGTGCTCTATGAGAGATGCTATGAGAGTCGTGAGTGGTATCAGTAATATGACAAGGTATTGGGCTTTGGTGCTGGGTTGGTTGTTCTCAGGGTTGGCTCTGGCGCAGACAGAACCCTTGATCGCCGTCATCACCACCAACCGTGGCGAGATGGAGTTCGTACTGCGGCCGGATGTTGCGCCGCAGACCGTTGCCAATTTTGTCAATCTGGCCAGCCGCGGCTTTTACGACGGCCTCAGCTTCCATCGGGTGGAGCCCAATTTCATGGCTCAGGGTGGCGATCCGGCTGCTGACGGTTCAGGCGGCCCAGGCTACAAGTTCAAGGACGAGATAGCGCTGCGACTGAATCAGGAAGGCATATTGGCTATGGCCAATTCCGGCCCCGCCACCAATGGCAGCCAGTTCTTCATCACCCATCAGGCAGTGCCCCACCTTAACGGCGCCCATACCGTGTTCGGGCTGATCAGCAAAGGCAAGGAAGTAATACGCCAGATCCGCCGTCGGGATGTCATCCAGCGTATCGTGATCAAAGGTGATGTGGTGGGTGTGCTGGCGGCCCAGCGTATGCAGGTGGAGGAGTGGAACCGTATTCTCGACGGTGAGTTCCCCGCACTGCGGCCGTCGATGCTTGCTTCGGCG
>CAISOD010000226.1 GCA_903887045.1 uncultured Gammaproteobacteria bacterium | reverse complement strand
GCGAGCAGCTGATCCTTGAGGGAGTCCTGGGCGCCGCGTCCGAGAGCGAGGCTGGCCACGAGGGCCCCTACGCCCACCATCACGCCTGTTATCGCCAGCGCAGTCTGTATGCGATTGCGCAGCAGTGCCTGCGATCCGAGGATCATGAAATGGAGAGCGCCCTGCATATCGTTGTCTCCGGTGGGTGACTGTCAGCCGACCGCTGCCAATGGCAGCGGCATTGGTTCGTCTTCGACTCTGCGTGGTTCGTTGGGTTTGTCGCTGATGATGACTCCGTCACGTACGGCAATGATGCGGGTCCCGTAGGCGGCAATATCGGGTTCATGGGTGATCAACACTATCGTGATGCCTTGTTTTTCCCGCAGTTCCTGCAACAGCCGCATCACTTCAATACTGGTGGCGGTATCGAGGTTACCGGTCGGCTCGTCAGCGAGAATCAGCGTAGGCCGGTTGACGAGTGCGCGGGCAATGGCCACGCGCTGCTGCTGGCCACCGGACAACTGGCTGGGATGGTGGAATGCACGATCGGACAAGCCCATCGCCTTCAGCGCTTCCAGCGCGCGTTCGCGCCGTTCGGTCGCCGCCATTACCGGCCGTGAGTAGAGCAGGGGCACTTCCACGTTTTCTGCCGCCGTCGTGCGTGGCAACAGGTTGAAGCCCTGGAAAACAAAACCGATCTGGCGGTTGCGGATATCGGCCAGCTCATCACGTGAAAGATTGGACACATCCTTGCCGTTGAGCAGGTAATGCCCCTCGGTCGGACGGTCCAGGCAGCCAAGAATATGCATCATGGTGGATTTGCCCGAGCCGGACGGCCCGGTGATTGCCACAAACTCACCTTCTTCGATGTCGAGCGAGACACCACGCAAGGCATTGACGGTGTTGTCACCGAGCTTGTAGATCTTCTTGAGGTTCTGCAACGAAATGACGGGCATTGGGTGTTTCCTGTAAATCGATAACCTGTGGCTGATGGTGTGCCATTGCTGTCATGCAATAACTGTCATGCAAACGCTGCAGCCCTGTCGTCAGGCAGGACTGCAGCGTCCCGTTTACTCAGCGGCAACCGATAAAGTCGCTGCGTTCGACGTTGCAACAGTCGATGCAACAGTCGATGCCACTGCAGCCGGTTCCTCATTGAGACCTGCATAGTTGTAAAGCGCGGTGGCGATCGATTTTTCAGCGCCCGCCATGCCGTAGGTTTTGCCGGCTCCTTCAATGACGAAGAATTCATTGGCAGCGTGCGAGTTGCCACCGGAGCTGACGTTGCCACCGGCAATCGGGATATTCATCACATCACCTGCAAACAGATAGGCCGGCCAGTAACCACCGAGAATGGACTCGTGCTCAACGGGAGAAGGTGCTGGTTTGCCGAAGGCGGCGAACATTTTGTCGACTGAACGCGCAAGATCGTTGTCATAACTCATCTTGGCCCACGGCACATCACCCACTACGTTGATCTCGACATCCTGGTAACCATGTTTGTCGAGATGCGCGCGCAGTTTGGCGACGATGTCCATGCCATTCATGTTGGGGATGTAGCGGAAGTTGTGTTTGGACACGATACGGTTCGGCAGGATGGCACCGGAGCCGCCGGCAAACATGTTGCCGCCCCAGATACCGTCGAGGTTCATCGAGGTGCCGTAACGCGCCATCGTCAGCTGTTCCAGCGGATCGTCAGTGATGAAGCGCTCGACGCCAAGGTTCCTGGCAGCCACGGCAAGATCACGGCCTTCGGCATCCGTCTTCAGCAAGGCGAGTTCCTGTTCGGTGAGTGGCTCGATGTCGTCGTAGAATCCATCGATCATGACTTTGTTGCCGGTCTCATCAACCAGGGTCGACAGCATCTTTATGTGGCGCCAGGCCGGCGCATCCACCGAACGCTTGTTGCCGCCGTGGATGTCGCTGTAGTTGGGGCCACGGCCCCAGCTGCTGCCGCTGGTGATCAACTCGACAAATACACAACCTTCAGAGCCGCCGCCGTCACCCAGTGCCCACATGGCATCAGCGTCTGCAAACAGGCCCGGGTTGTCGCGCACGAACTTGCGATAGCCCATCGACATTCTTTCTTCATCACCTTCTGCCACGAAGATGAGATTGACCGGCAGTTTGCCGGTGACGGCCTTGATCGACATCATGGTGTTCCAGAACGCCATTTCCCGGCCTTTGGAGTTGTTGGTGCCGCGACCGATCATGACTTTTGAATACGGTGCCTGTTCTACCAGCCGGCCTTCGAACGGTGGTGCTTTCCACAGGTCGGGCTGGGTCACCGGCATGGTGTCGTACATCCAGTACACCACCAGCGTTTTCTCGGCGCCTTCATCACACTTGGCGTAGACCACCGGGTTGCCCTGCTGGCCCCACTCGGCGATGCCAACATCGTTCACACTGGTTTCCTGGCAGCCAAGCTGGTCGAAAAAGCCCTTCACCATCTCGGCTGATTCCTGGATGCCTTCACCGGTGTTGGAGATGCTCGGTTGCTGGATCCACTTCTGCAGATTGATCACATGCTCATCAATGTTGGTGTCGATATGCGTGAAGATCTTCTTGAGGTCTTCGGAATGGATCATGCTCATGTCAATCGCCACTTCTTCATCACCTTGCGGGCGAATGCCGAGCTTGGGAACTGCTGCAGCAGCGGCCACTACCGGAGCAGCCGCAGTTGTCGCTGTTGCGGTTGCAGCAGGTTCTTCACTGCAACCGGCCACCAGAGCGACCGAGCCCACCAGCAACGGCAACCAGAGTTTGCCTGCAGCGCGCACTGCGCTTGCCAGCGGTTTGATCCTGCGTGTTTGTTGGAAGTTTGCCT
>CAISOD010000225.1 GCA_903887045.1 uncultured Gammaproteobacteria bacterium | reverse complement strand
GAGGCGCTGTACATCCAGCGCTCGCCCGGCTGGAATTCCAGCGGCGATCTGGCAACGCGCGGCAGATAAGTCTGCAAAGTATCTTCCGGACGTCGGCGCCCTTCTTTTGTCACCACACTCTGGCCCATCGGCCCACTCGACAGACCCGAGGTGTGCGTCAGCAGTTCCTTGATGGTGATGTCGTGTACAGCAGGCACGCTGTAGAACTTCAGCGGCGTATCGTCGGTGGCTGCGGCCTGCAGCACGGCGGCCTGTTGATTTTTGAACTCAGGAATGAAGCGCGAAACAGGATCGTCGAGCCGCAGCTTGCCCTCTTCCAGCATCATCATGATGGCCGTGCCTATGACCGGCTTTGTCATCGAAGCCAGTCGGAACACTGAGTCGCGCTGCATCGGCGCTTTGGTCTCCACATCCTGCGTGCCTTGCACATCGACATAGGCGATCTGTCCCTTGCGGGCGACCAGCATGACGGCGCCTGTGATCTCACCAGCGGCAATGCGCTTTTCCACCAGGCCATGAATGCGATCAAGCCGCTCCTGCGACAGGCCCACGGTGGCCGGTTGTGCCGAGGGCAGTGTCTCGGCGGCCGACCCGCCCGCCAAAACCGACAAGCTGCCGATTGCAGTCAATATCACTCTTTGGGCAATTCGATTGAAGTTCATGCCTATCACCTCTTGTTGGTTATGTGGGGCGATGATTACACAACTGAAACCCTGATGCGCAGGCACGCTACAATGGATACCTTTTCCTGAGCGCTGTGCTGCTGCATGCCTGCCCAACAATTTTTCCACCGCTGCTCCATGAACGGTGAAACCGCGCTTGACGCGCTCGCTGCAGTTTCGTCGCTGCCCAAGCAGCGGCTGAAAGACGCCATGAACAAAGGCGCCGTGTGGCTGAAACGACCCGGTACCCACAGGCGACTGCGACGTGCCACCACTCCGCTGCTGGCCGGCGATGAACTGACCCTGCACTACGACGCCGCCGTGCTGGCACTGGTACCTCCCACCGCCACGCTGATTGCCGATGAAAAGGCGTACAGCGTGTGGAACAAGCCGCCGGGATTACTCGCGCAAGGCACGCAGAGCGGTGATCACTGCGCGCTGTTGCGCATCGCCGAACAACAACTGCAGCGTGAGTGTTATCTGGTGCATCGGCTCGATCGTGAAGCCGAAGGACTGATGATGATTGCGCACACCAGCAAGGCGGCAGCCGCGCTCTCGGCGCTGTTCGCGCGTGAAGGCGAAGACAGCATCCACAAAATGTACCGGGTGGAGGTGCGCGGCAAGGTAGCGGATGCGGGAGAAATAACCATCGAACTTGATGGCAAAGCCGCGTTGACGCGTTTTCGTTTGCTGGAATGGCTGCCAGAGCAGGACAGCAGCGTAGTCAAAGTCGAACTCGTTACCGGCCGCAAGCACCAGATCCGCCGGCATTTCGCCGAAATCGGTCATCCCGTGCTGGGTGATCCCGCCTACGGCAGCAACAACAAGGATGCGCGTGGGCTGCAGTTGAAAGCGGTACAACTCGACTTCAGTTGCCCACTCACACGCCAGCCGCGCTGCTATTCCTTGCTCTGATATACCCCGAAGTGGATGAACGGCGCCGTAGAGCGCTGGCCGCGCTGCACGTTGGCCGGCACCTGATGCCGTACTGGCGGCAGGCTTTTCAGATAGGCCGCAATGGCTGTAGCGTCTTCCGCATGGATGTTGGCGTAACTGGGCCAGGGCATTACCGGCAATGTCTGCCCACTGTGCTTGCTGACGCCGGTCTGGATCATCGCGATGATTTCCGGCGTACTCCAACTACCCATGCCGGTTTCGATGTCGGGCGTCAGGTTGGCCGGGTAAACAATGCCGGGATTGCGATCGACCAAGGGGTTAGACCACGCGATGCCGGTATCGGAGCCGGCCAGTAACTGCTCCATGTTCGGGGTGCCCACCAGCGCGCCATTGGTGTGGCAACTGCCGCAGCCGAGCAAGGCCACCAGGTATTGGCCTCGCGCCACTTGCTCGGCAGTGAAGTTGGTATTGTCGACGGGGGTCGGCACCGGCATGTCGGTGGCCGGGTTCAGCTGCTCATAGTCTTCCAGCGGGTTGTAGGCTGTCTCACAGGCCGCCAGCACCAGTGTGGCACTCAATACTGCACTCAATACAACATCGCTGCGGTTTTTCATGGTTGCTTCCCGGTAACAGTCTTCGCCTCATCATAGCAGCGAATGAATACCTGCCAACCGGCACCGGGTTGACAACGGTCAATCAAACCGCGGCTTGTCACGCATGAGGAAAACCACAAGACGCGACAGCAGTGTCCACAGCAGCACGAACGAATCGACGATTACCTTGACGGTAAGCCACAACAGGAAGCGCAGCTTGCCGCGCCAGCTGAGGTGGCTGAAGCCGTGGGCACTGTCCAGATAAGGTGCCAGCACGCGCGCTGCCCACGGAGTACGGCGCACCACGCGCCCGAAAGCGGGAAACAGCGTGGCAGCCAGCATCGCTGCGAAGGCGAGGAACAGCAGCCCCGGCAGGATGGGCAGAATCAACCCCACCAGACCAAGACCAACCAGCAGCATCAAAAGCAGCAGGGCCAGCATTTTGCCGAACCATTGCGGGGAGTCGCTGGAGTCGACCCTGATCAAGGCAGTCACACTCCGCGGACGATGGCGCTCATACTCGGTGCGATACGGATTATTGTCGGACATGAAAAGCCTCTGCTCTGGTTACCATTCTCAGTAATAGGTGTAATGACGGCGCGGTTTGATGGGGGCCAGCAGGAAGTAGAAGATCCAGGCGAACCACGACAGGAAAATGATGGCGAGTATCCACGCTGCTTTCTCACCACCGGAGGTTTTGTCGGAATCGGCGATGATCAGGATTGGCAACAACCACAGCAGTACACAGGCGGCCACGGCCACCAGGGCGAGGCCAAAAGTCAGGATGGGCAGCAGCGCAAACAGACCACAGCCCACCAGCACCAGAAACAACAGCGTGATTACAAGGTTCATATCAATTCCCCAGGGCAGTTCAACGTTATGGTTGATGTGCCAAGGAAGTAGCCAAGAGTGTGCCAGCTTCGTTTTCCCTATATTTTTCAGAGTATTGCTGAATTTTATTGCACCAGCTTGGGCTGCATGACCAACCCGAAGAGCCAAGTATTGGCCAAATTGGCCAGTGTTGTGATGGCGGTTTTGCTACTGGCCGGGCCGGTACACTGCCAAAGCCTGCAAACCCTTACCGATGTCGAGATGGTGGGCAGCAAAACCGACAGCCCGCCAGCCGGGAATGCTGATTGGCAGCGCGCACAATTGCCGTACTTCAGCAGCTTCACCAAGGCCGATAGCGCCCCGGATTATGTCTGGGTCCGCTTCTGGTTACCTGCTGCCAGCGACGGCAACACTCAGGCACTTTTCATCGCGCGCCATGTGCGCAATGTTGATCTCTAAGTGAATGGTGTGCGGCTCCACAGCGAGCGTGCCGGCAACCACAGCGACTACATCGGCTGGAACACACCACTGCTGGTGGAACTGCAACCCGCCACCCTGCAGCAGGAGCGCAATGAAATTGTGTTGGGGCTAAAAAAGTGTCGGCTCCAGCTATCTGAATTCGATCCAGGTCGGCCCGCGGCAGGATGTGCAGCCGCTGTATCGCAGCGCCTGGTTCAACCAGACTGCGATGCCGCTGGCAGCATTGATCGCCAGTCTCATCCTCAGCGTGGTGGCGTTTATCTCGCATGTCCTCGGCTTTGCCTATCAGCGCTGGTTGCGTGGCATGCTGGCAGTTACCGTCATTGGTTGCCTGCTGAGCGCTGCGTTACCGGAGCGCCAAAGGCAGCGCCTGCAGGAAAGCGGTGGCTCAGTACAGTGGCAGAGCCAACCCGGCCAAGAGTGCCAGGTGACCCTCGAACTGTAGGGGACGGCTGAGCACGATTAATGCCGGTTGAACGTTACGCATCCCTGTCTGGCCAGATGTCACACTTTGCTGGCAGAATAGGCCCCGATAACATGTGGTTATCGTCAGAGGAGGCTCCCATGAATCACAAACTGTTTGGCGCATTCGCAGTGGCTGGCCTGTTGCTTGCCGGCGGTGCCGCGCAGGCTCACCACTCATTCAGCGCAGAATTCGATGCTGAAAAACCAAAACAACTCGAAGGTATCGTTACCAAAGTCGAATGGACCAACCCGCACGTGTGGATCTATCTGAACGTGAAAGATCCGGCAACCGGCAAAGTATCCAACTGGGGTGCCGAGATGGGCCCGCCGCACGGCCTGCAGCGCAACGGCTGGCGCCGTGACACTTTGCCAATCGGCACGGTAATCAAGGTTGACGGCTTCCTGGCCCGCAACGGCAGCGATCGCGTCAACGCCCGCAGCGTGACCATCGCCGGCACTGGCGAACGTCCTGGCGCGACGCTCGACGCCGATTCCAGCCAGCGCAACAACAATTGATACGCTGACCAGCTAGTACCAGAAGCGAACGCCGGCAACCAAACGCAGTTCATCCGGTTGTCGGTGTTCGCCGAAGTCTTGTTCGACGCCCACATAGGGCGCAAATTCCCTGACCACTTCGTACCGCAGACGCAACGCAAGGTTGCTGTCACTGAGTCCTTGTCTGATCCCCCCCGCCTTGTCGTCATCGAACGCATGATTCAATTGCAGGCGCGGTTGCAGGAATAGTTTCTGCGTCAGCCTCAGGTCGTACTCGGCTTCGATTCGCAGTTGCAGACCGGTCTCTTCATTGATGAAAGCCGCTGCATCTACCTCAAACCAGTATGGCGCCAAGCCCTGTACACCGAATACAGCATAGCTGCGCGACTCAACATTGCCATCGTCATACCTGAGGCCTGCCTGCAAATCCCAGAACGGCGCCACTGCACGGCTGTACAGCAACTGCACCTCGCCGTGATCAACCTCACTGGTGTCATGCAGCCAGCTGCCTTCGGTTTTCAGCCACAGCTTGTGGTAGTCGCCACCGAGCCAGCCCTGCGCATCCCACACTGTAATATCTTCGCCGTCTTGCTGCTGGCGCTCAAAGCGCTCGGCCATCAGGAAATTATTCAGCACGCCACCGTGGTCGTGGGCAGTGATAAACATTGATGACGCCGGCAGTGTTGTTGCCGCTGCTGCCGTCATTGCCGCGTGATCGTGTTGTGCATCGACAGGTGCCGGCTGTACGGCAGCCGTATGTGCGCTGTGATCAATTTCAGCGGCCATGCTTGTGAGTGGCAACAAGGCCAGCAGCAACATTCGCTTCATGACACAACTCCTTCGCGTACATCAAACACTCGCATCATGCCGGCATGCATGTGATAGAGCAGATGGCAGTGGAAGGCCCACAGCCCCAACGCATCCGCCGTTACATCAATACTGGCCTTTTCACCCGGCTTCAGCAGCAGCGTGTGTTTGCGCGGCTTATGGCTGTCGTCGCCGGTAACGAGATCGAAGAACATGCCGTGCAGATGCAGCGGATGCGGCATCATCGTGTCGTTGACGAAGGTGAGCCGTACGCGCTCGTTGAGTTGCAGCGCAATAGGCGCTGTTACTTCGGAAAACTTCAATCCATCAAACGACCACATGTAGCGTTCCATGTTGGCAGTGAGATGCAGTTCAAGCTCACGCCCCGGTACGCGCTGATCGGCATTTGGTTGCAAGCTGCGCAGCTCGGTATACACCAGCACGCGATGCGTTTCATTTTCGAGACCCAGCGGACGTTCGTGCAAACGATTGACCGCATTGGCAGCAATGCTGGCGACGCCGGCGTTGAGGGGATGTGCATGCCCCTGTGTATCTGCCGCTGTGTGGGCACTGTGGTCTTCTGCTGCAACAGCCGCAGGGGTTGCTGCTGCATGCTGGCCGTGATCCATGCCCATGTCCTTCATGCTCAGCAGCGGTCGGGGACGCAAGAGCGGCACTGCCGCTTCCATACCGGCGCGTGGCGCCAGCGTGGCTCGCGCATAACCGTAGCGATCGTTGCTTTCGGCATACAGCGTGTAGGCCTGCTCTGCTGGTGGCTGCACGATAATGTCGTAGGTTTCGGCGGTGCCTATCTGCAACTCGTCGGTTTCCACTGGCTGCACATGTTGGCCGTCAGCCATCACTACTGTCAGCGGCAGGCCGGGAATGCGCACGTTGAAGATACTCATCGACGACGCATTGATCAGTCGCAGGCGGATGCGCTCGCCGGCCTTGAACAGCCCCGTCCAGTTTTCATTCGGACTGTGGCCATTCACCAGATAGGTATAGGTCGCAGCGGTGACATCGGCCAGATCAGTGCGGCTCATGCGCATGTCGCCCCACATCATGCGTTCGGCCAGCGTGGCGTCGAGACCATCAAGCTGCACATCGCGGAAGAAATCACCGAGCGTGCGTTGCTGGTAGTTGTAGCTCTGGCCCATCGTCTTCAGTTTGTGGAACACGCGTTCCGGACTTTCGAAAGTCCAGTCCGACAACACGATCACGTATTCGCGCTCGTAGGTGAACGGCTCCGGCTCACGCGGGTCGATGATGATGGGGCCGTAGTGGCCGCTCTGCTCCTGCAGGCCACTGTGGCTGTGATACCAGTAGGTGCCGCTCTGCTTCAGCGGAAATTGATAAGTGAACGTGGCGCCGGGAGCGATGCCATCGAAACTCACGCCGGGCACGCCGTCCATCTGCCATGGCAACAGCAGGCCGTGCCAATGTATCGACGTGGGTTCGTCGAGCATGTTGTGTACACGCAAGGTCAGCGCGTCGCCTTCGCGCCAGCGCAACAGTGGCGCCGGAAAATGGCCGTTGAGACGGATATGCCGCGCATTTTTGCCGGCAATCAGTGAGCGCTCGCCAGCAACAGTCAGATCGAATTCATTACCTTGCAGACCCGGCACACCCGCAAGAGTGGCAAGGCCATTGCCCTGCGCCCACGCCGGCAGCAGTGATTGCCACGCCAGCGTGCCACCAGTGAGCAAGCTGGAGTGAAGAAAATTCCGTCTATTCATTGATAGCCTCGCGAACGCGTCATTTTCAAAACTGCCACCAGGATCGGCTGTGACTGCCGCAACGACGAAGCTCAGTGTTGCGTGCCGTGTCCGTCATACGCTTGGGTGGCACCTGAAGACTCAACAGATTTTGGAT
>CAISOD010000224.1 GCA_903887045.1 uncultured Gammaproteobacteria bacterium | reverse complement strand
GGTAGCCGGGAACAGGCTGCCGGCCAGAAAGCGGTCGCGGGTATCGGGATCAAAATCATCAACCCGCGCCAACAAGCGTTCGCGATGCAGCGCAGAACTTTCGGCATTGGTGATCAGGTAGGCAGCAGCGCGGCCTTCGGCGGCACCGTGCAAGGGCAGCGTAGTGCTGACGCCCAGGTGGTTGCAGACGCGATCAAGGGCTGCCTGGGCTTCGGGAAACCGCGTGCAATCGAAAAAACCGCCGGCGCGCGCAAGTCGCAAACCGTCAATGCCCTTGGGCAGTTCATCCAGCGTGCGCAGTGGCGGCACTTCGGCGCAAGCGTGATCGCCGGCATCAAAGCCCTGCAAACAATCGAAGCTGAGTGCCAAATCAGCAGTAGAGCGCGCCAGCGGGCCAAGATGATCAAGACTTTCGCAGAACGGAAAACTGCCGCTGCGTGGCAAGCGGCCATAGGTGGGTTTCAGGCCGAAAATGCCGCACAACGAGGCAGGCACCCGAATCGAACCATTGGTGTCGCTGCCAAGACTGAGCGGCACCAGCGCAGCACCCACTGAGGTGCCGGAGCCGGAGGAGGAGCCGCCACTCATGCGGCCGCTGTCCCAGGGATTGCGACAGGCGCCGTAGTGTGAATTTTCACCGGTGAAGTCGTAGGCATATTCGCCCATCGCCACTGCCCCTACCAAGACTGCACCCTGTGCTTCCAGGCGCTGTATCAATACTGCATCCGAGTTGGCGGCCGCCTGTGACTGGTTGATCAGACTGCCTGCCAGCGTGATGACACCCGCCACATCAAACAGGTTCTTTACCGAGAACGGCACGCCGGCAAGCGGCCCGGGATCCTTGCCCTCGGCGATCAGTGAATCGACATGGGCTGCGCGTTGCAGTGCGCGCTCATGCAAAACAGTGGTGAAGCAATTAAGCGTGCCATTGCTGCGCTCAATACGCTGCAGGCACGCGGCAATCGTGGCACTTGCGGTCACTTCGCCGCGCCGCACGGCAGCGGCAATGGCGTGGATTGAAGGCGTCGCAGCAGGATGCATCAGCGCACACTGCCTGCAGCGGGTATCACTGTGGGCTTATAGATTGAAGCAGATGCTGCGACCTCGGGTGCCGGCTCGGCAGCAAACAACAGCTGTGCCATCTCGGCAGCCACGATCAAGTTTGCAGTCACCGCCGCCGAGCTGGCGGCCGGAATCGGCATGCCTGCTGACTGCGCCAGAGAGTCGACCAATGCTTGTTTGTCGCCGGGCGCGAGCAGGTCGGAGTGCAGTGTGTTCATGAGTGCTCCATTGTGGGTCGCTACGGCTGCTGAAAAGTGCAAATGAACCGTGCCCCGGCTCGAGTACTACCGCATCAGCAAGTTCCATGCCTGTCCGGTGCTTATACCCACTGGCATCAAACTTGCTCCGGTCGGGTATTGAAAGACTTGGCACACAGGCCCACACGATGAGCATCGAAACCCCTCCCGCTGAGAACGCTGAAGATTCGTCGCGGCCGCTGTTGTTTGCCCACCACGATGCGCCACCTCCCATGACACGCTTCATCGCCGGCCTGCAACACTTGATGGCGGTGTTCGGCGGCATCATTACCGCGCCGCTGGTGTTGGCGCGCGGCATGGGGCTCGACACCACTGACAGCAACTACCTTATTACATCGGCACTGTTGATCTCCGGCCTCGCCACCCTGGTGCAGGTGACACGCATAGGCCCGGTGGGTTCAGGATTGCTGTCGGTGCAAGGTACCAGCTTCACCTTTATCGGGCCGATCCTGTTTGCCTTCTTCAGCTTGCCGGAAACGATGGTCGACGCTGACAAACTCTCGGTGATCTTCGGCAGTATCGCGGTAGCAGCCCTGCTGATGCTGCCGTTCGCCGCCAATGTCCACAAACTGCACTTTGTCTTTACACCAACAGTCGCCGGTACCACCGTGTTCCTTATCGGTTCCTCGCTGGTGCTTAACAATCTGGGTTCCCTGTCAGCCGAAGTGCAGGCGGCGCCCACCACCGTTGCTGCAACCAGCAGCGTGGTGCTCGCGCTGACGGTGTTCAGTGTCACGCTGCTGCTGTCGCTGTCGCGGCATTTCTGGTTGCGCATGACCAGCATCGTGCTGGGTTTTGCCGTGGGTTTCCTGCTTGCGCTTTCGTTTGGCAAGATTGATTTCACGCTGCTCGGCCAGCTGGATACCACCTTCGTTCCGCAGCCCTTCCACTTCGGCTTCGGTTTTGACTGGGGCGTGACCTTGATGATGTTGCCCATATTTGTAGTGTCGATGATGGAGACCATCGGAGACCTCACCGCTACGAGTGCACTCAGCAAGTTACCTACCAAGGGGCCGGAATACTGGGGCCGCATCCGCGGCGGTTTGATTGCCGATGCCGTGGACTGTTTGCTGGCTGCCGTCTTCCATAGCTTCCCCAACATCACCTTTGCCCAGAACAACGGCGTGATCCGCCTCACCGGCATCGCCAGCCGCAAAGTCGGCATCGTCACCGGCTGCATGTTGATGACTCTGGGGCTGTTTCCGTTTATCGGTGGCTTGTTCCAGCTGTTGCCCAACGCAGTGCTGACGGGCGGCACCATGCTGATGTTCCTGATGGTGGCTTTCGCCGGTTTTGACATCGTGCGGCGTGGCGCAACCTCCCGGCGGGCGTGGTTCATTGCGGCTCTCAGTGTGGGCGGTGGTGTTCTGCTGGCTGAAGTGGCAGGTCATCTGGATTTTCTGCATGCGCAGTTGCAGATGTTCCTGCAGTTCCACGTGTCCAACGGTGCCTTTCTGGCGATCATCTTCGAGCTGGTGTTGCCGGCGTCGTTGTTCGCTGCGGTAGTGCCTGGCCAGACAACGGCTCGATAGCTCAAGGTCTGTTACAGCCAATTTCATCGCCTGAGAAGGCCAATCGTCTGCGTTCCGAGAAGGCCAACCGCTTGCGCTCCCCCTTGCGCTGTTCGCTCGCTCCCGCTCCTCACCTCGCAAGGGCTCGCCGCGATTGGCTGTCCGGCATCTGAGTAACCGTCACAAACGAAGAGAATGGTGGAGTTGGAGTCACCAGCTCTACAGTTGGAGGAAAATCGCGGCGAGCCAGAGCCGTGTGAGGAGCGGGAGCGAGCGAACGCGGCACTGGGGAGCGCAAGCGATTGTCACCAGCTGAACCCCAAGTGACTCCGACCTCTCATCAAGATTGGACGCCGCACTACAACGCCGGCCGATGATGCTCATGCCAATGCCGGGCGATATCGACACGTCGACACACCCACACCTTGTCATGTCTCGCCACATGATCGAGGAAAAGCTGCAGCCCGCGCAGCCGGGCCGGCCGGCCCACGATGCGGCAATGCAGTCCAATGTTGAGCAGTTTCGGGCTATCAGCACCCTCGGCGTACAGCACATCGAATGCATCTTTCAGGTAGGTGAAAAACTGCTCGCCGGTGTGGAAACCCTGGGCAGTGGCGAAGCGCATGTCGTTGGTATCGAGGGTGTAGGGAATCACCAGGTGCGGTGCGCTGGGGCCCTTGACCCAATAGGGCAGGTCGTCAGCGTAGGAATCGGAGTCGTACAGCAAGCCGCCTTGCTCCATCACCAACCGCCGGGTGTTGGGGCTGTCGCGGCCGGTGTACCAGCCCAGTGGTGTTGAACCAGTGAGTTCCTTGTGCAGGGCAAAGGCTTCGCGGATTTGTGTACGTTCTTCCGCTTCCGGCATGAACTGGTGACTGATCCAGCGCAGGCCGTGGCAGGCAATCTCCCAATCGGCTTCCTGCATGGCCGCCACTGCCTCGGGATTGAGTGCCAGCGCCGAACTGACTCCAAAAATTGTCAGCGGCAAAGCACGCTGCTGAAACAGCCGGTGCAAACGCCAGAAGCCGGCACGTGAGCCGTATTCATACAGCGATTCCATGCTCATGTGGCGATCGGCAAACGCACTGGCGCCGATTATTTCCGACAGAAAGGTTTCCGAGGCGGCATCGCCGTGCAGCACATTGTTCTCGCCGCCTTCCTCGTAGTTCAGCACGAACTGCACGGCAATGCGGGCCTGCCCCGGCCAGTTGGCTTGTGGGGGCGTGCGGCCGTAGCCGATCATGTCGCGGGCATAGGGCTGGCGGTAGTACATGGGTCACCTGGGAAGTGGCAGCAATTGCTCTCCCTAAACAGGGCAATTACCGTACCACTGCCGGCATGAGGAAAGCCGGCCACACCGGACGCGGCGTGGCTGGATCGTGCACAAAATCCGGGCGCAAACCGCTGCTGCGCACCATAAAGTTCCGTTATAGGATCCGCACCGTCCGCAGCTTGGGCAAGGTGCTGGCAGCCCTGGTGCGTACCAGTGGTACCCTTCTTGCTACTCATCTTGTTGCAGCTGTTTACCGTCGTCAGGAGTCGTTGATGCTCGCCCGCCTGTTGTTTGCCAATCGTCTCTGCAGCAAGGTTGCCGGCCTGCTGCTCGCCATCACCAGCTGGAGTCTGCACGCGCAACCTGCGATGGATGCGTGGTTTGAGGAGTTCAAGCAGAGTGCCAGTGACGAAGAGCTGTATCGCTTCCTTTATGGCATGCCCAAAGGCGGCGACCTGCACAACCATATGTCAGGCTCGATACGCACTGAATGGTTCCTTGAGTTGGCGCTCGCCCAGCAACAGCGCGGCTATGAGTATTACACCCGCGTCCGCATCAACAACTGCCGGACTTACGGCA
The DNA here is from genome assembly GCA_903887045.1 of uncultured Gammaproteobacteria bacterium. Classification (GTDB taxonomy): domain Bacteria; phylum Pseudomonadota; class Gammaproteobacteria; order Pseudomonadales; family Pseudohongiellaceae; genus CAILUG01. The sequence continues at coordinate 176 of CAISOD010000224.1, read as the reverse complement.
CCACCAATGAGTTCGGCGACGATCCCTACCTGTTATTGTTCCTCAACCTGCAGCAGTCCAACTGGGAAAAGCTGCCCGAGTGCGAGCGCAACGAGTTCGTGCGCCTGCAGGAAATGACGGAGGAGCAGAAACAAGGCTGGCTCAACAGCATGCGCTTGGACCAGCCGTGGGAAGGT
>CAISOD010000223.1 GCA_903887045.1 uncultured Gammaproteobacteria bacterium | reverse complement strand
TGTTACGCATCCGCGCTACCGGCAGAAGTTTGTGATCAAGGCGCCGTCAGTCAACTTCAGCGAAGACCCTCACTACCTCGAAGCTTTCATCCGTGAACAGTGGCTGGGCCGCCGTGTCGACACGCCCGCGCTGATGCGCCTGTACGAACCGGTGCCCGAAAGTCGCTTTCTTTATCACATCTGCGAATACATCGAAGGTTGCACGCTACTGCAATGGATCTACGATAATCCACAGCCGCCGCTGCAGGAAATACGCAGCCTCGCCCAACAGATCGGCAACTGCCTGCAGGTATTACAGCGCCACGGCATGGCGCACCGTGATCTGAGGCCCGACAACATCATGGTGACGCCCGAAGGCGTGGTGAAGCTGATCGACTTCGGCAGCGTGCAGGCGGGCGAGGCTGACATCTTCTCGTTCGGCGTCATCGTCTACGAGATGCTCACCGGCGCGCTCCCCTACGCACCAGCGCCGAACGACAACTCACGCGTGCCAGGCCACGACTTCAGGCGCTACCAAAGTGCCTGCAATAAACGCAAAGACCTGCCGCGCTGGCTCGACCTCGCGCTGAGCAAAGCCTGCTCAGCCAATCCGAGCGAACGCTATAACGAGATAACGCAGTTTCTGCATGATCTTGCAGTGCCCAACACAAAGCTGCTGGATGGTTTTGGGAATCAATCGTTTATTGAGAGGAACCCGGTGAGGTTTTGGCAGGGGGTGTCGTTGGCATTGGTGGTGGTGCTGGTTCTGCAGGTTTTGTTGGATTGATGCTCTTCAAATTGGTGAAGGGACAAAAAGTAGTGCGAAAAAAGTCAGGTTGTGCAACGCATGGATCAGCATTGAGGACTCAAAAGCTGCTCTGTGTGACTGTTTCCACTTTAGCCAGTAGACATATGAAAAGCTGAGAACAAAGCCAAGGAACAATGTATTTATTGCATTGAGTAGATGATTTCTAAGGTGTGCTGACGAAAAAATGGCAGTAGCCAACAATATAGAGAGTCCATCGCTTAGTTTGATTTTTCGACATACGTAGAGAATGCCCATCTGAAAGACTAAGGTTTCAATCAATGGGGCAATAATCACCGCACCTGCAAATGTCTCAAATGCGTCCCGTGTTGTGCTTACATTGTAAGAGTTTCTCCCGATCGATCTGTCCCCCGAAAGTAATCGATAACTTAGCCCCACCATAATTGCCGATGTGAAGGTTGCCAGCGAGGCTAGGAAGCAAAACGGATAGAGTCCAATTCTGTTTGGCGTAACCGAATCAAGAATTTTCATGATCGTTTCCAGGAGATGCTGGCCCTCGCGAAAGGGCCAACAAATGGTTAACAGCCGTGGGTGTAGTTGAATAACCAAATACCAAGCTGGCTGCCTAGCTCGTTCAGGCCGGCAAAGAAGTCTCCTACCTGTTCGGGCAATGTGCCGCCAACATCATTGATGCAATCTGAGAGAGACAATCCCTCGCACACACCACCACTCACCATCCCCACTTCCGTTTCATTTAGCACTTTCATATCAATCTCCTTTGATTGTTGAAGTTACCGCCCATCCTGTGGGCGGCTCTTTCAACATAGCGAATTTTGGTGGTTCTGCCAGTTTTTCTGCCTGCACAAGAACAGGCGCAATCATCCTCTGAACTTGTCCTGGTTCTTGTGGAACCAATAGCGGATAACCGCACCGCACAGCAGTAAGACAGTGGTCGATATCACTGCATCGGCATTGCTGAACTCAGGCGGCACAGGTGGGCGGAAGAATCGGAAAAGCATGAATACATACGCGCATAATCCGATAAAACTCATCCAGAAGATTTTGTTTGCTCGGGAATGCATGCTGCAAATTCTCTCGGATGCCGGCGTTTGTTGGCAGGTTTCTGCTGCTGCCAAGGCTGTAGTGGCGCCACTATCCGAAATATCGATGACGACCGGCAAGCAGCAGATTTTCAGATTTTTGCAAATTTGTTTTGCTGGTGCGGGCGGTCTGAATCAGCAGGGATGACTGGCTCGATGAGGACTTATTTCACCGCTGTTGCTTCAATCTCCACCAGCATTCCCGGCATCGCGAGGTTGGCAACTTGCAAGAGCGTGCCGGCCGGTTGCAGCCCGCGCGGCGTGAGGTGTTCGATCACTTCGCCGTAGGCGGCGTTGAACCCGTCCATGTCGGTGGTGTAGTAGTTGAGCCGCACTACGTGGCTCAGGTTGTAGCCGGCTGCCATCAGTACAGTTTCGAGATTGGCGAAGGCTTTGCCGATCTGGGCGGCCATGTCGCCGGCGTGCAGCACGCGGCCCTCGGCATCCACCGACGTTTGCCCCGAGCAGTACAGCACCTTGCTGCCGGCACTCACTTCAATCGCCTGCGAGAACGCCAGTGGGTCCTGCCATTGCCACGGATTGATTCGGGTTTGCTGCATGCCTTTGCTCCTGCTTGTTGTAGATGGTTGATGGTTGATTGTTGTGGGCGAGTGTAGCGCGCCGCCGGCCGGCTGAAATTGCCCGCCAGCTGGAATTTGTTGAATACTGGTTGGCACGATCCAGAACCCGATAACTGCAACACGCAAACCGTGCGCAGCAGCGAGCCGGGCGTGGTGTATTTCGGCCTGCACCGCTCGCAAACCGGGACGGGTTGCTACAGCGTGATGGAGCAATACCGCGATGAGGCCGCGCTGGAAGTGTTCGACGCGATCGAATGAAGTTGAGGTTGCTCCGGTCCTGCCATTCGTCCGTACCAATAGCGTCCAACCACACAGCAAGCTGCCATCTCCTTTAGAGGTAACCCCATGTTTCGTTTAGCTTTATTGCCTGTTGCCATCACGCTGGCACTCACCGCCTGCAGTCCCGCGCCCGAAGCTACCGTTGATACCGCCGCCGCGCCGGCACCCACAGTGGTGGCGCCGGTTGTGCTCGGCTCCGGTGTTGAACAACAGAACTTCGATACTGCCGTTGCCGCCGGTGACGATTTCTATCTTCACGTAAACGGCACCTGGCTGCGCACCACGCCAATTCCGGGCGACAAATCCAACTATGGCGCCTTCAGCGTGCTGGCCGACGACGCCGAAGCCAACCTGCGCGGCATCATTGAAAGCGCCGCTGCCGAAGACGCCCCCGCCGGCAGCGACAGCCAGAAAGTAGGCGACTACTACGCCGCCTTCATGGACGAGGCCAAACTGGAGCAGCTTGGCGCCGCGCCGATCCAGCCCACGCTGGCGCAGATCGCCGCAGTGGCCGGCAAGGATGAACTTCTGGTGCTCTCCGGCGATCTCAACCGCATCGGCGTGCAGATTCCCGCCGCGATCTACATCAACAACGATGAAAAGCAGTCGGACCAGTACATCACCTATATCACCCAGTCAGGCCTCGGCCTGCCCGACCGCGACTGGTACCTCAGCACTGACAACGACAGCCACCAGGAAGCGCGCACCGCCTACGCCACCTACATCACCAAGGCGCTGTCGCTGGCCGGTTACGAGCGCGCCATCGCCGCCGCTGAATCAGTGCTCGACATCGAAACCCGCATTGCCGAAGCCCACTGGGACCGCGTGAAGAACCGCCAGGCCGAACTCACCTACAACAAGATGTCGCTCGATGATCTCGGCAGCTCGGCCGCCGGCATCAACTGGCAGCCGCTGCTGCAAGCGCTTGGCGTGAGCGAAACCAGCTTCGTCGTGCAGCAGCCGAGTTTTGTCGAAACCTTCGCACAGATCTGGCAGCAGGTGCCGCTGCAGGCGTGGCAGGACTACTACAGCTTCAAAGCCGTGGACGCCTTCGCCGGTTATCTGAGCGATGCGTTTGTACAGGCGCAGTTCGATTTCGAAGGTCGTGTACTCGGTGGCCAGAGTGAATTGGAGCCGCGTTGGAAGCGCGGTGTGGGCGCCATCAATGGATCGCTCGGCGAAGTGGTAGGCAAGCTGTATGTAGAACAATATTTCCAGGAGGCCTCGAAGCAGCGCATGGACCAGCTGATCGAAAACCTGCGCGCGGCTTTCAAGAACGGTATCGACGAACTCGAATGGATGACACCGGAAACCAAGACAGCGGCGCAAGACAAGCTTGCCAAGTTCAACACCAAGATCGGTTATCCCGACAGCTGGAAGGATTATTCGGCACTCACTGTTGAGCCGGGTGATCTGGTCGGCAATGTGATGCGTTCACGCCGCGTGGAGCATCAGCGTGAAGTCGACAAGCTCGGCAAGCCGATCAACCGGGACGAATGGTTCATGACCACCTATACCGTCAATGCCTATTACAACCCGCCGATGAATGAAGTGGTGTTCCCTGCCGCCATCCTGCAGCCACCGTTCTTCAACGTGGCAGCCAATGATGCCGTGAACTACGGCGGTATCGGCGCCGTCATCGGCCACGAGTTCAGCCACGGTTTCGACGATCAGGGCCGCAAGTATGACGGCAACGGCAACCTGCGCGACTGGTGGACCGAAGCCGACGCCACTGCGTTCTCCGAACGCGCCAACAAACTGGTCGCCCAGTACAACCAGTTCGAAGTACTGCCCGGCAAATTCCTCAACGGTGAATTCACCCTCGGTGAAAACATCGGCGACCTCAGTGGTCTCGCCGTGGCCTACCGCGCCTACAGGATGTCGCTCAACGGCCAGGAAGACGTGGTGATCGACGGCTTCACCGGCGACCAGCGCTTCTTCATCGGCTGGGCCCAAGTGTGGCGCCGGCTCTATCGCGAGGAAAATCTTGAAGTGCGGCTCACCTCAGATCCGCACTCGCACAGTGAAGCCCGCGCCAACGGCGTGCTGCGCAACTTCGATCCGTGGTATCAGGCCTTTAACGTGCAGCCGGGCAGCAAGCTGTATCTGGCGCCGGAGGATAGGGTGAAGATTTGGTGATAGGTGTCGTCGTCAGCGACATATCCACAAAACGTGTCGCAAAAATCGGGTTTTTGCGACATGTTGTTCAAAGATTGAGCAATTACACGAGAGCGCCAACCCATAAATAGGGTAAAGCAGCCCTTAATTGGGGTATTTAAGTGATAAATTACCCCTATTAGGCGTATGATTGCCCCATTTACAGCCGCCCAAGGAGCGAATGCCTATGCGCTCATTACACCCGGACTACCTCGTTGCCCTGCGCTTCGACGGCCAGCAATTGGCCACCTTGGGGGCTCTGGCGGAGCAACGGGGCAAGCAGCAACTCCACGTGGCTCAGTCACCGCAGATCCTGCAAGACCTGCGGCAGGTGGCTGCAATCGAATCGACCGAGTCCTCCAACCGGTTGGAGGGGGTGGTGGTTGCACCCACCAGGCTCAAAGCGCTGATGCTGAAAAACTCCGATCCCAAAAGCCGCTCTGAACAGGAGGTGGCGGGGTATCGTGACGCCTTGGCGCTGATTCATGAAAGCCGGGCAGAGATGCCATTCAGCATCGTAACCATCCAGCAGTTGCACTCGCTCATGTACCGCTACATGCCGCAACCGGGCGGGCAATGGAAGGCCACCAACAACGATATCGTGGAGCGAGATCCAGACGGCAACCTCCGCGTCCGTTTTCAGCCAGTTGCCGCCCACCTCACTCCCATAGCAGTGCGTGATCTGATAGAAAGTTATCGGCTGGCTTTGTTACAGCACCTGGCCGATCCACTGGTACTGATCCCGCTGGCAATCCTCGACTTCCTTTGCATCCATCCGTTCCCCGATGGCAACGGCCGCATGTCGCGCCTGCTGACACTGCAGTTGCTTTACCACTTCGATTGCATCGTGGGGCGCTACATCAGTCTTGAGCGCATTTTTGAAGAAACCAAAGAAGGTTACTACGAGACACTGCAGGCAAGTTCCCAAGGCTGGCATGAAGGCTCACACGACATCGCGCCCTGGATGAACTATTTCTGGGGAGTGTTGCTGCGCGCGTACCTTGAGTTCGAAGAGCGCGTTGCCACTCTCGATCATGGACGTGGTAACAAGGGCGACAGAGTGCGTGCCGAAATTCTGCAACGCTCACAACCATTCTCCATCTCAGACGTTAAGAGCGCTTGCCCTGGAATCAGCCGTGATATGGTGCGGCTGGTATTGCGCACGATGAAAAGCGAAGGCTTGATTGCGTCGACGGGCAAGGGGCGTAGTGCCAAGTGGATAAAATTGGATAAGCCGGAGTCTTCGGCGAAACAGCAAGAAAAGTAATGCATGCCAACATTGAACTGAATCGGCAAGGAAGCAGTAGTCAAACATTACAAAGATGTACCAACACGTCTGCTTGAACCGGTGCCTGAGCTGTCGTGTGGTGACGCCGACAGCGGCAACTGTCCCGCTTCTTGCCGGAATTGCAGCGGGATTTGGGTTTGGTTTATCAGCCCGAGCATTGGGACGCGCCGCGCCTTTCTGCATGGCTATGCCGCAACTTGCCTGAGCCTTCGCTGACGCATGCTAGCAAGCAGGCATTTGTGGCGGCTTGGCTGACCAACTTGATGGAGCGAGCTGGCTACACACTGGCGAAGGCAAACCAGCAGAAATTCCAGATACGCAAATTGCTGGCAGCCAGCATTCAGTACCTGCGGGCACAGGCCGTGAACAGAGCCTATCAGTAGACGCTGTTTGGCGAAGGTTCGGCCAGCAGAGTGTCTGTTGGTGATTGCTATCAGTTTGAATTCCATCCACAGGCCTATGCCCCTACGCAGGAATACGATCCAAGAACCTCGCGCTTTGGTCAGTTTGATTTACGAAAGCACTTTTATGGGCGCATCGGCGACTTTGATTCCCAGGAAGAATATGAATGTGCGTGCTGGCTTGATATCCAGGCACAAAAAGGACGTATCCAGTATTGGGTGCGCAACCTTGTCAGGGGTGAAGGGAGTTCATTCTTCTTGCAGAAGGCTGACGGGTGCTTTTCCCCAGATTTTCTGTGTCAGCTACCTGCAACAGGGAATAAGGTTGGGCCGGTACTGGGGGTGGAATATAAAGGTGGTGATCGCTGGGACGCAGCCAAAGATGACCGCATGATTGGCGAGCTATGGGCTGCGCTATCGAATGGTGAGTGCCGGTTTGTAATGATTAAAGACAAGCACTGGCAAATGATTGATTCGCAATTGGAGCCAATCAAGTAGCCCTTGGTAGTCCTCGCGTATCAGTTATTCAACTGATTCACCGGCGAATACTGATCCGTCAGCACGCGTTCCTTCGTGTCCCAATCCGGCTCCGTCTTGATGTACTGGATCATCTCGGCCGGTTTCACATCAAATTTCGCCAGCCGATCACCCATTGCTGCCGCGCGCTGTTCGAGCGTGGCTTTGTCGGGCAGCGGTTGTTGCGAAGCGACGATGATGCGGTTGCCGGTGTTGGCCATGCGGATGTTGAAGATCTTGCCGAATACTTGCGCGTAGGTTTGTGACTCGGCGGAGTAGAGGCGGCTGCTGGAGAAGGTGTTGGAAACCACCATGCCGTTGGCTGGCAACAGCTTCTTCACTTCTTCGAAGAATTCCGCGCTCATCAAATGTTCAGGAATGTAGTCGCCGTTGAAGGCGTCGAGAATCACGAGGTCGAATTTTTCGTTACGCAGGCCGGCGCGCTTGATGTAGAGGCGGCCGTCTTCGGTGACTGTCTTGATCTTGTCGGTGCTCTTGTAGGCGAAGTATTCCTCGGCAACGCTCACTACTGCTTCGTCGATTTCGGAGACGATTATTTCTGCCTGTGGGAACAGTGTGCTGTAGGTGTGCACCAGCGTACCCCCGCCAAGGCCGATGATGAGGATGCGCTGCGGGTTGTCTTGCACCAGCAAACTGGTGAGCACCATCTTGGCGTAGGGGAATACCAGCTTGTCGGGATTGTCGAGGAAGTAGCAGCTCTGGTTCTGGCCACCGATTTCGGTAATGGTGAAGCGCATGCAGCGGCGCACGTCGTCTTCGGTCACCAGGATGTTGCGGTACAGCGACTTTTCCTGATGGATGGTGTTCAGGGTGCCGGATTGGGCTTGAGCTGCGGCAGGCAGCAAGGCAGCGATGCAAAGTGGGAGTATGCGCAGCAAGGAGTTGATTTTTGGCATAGGTATTATCGCGGCAGAAGATTTGGAAGATTGAGTTACAACTAGACCGGCGCAGCAGCCTTGCTGTTGCGGCCCACTGTAATTGCCAGTGCGCCGGCAAGTGCGAGCACTACGCTCATCGTCAGCAATATCTGGTTCACTTCAAACCACAGCACCAGATAGAACGACGTAGCCAGCGTGCCGAGTGCACTGCCCAGCGTAGAAATGAAATACAGCTTGCCGGCGATCTGGCCGCTGCGCTGATGGTCCATTACCAAAAGTCGCACTGAATACGGCGCGATCATGCCCATGACGGCGGTTGGCAGGAAGAACAGCAGCATCGACACCACCAGTGAGCCATAACGCGGATCTTCAATGCGCAGGAACATCGCTTCCATGATGGCGTCGCCCCAGAATACCAATGGAAACAGCAGCGCGGCGGCAGTAGCGAAGAAACTGCCGTACAAGGTAAGCCGTGGATTGTGCAGCGACAGCCTGCCGCCAGTCAGATAGCCGATCGACAACGACAGCATGAACACGGTAATGATGCTGCCCCAAACGTAAATACTGCTGCCGAAATACGGCGCCAGAATGCGGCCACCCAGCAGCTCGATTGCCATGATGATGAAGCCGCTGATAAAGGCGAGGCACAGCACCAGAATGTTCTGGCGCGATGAGGTAATGCTGGTGGGTAAGGCAGACGACATTCGTTAAGATTCCGTTTAAAAGCCGCCGCAGTATAACAAGGAGTTACAGCCGCGAGCCGCTGGTACAGCCGGATAAATTGGCTGCTACCGGGGCCTTGTGGTATTGATGCAGCGCGGCCGTTTTGGGGTCGGCATCAACAATATGGAGACAATCCGGGAGATAGTTATGGAAGCCTTGCTCAATATCATTTTCAGTCCAGCCGGCATCATCCTGCTGCTGGTGATAGTGACTCTCAAGTCCGGCATAAAATTCGTGCCGCAGAACCGCGCCTACGTGGTCGAACGCTTCGGCAAGTACAACAGCACCAAAGAGGCCGGCCTCAACTTCATCATCCCCTTTATCGATCGCATCGCTGCCGATCGCTCACTTAAAGAGCAGGCCATCGATGTGCCGAGTCAGGGCGGCATTACCAAGGACAACATCTCGCTGTCGGTTGATGGCGTGTTGTACTTCCGCGTGCTCGATCCCTACAAAGCTACTTACGGTGTCGATAACTACGTGTTCGCCGTTACCCAGTTGGCGCAAACCACCATGCGCTCGGAGTTGGGCAAGATGGAGCTGGACAAGACCTTTGAAGAGCGCGAGCGCCTTAACACCAATATCGTCGCCTCCATCAACGAAGCCTCCGCCGCGTGGGGCATCCAGGTGATGCGCTACGAGATCAAGGACATCGTGCCACCGGCCTCCATCATGGATGCGATGGAAGCGCAGATGAAAGCTGAGCGCGTCAAACGCGCTCAGATTCTTGAGTCCGAAGGCGATCGCCAGGCTGCCATCAACCGCGCCGAAGGCGAGAAAGCCTCGGTGGTACTGGCTGCCGAAGGCCAGAAAGAACAGCAGGTGCTGAAGGCGCAGGGCGAAGCGCAGGCGATCCTGGCCGTGGCAGCAGCGCAGTCTGAAGCGCTGCACAAGGTGGGTGAGGCGGCCATTACCGAGGCTGGCCAGAAAGCCATCCAGCTCGATCTCGCCAGCAAGGCCATTGCCGCCAAAGAGGCGATAGCCAAACATAGCACCGTGGTGCTGTTGCCTGATGGCGCTACCGATCCCTCTGCGGTCGTGGCGCAGGCGATGACGATTATCAATACGCTGAACAACAAGCAGGTTGGGGGCAAGGACGGAGGCAAGCCATGAGCTGGTTCACCGAGAATTTCTACACACTTATGATTGTGCTCGGCTTCGGGCTGTTGGTGCTGGAAGTGGCGGTGTTCGGTTTTTCGGTATTCATCCTGTTCTTTATCGGATTGGCCTGCATTGTTACCGGCGCCTTGATTGGTATCGGGGTGTTGCCGGCAAGCATTGTCGCCGCCTGTGCCGGCGTGGCAGTTTTCACAGTGGCCTTCGCTGTTATGCTATGGAAGCCATTGAAGAAGATGCAGAACAGTGGTATCACCCATGAAGTGAAAGGTGACTTCATCGGACACAGCTTTGTGCTGGCCGGCGCGGTATCGCCTAAACAGTTTTGTTCGCACCGCATGTCGGGCGTGGATTGGCAGGTGCGGGCCAATACCGCCATAACGGCGGGAACTCTGGTAGAAGTAGTGAAAGTGGAAGTGGGCGAGCTGACGGTGGCCGCCAAGTAGTACGATAAACCGAGACGATCCGGGCGGCGGCACAAGTCGATCGTTGCAGCGGCTTGTGAACCAGTTCAACGTTTCTCGCAAAATAAGTAAAAAAAATGGCGACTGACGCGTAATATGTCACATATCAACAATTTCTCCGGAGGCTGCATGCTGCGGCACTGGTTGTGGATCCCCCTTTGGCTGGCAGCAAACGCCGCTTTTGGCGTTACCGCCGGGCTGGTGCCGTTGCCGGGCGGCGCCACCGATGGCAAGGCCTATGCGGCCAAATTCACCATAGGTCTTACTGCCGATGGCGGCAGCAACTGGGTGACCAGCGCGAATCTCAACCAGAAACTCAGCTTCAAAGTCAGTGTTGACCCTGATCCGGCACATGTTGGCCAGAAAGGCGACGTATTCGTAGTCGGGTGGAACGCCGGCTCCTACCTTATGTTGAGTAGCACTGGTACCTGGCAGCCATGGTCAGGCAAGGTGGCGGAATTGAAGCCCTGGCTGGATGACACCACGCTCGCAACCACCCAACAAATGTCGATCTTACAGGGCGCAATCACTGCCGCAGGTGAATACCGCATATACATCGGTTATACCGCCGCCAACAGTAAAGCTCTCATCTATACCACCACCCCGGCCTCGTTCACCTTCAAGCAGGATCCAGTCAGCTATTTCACCACCAAGGTTTTTGACAACATTGTGATGGCCAAGTGCGCGCTTTGCCATGTTGACAACGGCGCGGCCACAGGCAGCGCACTGCGCTTCATTCGTGACTCGAACAAAGCCACACAGAACTACGACATCTTCAAGATCTTCTATAACCAGCTGAACAATGGCTACAACTACGTGCTTGGCAAGGCCAGTGGTGGCAATGGCCATTTGGGCGGCATCCAGCTGCAGCCGGGCAGCAGCGACTATCAGACTCTTGCCAACTTCCTCGACTTGCTCGAAGGTGCCAAGCAGATCAGCACTGGCACAACTGCAGCGTTGCTTGATGGTGTAAGCAACCAGAGTGCAATCGATACCCTGCGTGATGCATCGCTGTTGCTGGCTGGCCGCCTGCCTACCGCTGCCGAACTGACAACGGTCGCAGCCGGTGGCGATAGCAGTTTCAAACAGGTGTTGATTGCCATGATGAATGGCACGAACTTCCACAATTTCCTCAAGGACGGCGCCGATGACCGGCTTTTGCTTCGCGGGAATGTTGACTTCAACATGAGTGACGACTGTACCACCTGCTTCCCGACCTTGAATGAGCAGTACTGGGTGCTGAAAGACAAGGCTGATGCAGGTACCGCAGCTGATCGCGGCGCACTCACCTTGTGGATGAGCCAGCTGAATTACAGCACTGTGGAAGGACCACTCGAACTGATTGCGTATGTCGTGGAAAACGACAGACCCTATTCAGAAATCATCACTGCCGACTACGAAATGTTTACGCCGGTGCTGAATGCTGCGGTTGCTGGTACTGCTGTGTTTCCGAGCGGTGCTGCCAATACCGAGTTCAGGCCGGGCAAGATCAACAGTTACTACCTGCGGGATACAGGCACCGTATTGCAGCAGGTGTCGGGCGCTGCATTGCCGCGTATCACCACTCTGCCTAAACTGGTGGTGCCTTACCCCCATGTGGGCGTGCTTGCCAGCAAATCGTTCCTGAGCCGCTATCCTACTACCGGCACCAACCGCAATCGCGCGCGCGCACGCTGGGCGTATTACCACTTCCTGGGCGTCGATATCGAGGCATTGGCCAAGCGCACTACTGATCCGGTGGCACTGGCGGATACCAATAATCCCACCATGAAGAACCCTGCCTGCACTGTATGTCACAACGTGCTGGATCCCGTCGCAGGCACCTTCCAGGATTTCTTCGACAACGGTACCTACCGCAGCTCAATCAATGGCACCGATTCACTGGACCGCTTCTACAAAGCGGCCCCTGTCAACACCCGACTCTACAAAACGGGAGATACCTGGTATCGCGACATGCGCGATCCGGGTTTCGAAGGCACGAAAGCACCTGCCAATTCGCTGCGCTGGCTGGCTGAGCAGATTGCCAAGGACAAACGTTTTGCCAGCGCCAGTGTGCGCTTCTGGTGGCCGGCGGTGATGGGCTCGGACCTCCTTGATGCGCCTGAAGTCACCGATGACGCCAACTACGCTGCCAGACTTTCGGCCTACGAAGGTCAGCAGGCGGAAGTTGGGGTCTTGACCGACAAATTCGTACAGTCAGGGCTGAAACTGAAAAGTCTGCTGGCTGACATGGTACTCAGCAAGTGGTACCGCGCTGACAAACTGCAAACCTCCCAGGTCAATGCCTTGCAAAGCGAAGCACGGAAGTTGGCGTCAGTTTCGGGCGAAAAGCTGCTGACACCGGAAGCGCTCGCCCGCAAGACCAAAGCGCTGACAGGCTTCAACTGGAATGCCCAAAACATAGCCGCTTCCGGCGCGCAGCTGAACGGGCTCGAACTCGACTACACCACGTTCTACGGCGGTATCGACGGGTTTGTGCTGAAAAAGCGCGCGCGTGCCCTCACTCCAATGATGACCAACGTGGCATCCGCCCACGCGTTGGAAACGTCATGCCCCATCGTGCTGGGGGACTTTATCCGCCCCGATGCGCAGCGCTTTCTGTTCAATGGTCTTTCGCCGTGGGTCACACCGCTTACCGAGCAAACAGTGACCGCGCAGATGAGCAGCACCAGCGAAACAGATTTCAAGCCATTCACTCTGACTGCCACTTTGCCTGCCGGCAGCAAACAAGTGGTACTCACCACCGTGAACGACGCCTGTGACTACAGTGCCAGTGCCACTACCTGCAAGGCCAACAAGAACCTGGTGATCAACACCATCAGCATCAAGAACCCGAATGGACAAACCACAACGTTGGCAGGTACGACTGCCACTTACGGCAGCTGCGCCGCCAATACCGGCAACAGTCGATTGACGCTTTACAGCTCGTGTCCAGCTACCTACAGCTTCACGGCTGATGTGGCCGGCACCTATACCATCACCGCTTCACTTGCTGCCAAGCAGCTAGCCACCGATCCTGTGGTAGCGGCGATCAATATTGAAGCGGTAGGTGCTGCCTCAGCGTCTACTACCGCTGGTGCCACGCTGATCAAGAACAAGCTGGTGGAATTGCACAGCAAGCTGCTGGGCCAGACGGTTACTGTTACATCGCCGGAAGTGTTGGCCTCTTATGACTTGCTGGTGAAAACGCTGCAGAGCCGCAAAACGGGAAATAGTGCGCCGTCGTTACTGCAGTCGAAGACGCTGGCGTGCGATTGGTCGACTGATATCGGCTTTATCGGCACCCTGGGGTACCCCGACAATCCGTTTGGCACCAATGGCCGCTACAACACCACACCGGTGACCAACTGGCTGACACCGCAAGCGCAAGATCCGCTGTTGATGAAACAGAGCTGGGGCGTAGTAATGGCCTACCTGCTCAGCCACTACGACTATCTGCATGAGTAACTGCAGCATGAATATCGACAGCACGAACAACTACACCGGTAACAACTACACCATGAAAAGCCACAGCTTGAGTGGTCCGGAGCAAACCGTATGACGCGCAACTCCGATTTGACGCGCCGCCGCTTCATGCAAGGGCTCACTGCAGCAGCGGCCAGCGGTATGCTGGCGGGTGTCAGCGGTAGCGCCAACGGTGCCACAACCTACACCGGCAAATTCCTGATCAACCTGCAGCTTACCGGGGGACTTGATGTCACCAGTTTTGGTGACCCGAAAACCAATGTGGATGGCAAGCGCGTGATCAATAACTGGGCCAAGACCGCCAGCACCCTGCAAGCCGGAAACATTCCCTATGCTCCGTTTGCTGCCAACCAGAAATTTTTCGAAAAGTACTACCGCGATATCCTGCTGATCAACGGTGTGGATGTCCAAACCAATTCGCACACAGTCGGCGTGCTGCATAACCAGAGCGGTCGCAACAGTGAAGGTTTTCCTACCCTCACCGCGCTGTTTGCAGGCGTGAAACAAACTGATTTGCCGATGCCCTATCTGAGTTTCGGCGGTTTCAGAGCCACCGGCGATGTTGTCCCGGTAACGCAACTTGGCAAGTTGAGCGTGCTGCAAAATCTGTTGGAACCCACAGTGGCTGAAACCAGCAAGAAGATATATATGCCCGATTCCGACTGGCAGCGCATTGTGGCGATGCATACTGCCGGAGTGACTGCACGCAGCCAGAGTGCCGCCACTCTGGAAGGCGCGCGACAATTGGAACAGCAGTACGTGGATTCGCTGAAGCGCTCTGATTCCATCAGCGATTTTGCTGATATTCTGCCTGCCAACAGTGAACTGCAGCCCGCTCGCCGTGCTGTTAATGTCAATTCCACGTTGCATCAGCAGCTACAGATAAGCCTGTTGGCGTTCAAGGCTGGCATGTCGCTTTCCGCGGATGTGTTCGAGAACGGCTTTGATACGCATGACGCTGAGGACACCCGCTTGACGCCACTGTTGGGCAATGTCACCGATGCCATTGACTATATGTGGACCTACTCTGCACAACTCGGCATTGCCGATCGCATCGTGCTGGTGATGGGCAGTGACTTCGGCCGCACACCGTTCTACAACGCCAGCGATGGCAAAGACCACTGGCCTATCTGCAGTGTGATGGTCATGCAACAGAATGCGAGCTTCACCAATCGCGTCGTGGGCGTTACCGACAGCGGCCACAATGCCATGAAGATCAACGCCAAAACGCTCAAGGCCGACAGTACTGGTCTCATACTGAAGCCGGCACATGTGCACAAGGCGCTGCGCAAGCAACTCGGGCTGGATACTGCGGCGGTTACCAAGCTGTTTCCGTTCAGCACCACCGAAGACGTGGCGATCTTCAGCTAAAGACTTGCTGGCGTTGGCTGCGACTGCCTCGTCAGCGCCCATTCGACATGCTCGCGCACCAGCTCTGAAGGATGGGTGAGTCGCGCCTGCAGCGCTGCAACAATTACCGCCGATGCCGGCGCATTGCCCAACCCCACTGCCAGATTGCGCAACCAGCATTCATAACCGATACGGCGTATTGCAGAGCCTTCGGTGTAACGCAGAAATTCGTCTTCACTCCAGTTGAACAGGTCCACCAGTTGCACCTGGTCAAGTTGGTGGCGTGGCGTGAAACCTGTTTCCTGTGTTGGTGACGAGAACTTGTTCCAGGGGCAACAAAGCTGACAGTCATCGCAGCCGAACACACGATTGCCCATCAGCGGGCGTAGCTCCAAAGGAATCGATGTGCGCAATTCAATTGTCAGATATGAAATGCAGCGGCGTGCATCAAGTACCTGCGCGCCAACAAAGGCCTGCGTTGGGCACACGTCGAGACAGGCGGTGCAGGTGCCGCAGTGGAAACCGGCGGGTTCATCAAGTTCCAGCGGCAGATCGGTGAACAGTTCGCCAAGAAAGAACCATGAACCGGCGCGCTTGTTGATCAACATGGTGTTCTTGCCGATCCAGCCGAGCCCGGCTTTTTCGGCGAAGGCACGTCCGAGTACCGGCGCGCTGTCAACAAAAGCACGATAGCCGAAACTGCCGACTTCCTGTTCGATGCGCTCTGCCAGCTGCTGCAAGCGGCGGCGGATCAGCTTGTGATAATCACGGCCAAGGGCATAACGCGACAGATAAGCCTGTCCGGGGTTTTGCAACACACTGATGGTTTGTATATCCGCCGGCAGGTAGTCCATGCGCAGTGAGATCACTCGCAGTGTGCCCGGCACCAGTTGCGCCGGGTCGCCACGCAATTCTGCATGCCGCTCCATGTATGCCATCTCGCCGTGGTACTGCTTGCCGAGCCATTCGCGCAAATGTGCCGCGTGCGCACTTACATCGATATCGGCAATACCCACCTGCTGGAAACCCAGCTCGCGGCCCCAGGTCTTTACCTGTTGTGTCAGTGATTTGAAGTTGGTGGGAAGCATAGTGCGTGTCATTACAGCGCGGGAGGGCAAGGCGCAATTGTTTATGGATTCTTTCGTTGCAACGTTATCATCCGGAAGTACTGCGCGGGAAATTTGAGCGTGCCACGCAAACCATGAATTGCCTGAACCCCCGATGCCCACCTTTAAAACCATCGAAATAACCCAGGCCTTTCATGGCTTCGACGCTGTGCTGGATGTGCGATCACCGGCTGAATACGCTGACGACCATTTTCCCGGCGCCATCAGCGTTCCCGTGCTGAGTGACGAACAGCGCGCCCATATTGGCACTGTGTACAAGCAGGTTTCACCTTTCGAGGCAAAAAAGCAGGGTGCCGCCTTGATTGCCCGCAACATTGCACGCCATGTCGAAGCACGGTTCAGCAACCACACAACGCATTGGCACCCGCTGGTTTACTGTTGGCGCGGCGGCATGCGCAGCGGCGCAATGGCACATGTGCTGGCACAAATCGGCTGGAAAACCAGCCAGTTGGAAGGAGGATACAAGAGCTATCGTCGCCATGTGCTTGCCGGGCTGGAAGCCCTGCCCACAAGCCTTGAATTCTGCGTAATTACCGGCCCGACCGGCTCAGGCAAAACCCGGTTATTGCATGCGCTCGCTGCCGAGGGTGCACAGGTACTGGATCTGGAAAAACTGGCGCAGCATCGTGGCTCACTGCTCGGGAAGTTACCCGGTCAATCACAACCGTCCCAGAAAACATTCGAAACCCTGCTGTGGCAGGCGCTGCATGGTTTCAAGCCTTCGCGTCGCGTTTACATCGAAGCCGAAAGCCGCAAAGTAGGTGAGTTGTACGTGCCGGATGCATTGCATGCGCGCATGCGTGCATCGGGCTGTGTGCGCATCGAAACCGATCTGCATGCCCGTGTGGGTCAACTCATGCATGACTATGCGCACTTTCTGCGCGATCCGGTGTTGTTGGTGGAGCGTCTGGCAATGCTCAAGGGCCTGTACCCGCAAGCAGTCATCGATCGCTGGTGCGACATGGCACGACAAAATGAATGGGAGCCGCTGGTAGAAGCACTGCTCGTGCAGCATTATGATCCTGCCTATAGCCGTTCATCAGGCAGCGGCTTTGGGCAAATGCAGCACGCGCAGTGTGTGCAGCTGGGCGCACTGGGTCCTGAGACGCTGCAACAGGCCGCAAAAAATCTTGTTGGGGAACACAGTTGAAATCATGAGTGGAATCCGGCTTACCCAGTATTCGCATGGTGGCGGCTGCGGCTGCAAAATCTCGCCGGCTTTGCTTTCCCGGATACTGGCGCATCTACCGCCAGCGGGCTTGTTTCCCGACTTGCTGGTGGGTCTTGAATCCAGCGACGATGCTGCGGTTTACCGTCTCAATGATACGCAGGCCATCATCGCCACCACCGACTTCTTCATGCCGATTGTGGATGATGCCTATGATTTTGGTCGCATAGCGGCCACCAATGCACTGTCTGACATCTATGCAATGGGTGGCTCGCCGTTAATGGCGCTGGCCGTCGTAGGCATGCCAATCGACAAAC
>CAISOD010000222.1 GCA_903887045.1 uncultured Gammaproteobacteria bacterium | reverse complement strand
TGATTTTTCTGCTTCAACCGTAGAGCCATTCCGCGCGCCGGCACTGGGCGAGCACAATGAAGAAGTAGCGATTGAAGTGGCAGGTCTGGATGTATTGCGTGTCAGTGAGCTAGCCGCGCTGGAGGTATTCAAATGAGTACGCCGGCCGGACAACGCAGCCGCAAGGATCTGGCCTGCACCGCTGAAGCCACTGCTTACCAGAAGGCCTTTGGGGCGGAACTGAAACGCCGGGTAGTGGAGAACGGCGAACCCTTCGTGGTGGCGCAGGCCGACACGCCGCACGAGATATTCCATGTGATGGACATCGCGCTGATCAGCAACCAGTGGTGGTCGGCCTACATTTCAGCCAAACAATTGTCGGCCCGTTATTTCGACGCCATGGTGGCCAAGGGTTATCCCGACAACAGCTGCAAGTACTGCTCGCTCGGGCTTGCCTGCACCCTCGCCAATGATCCCGCCAGCGCACCCTGGGGCGGTTTGCCGAAACCGGTGGCGCTGGTGGCACGACTCACCTGTGACTGCATCCAGCAGGTGTTCATGCAATGGGCAACAGCACTCGATACCGAATTCTTTGCCATGGAAGCGCCAGCGTGGACCCACAAGGACCCGGCCTGGTTCGCCCACTCCAACCGTGACTGGGAAAGCGTGTACGAAACTGATCGCATCAGCTTGATGGTGGAGGAGATGCGCGAGCTGATCGACTTGCTGGAACGCAAAACCGGACGTCGTTTCGAACAAGCCAAACTCGAAGCGCTGATGCTGAAGATCAATGAACAGGAAGGCTACATCGCCGAAGCCGCGCGCATGATAGGTGAAGCGCGTCCGTGTCCGGTGTCCATCGCCGACCAGATGCCGAACACCATGATCCCGCAGTGGCATCGCGGTTCCGATTGGGCCGTTGCCCACGCGCGCAAATTCCGCGATGAAGTGGCCGACCGTGTTGCCCGCGGCATCGGCGTAGCGAGCAATGAAAAACTGCGACTGATGTGGATAGGTGCCGGTGTGTGGCATGACCCCGGCTTCTATCAGGCACTGGAAGAACGCCTGGGTGCCGTGTTCGTGTGGTCGATGTACATGCCGTTTGCCGGACCGCAGTACATCCGCGAGCTGCAGGGCCGCACCATGGATGCACTCGCCAGCCGTATCTGTTCGATGAATGAAGTATTGCACCTGCCGCCGTGGATGAACGGCTGGATGGTGAGTGAAGCGGAGCGCTGTGGCATCGACGCTGCCGTGATGCTGATTCCGCCGGACAACCGGCTGTCGCAATCGGGCACGCAACTCACCGCACAATCACTGGAAGACGCTGGCGTGCCGGTATTGCGACTGGGCGCCGACATGGTGGATGCCAAGAGCTGGGATCATGCGGCGATGGTGGCACTGGTGGAAAACTTTCTGCGGGAGGCGAAGCTGCTATGAAGCACCTGATGTGGATTGCCATGCTGCTGCTCACTGCCTGCAGCAAACCGGCAGAAGAAGGCGTCACCGAACTGGTGTACGCCACGCCTTACGCGGCGTCGCATCCGTTCAGCCAGGCGGATCAGGTGTGGATGGACTTCGTGGCTGAACGTTCAGGCGGCAGTCTGCGCATCAAACCCAACTGGTCGGGCGCGCTGTTGTCGTCGGAACATTCGATGCTCGAACTGCGCCACGGCGTAGCCGACATCGGTCTCATCACGCCCATCTACGTCAAAGGCGGCACCCATCTGATACGCCTGCAGTCGGGTTTCTACAGCGGCACCACCACCATAGCGCAGCAGCTGGAGCTCTATCGTTGTCTCGAAGCCGGCTCGCCGCAGTTCGCCACCGAACTCGAAGGCCTCAAGGTGCTGGCGGTACAGGGCGGCAGCCTGCCGGGCATCATCACCACCGACAAAGCCATCAACTCGCTCGACGATCTGCAAGGTATGCGCATACGCGGACCTACTGAATTGCTCGGCGTGTTGCAGGAGCTCGGCGCCGATCCGGTGAATATGCCGATGGGCGATGTCTATTCCGCACTCGCCAAAGGCGTGCTTGATGGCGTCGTGGCGCCGACGGACACGTTTCGCGCGCTGCACTTTGCTGAAGTCGCCGATCACTACGTCAACATGAGCATTCCACGCGGCGCCTACCCTGCCCGCGCCATGAGCATGCAGCGCTGGCAACAGCTGTCGCCGCAACAACAAGCGGTGCTGGAGGCCGGCGTACCGGTGTGGGAAGCCGCGCTGGCCAGCAAGAATGAACAGGCCTTGCTGGACGGCCGCGACCTCGCTGTGAGGGAAGGCGTTGCCTTCACCACGCTGCCCGCTGCCGATCAACAACGCTTCGATAATCTTTACCTCACCATCGCCGAACGCAATGCCGCCTCGCTGACTCGCTACGGCATCGACGGCAACTCGGTGTTTGCCATGGCGCGCCAGAGTGTGCGCGCCGATGGTTCAGTCAGCTGCCCTGGAGACAATCCCTGAATGCAACCGTTGTCCGGAATCCGCGTTGCCGATTTCAGCCATGTGATGGCCGGCCCCTACGCGTCCTATCTGCTGCGCTTGCTGGGCGCCGAAGTGATCAAGATCGAACCTCCCGGCCGTGGCGATCCCATGCGCAACTACGGCGGCGATCGCCGTTATGACGGCATGGCACCGGCCTTCATCGCTGCCAACGCCGGCAAAAAATCCATCGTGCTCGATCTGAAGAATCCGGCGCAGCTGGAAGTGGCGCGCAAGATCATCGCGCAGAGTGATGTGCTGCTGGAAAATTTCCGTCCGGGTGTGATGGCACGGCTTGGATTGGGATTGGATGCCGTGCGCGCTTTGCGGCCCGACATCATCTACTGCTCGGTGTCCGGCTACGGCCAGTCGGGTCCGCTGCGGGATTGGCCTGCCATCGACAACATCGTGCAGGCCACCAGCGGCATGATGAGTCTCGGTGGCGAAGAGGACGGCCCGCCAACGCGCGTGGGATTTCCGGTGGTAGACACGCTGACCGGACAGACGGCCGCCTTCGCCATCCTCGCTGCCTTGATGCGGCGCCAGCGCGGCGGTGGTGGCGACTACATCGATGTCGCCATGCTGGATGCCACGCTTGCCTTCATGACGTCAGCGGTTGTGCCCTACCTTGTGACAGGCAAGGCGCTAAGCCGCACCGGCAATGTCGGTTACAGCGGGCAGCCAACGTCCGCCGTGTTCACTGCGCGCGACCGCCGCCGGATCTCACTCGGGGTGGTGCAGCAGCATCAGTTTGTTGTGCTGGCCAAATTGCTGGGCCGTGAAGACTGGCTCACCGATGCGCGCTTCTGTGATCCGGAGAAACGCCGCGAGCACGCCGATGCGATGCTGAATGAAGTGGGCAGCGAGCTGGCCAAGCGCGATGCTGCCGATTGGGAACAACAGATGAGTGCAGCCGGCATTCCCTGCGGCATGGTGCGCGAGGTGGGCGAAGCGGTATCGTTGCCTCACCTGGCGGCACGCAATACGGTATTACCGATTACGATACCGGGACTGCCCCAGCGCGAAGAGGTGCATGTGGTAAACGCCGGCTTCAGCATGTCGCACGACGGACCCGGTGTAAGTGACCCGCCGCCGCGCCTCGGCGAACACAACGACGAAATCCTGCGCTGGCTCGGCTACGATGCTGCCGCCATTGCAGCACTGGCATTGCAAGCAAGCAGCTGACAAAGGCCGCCAGAAAAAACCAGCAAAAAGGGGAATGAGTATGCAAAGGCGACACCTGCTTTCGAGACTTGCAACCGGACTCTCGCTCGGCCTCACACTGCATCTGGCACTCACCCCGTGGCAATCATTGCAGGCGCAGACTGCCACGCCACCCACCGGCAGCCAGCACCTCGACTACGAGTTTGCGCCAACCGGGGAGCGTATGCCGCTGCGTTACTACGTGCCCACCACCTGGGATGGCACCACTGCGCTGCCAATCATGCTGATGCTGCATGGTGCCGGCGCCAACGAAAATTCCTATATGGACAGAGTGGAGGGACAGTTGATGCAGCTGGCCGAACAGCACGGCTACATCGTGGTGTCACCACTGGGCCACACCCCACTCGGCGCCTATGGCAACCCGCTGCGGTTACCGGCAGTGTTTGGCCAGGATGAGGTCGCAGCGCAGCAGCGCACAGCCATGACAGCTGAACGCCAGCGCACGCTCGACCTCAGCGAACTCGAAGTCATCACCGCGCTCGAACTCATCACCGAAAGGTACGGCGCCGATCGCACCCGCACTTTTCTGGCCGGCCATTCGATGGGCAGCGGTGGCGTGTGGCATCTGGCTGCGCGTTACCCGGAGCGTTGGCGCGCCATCGCGCCGATGTCGGGCCCCTTTGTCGATCGTGCAACCTATGCGTTCGAGCGCATCAAGCCCTTACCGATTTTCATGACGGAAGGTCGCGGTGCCACGCCGTCGCTGGAAGGCAGTCGGGCAATGGCGGCATTCATGCGCGAACAGGGGTTTGATTTCGACTACCTGGAAACCGACGGCGATCACGGCGGCATGGTGGCAGAGGTGTGGCCGGC
>CAISOD010000221.1 GCA_903887045.1 uncultured Gammaproteobacteria bacterium | reverse complement strand
CTCGGTAAACCGGATATTGAAACGACGGTCGTAGAAGTCGACCAGCTCGCGCAGGTTCGCCGCCGAGCCGTTGGAGAAATAGGGCGCGCGCGCCGCCAGTCCGCGGAACTGCTGGATGACGATGGCGCCGATGTCTTCACACTTGCCGGAAATCAGCGCGCGACCGGGGTCCTGCGTGTAGATGGTGCGGCCGAGGAAGGGATGCGGCGGCAGATCGGCGCGACAGGTCAGTTTGAACAAGGGCATTGCGGGCAGCTCGGTAGCCCACGGACTTTCCGGCGGTTCCAGTGCCCATGGTGCGTTGGTGGTGCCGAGGTCCATCCAGCCGTTGGCGGTGTCCATGCCTGTCATGTGCATGCCATGGCAGGTGGCGCAGGTACGTTTGATCGGATTGCCGAGGCCCACCGTGTTGATGTGCATGGCATCCTTGATCCAGAACGTGCGGTAGAAAAACACGTCGTGTCCGCGCTGCACTGATTCGCGGAAGCTGTTGCGCGCGGCTTCATCAGCGTTGGCGCTGGCTGGCAGCTGCTTCCATTTGTCTTCCAGCGGGAACACGTAGTTGGAGGTGTTGTTGCCGAGGAGACCATCGCGGCCCTTGGCCATGCCTTGCGCACTGAGGCCACTGGGGCCGCCGTCGTCGTGCAACATACCAGCGCCGTTCGAGAAGCTCTGCGCACCGTACAGCTGCAGTTCGAACGCCTGTATGCGCGCGAGCTGTTCCGGCGTCAACGGCGTGGTGACTTCCATGTGGCCGTTGGAGGCGGAAGTGGCCTGCGTTTTCAGCGTGGCTTCGCGCGCGTCCGCCATCATGTTCATGTTGATGGGCTTGCCTGTCTCCGGGTCCACGCTGGCGAGCATGCCGGTCTTGCCGATGAATGGCGTGACACCGAACTTGGCGGCAGTGACATAACGCATGTTGATGACAGGGCGCGGCCGCCGGTAAACCGAGACTTCTTTGCGCTCGCCTTCCACGCCATAGACGGTGCCGGTGTTGCAGCCGGTGGGGTCGCGCACCACTTCAATCGAGAATTCAGGACTCAGCGTGTTGCCGGCGCTGTCACGCGGTGGCCATGGCAACGCTACCCGGATAAGCCCACGCTCCAGCAACAATGAATGCGAGGCAGCGTCGGCTTGCGGCAGGTTGGGGCAGTTGCTGCCGTCGATGGCGGCAAACAAGGGGTCCTTGCCACCGGTTTGCTGCCAGCGCAGTTGGATGGTGGGCAGCGAGATCGACATTGCATCAGAGGGTTGGTGACAGGTGACACAGCCGCGGCCATTGCTGCCGAGGGCTTCGAAGAATGGATGGCCGTCGGTAATGATTTCACCGTCGGTGTTGACCAGGCCGAAGCGACCCGCTGCATTGGCGTACTCAACCGCAGCCGGCAGTGGGCGATCTTCGCCCGGTGACCACCATGGACGCGCGGGTTCTGCTACCGGTGCGGCTACAGGCTGTGCCAACGCAACAGCGCTGCCCAGTACCGAGAGCGCCAGCACAAGTTGATGGCGACGCAGCGAAGACATCGACGAGACTTTCACACGAAGAGCCCTCATTTGATCTGATACACCTTGATGCGGATGGCGCCAAGTGCCGGTGCTGCGCCGGCGGCAGCAGGAGCGGTATCGGCTGGCGGACGATCAAGCTCCAGCGTGGCAACAAAGGTGCCGCGCGTCAGCCACTCGTGCGGGCCTTTCGGTGCTTCAAAGCGCGGCCGGAAAAAACTGCGCTCGCCGTTGGGGCCGCCCATTCCGCAACTGAACGACTCATTGAGAATGTGGATGACTGTGCCATCGCTGGCTTCGAGAAAATAATCGGCGCTCAAGGTGCCGCAACCGCCTTCATAGCGCAGCTGGAAATCCCAGCCGCCCGGAATCACCCGGCCCTGCAATTTCGGTCCGGCAATGGTGCCGCCGGTGATGGGGATGTACTGGCGATGGCCGAGCGCGGTTTCACCGAGCACCGTAGCTGGCGCCAGCGTTACGCGTTCTTCGAATACAAATTCCACCGTAGGGAACTGGTCCGCGCCCGGCATGGCGCCGAGCTCGGTGGGTGCATCCTGGGCTTGCACCGAGCAGGCAACCAGCAACAGTGCTGCTGCGGCTGTGCGTTGAATGAGTGTGTGTTTCATCAAATTCTCCTAGCAGAATTCACTGACCGTTGGTGGGCAATGCAAAAGTCATGATGGTGGAACCGTTGGCGACGCCGATGTACTGACGGCCGTCGAACTCGTAGGTCATCGGCGACGCGCGCCAACGTGCATTGGCGGCAAAGCTCCACAGGACGGCGCCGTTGTTGGCATCGACTGCAGTGAAGGCGCCGCTGTCGTCACCGAAAAATACTACGCCGCCCGCTGTGCTGAGCACGCCGCCCCACGAATTGGCGCGTCCGGTTTGCGGCACTTCAAACACAGTGGAGCCTTGCTGGATGTCGATGGCGCGCAACAAGCGCTGCGCCGGTTCCGGTGCCGGCGCGAAGGAGCCGCCCATGAAACCCTTGCCGGCTTCCCATTCGGCATCGACACGGGTGAACACGCCACACTTGTCTTCAGTCTGTACGTAGTAGAGTCCTGTCGCCGGGTTGTACGCGGTGGAATACCAGTTGCTGGCGCCGGTGAGGGAAGGGCACACGCGCTTGCCTTCGACAGTCGGCTCCATTCCCTCAATTCGCAGTGGGCGCCCTTTGTCGTCGAGTCCGCTGGCCCAGGTCACTTCCTTGGTGTACTGCCAGCCATCGAGGAACTCGCCACTCTTGCGATCGAGCACGTAGAAAAAACCGTTGCGGTTGGCCTGTATAAGCAATTGCCGGGGCTGGCCTTTCCACATCGTATCCACCAAGGCCGGCGTTTCCTGGGCGTCGTAGTCCCATACGTCGTGCGGGGTGAACTGGAAATGCCATTTGAGTTTGCCGGTGGCAGGATCCAGCGCCACCACGGAATCGGTGTAGAGGTTGTCGCCCAGGCGATCGTCGCCAATCATGTCGGGGCCGGGATTGCCGACGGTCCAGTACAAGGTGTCGAGTGCCTTGTCATAGGTGCCTGTCATCCAGGTAGAACCTGCCGGATGCGCTATACCGGGGCCCTGCCAGGTTTCGGAGCCGGGTTCGCCCGGCAACGGTGTACTCCACCAGCGCCATACTTCACGGCCGCTGCTTTGATCATAGGCGCCTACAAAACCACGCACCCCTTCATCACCGCCCGAAGTGCCGGCGATCACAAGGTTGCCCACCACCAAGGGTGCGCCCGTGGCGTTGTAGTTCAGGCGCCAGTCCGCCATCTCGGTATCCCACAGCAGCGTGCCGCTGTGTTTGTCGAGTGCGATCATGTGCGCGTGGTCAGTCAGCATGAACAAACGATCACCGTTGATGGCGACACCACGATTGGCGCCAGTGGCACCGTTGCCGATCAGGCCGCGCGTACGGGCACGCTGGTAACGCCAGATCTCGCGTCCGCTGCCGGCGTCGAGTGCGATGACTTCATTGGCACTTGTCACATACATGACGCCTTCCGACACCACCGGCGTGGTCTGCAGATTGTTGTTGCTGGTGAAGTTGAACAGCCACGCCGGTGCCAGTGCCGTCACATTCTGTTTGTTAATGCCAGTGAGTGCTGAATGACGGCTGCCATGCAGCTCGCCGTTGTAGCTGGTCCAATCATTCTGCGAAGTGACCGCACGCCAGCGCTGATCGACACGCCGCAACAAATGCAGGCGTCTGTCGTCGCCCAGCACCTGCAGCTCGTCGTTGCCCTGGTTCAGCACGAGTCCGGCAAGGGTGCTGCCGTCAGCCAGTACCAATTCGCGGCGCTCCGGCGCGCTGCCGAAGCGCAGCTTCAGCGCACGCAGCTTTGTTATCAATGCCGGCATCTCGTTGCCACTGATGGCAGGAAACGCCGGCATGCCGGCGGCCCCGAGTCCCTGGCTTACCACCGTAGCCAGTTCGGCGTCGGAACGCAGTGGCACGCGGGTAGCGATGTTGGGGCCGAGTTCGCCCCCGTTGCCGTCGGTGCCGTGGCAGCTGGCGCAGTGATCGGTGAACAACTGCTGCCCGGGGTCCTGTGCATAACTGGAGGAGGCCAGCACGATCACAAGGCCAGTGAATACTTGTTTCAACATCGGAAATTCCCCTCGATTGGCATGCGTTGTTTTTGTTATCCGGCGCGCTGCATTACCGCTTTCAGCGATGACGGTCGAAGTAATCGAAAATGGCCGGCCACACCTCTGCCACCATGCCGCCGTGATCGCCGTCGGTTTCCAGGTAGTCGAAATCAAACCCCTGTTCGCGCATGAATGCCGCCATTGCCCGACTGCCTTCCAGCGACGGCGTAGCACCGCGACCTTCCGTCATGAAAATCGGCAAGGGCTTGATGCGCTCGAACGCATAGGTTGCACGATCGACAAAGGGGCCCGACATCGGCGCGATGGCGCGCCAACGCTCGGGGTAACGTGCAGCCAGATGCCACACGCCACCGCTGCCCATCGAATGGCCGGCCAGAAAAGTGCGGGTGCGATCGGCGCCGTACCTTTCGGTGATGAGTTCGAGCGCG
>CAISOD010000220.1 GCA_903887045.1 uncultured Gammaproteobacteria bacterium | reverse complement strand
TCGAACCAGCCAAGCGTTGAGTAGGCGGTGACGCCCCCAACGTAAGTCTCCCAACCTTCCGCACTCAACTGCCCGGCCTGGCGGCGTGCAGCGGCTTCGGCGAAATAGCCGCGATAACTTACACAACCCGCAACCGGGTAGCACCACTGGTGCAACTGCAGCGAGAACTCCGGTGCGGCAAACACGTTCCACACCACGAACTCGCGACCAAGATCGACATAAGTGTCGTAGTGCTGGCCGGTGTCCAGTTGCAAGTGCTGCGAAGCGAACTGGCGCAATTCCAGCACCAGTTGCAGTTGTGTGCGGGTGACCGCGGGCAGTTCAGCATTCTGCAGGACTCGAGTGATAGCCTGACGCTGACTCAGCAAATGCAACTGCCCTACTACTGCCTGGCGGTAGTATCCCACGGTGTCGCACCCCGCCAGTACCAGCGTGGCACTGGCGGCAGCAAGCCGCAGCAGGAGTGGGTTACGCAAGGAGAATGGCGCCCGTTTCTCCAGCATGCAGCCGGCCTATTGCTCTGCTTTTATTTCGTACAGTGTGTTCCACAGCTTGCCGGTGACGAACAAGCGCTGACTGCTTGCGTCCCACGCAATGCCGTTGAGTACATCATCGGCAGTGCGCTGCTGGTGGAGGCCACTGAGATCGAGCTTGCCGGTAACCTTGCCGGTGGCGGGATCGATACGCACGATGAAGTCGGTGTACCACACGTTGGCCCACACTTCGCCGTTGATGAACTCGAGTTCGTTGAGGCGGTCCAGTGGCTTGCCATCTTCGGTTACCTGTACGCGACCGGTTTCCTTCAAGGTAGCGGGATCGAAAAAGCGCAAATTCGCGGTGCCGTCACTGATGATCAATCGCGAGCCGTCGTGGGTGATGCCCCAGCCTTCGCCGGGCAGGTAGAAGGATTGCAGCTGGCGAAACGTGGCGAAGTCGTAAACAAAACCAACATGGGTCTGCCAGGTCAGCTGATACACCTTGCCGTTCATCACGGTGATGCCTTCGCCGAAATGCTGCGCCGGCAGTTTTATCTGTTGCTGCACGCTGCCGGTGGTCAAATCGACCTTGCGCAGCGAGGACTCGCCGTTGCGGCCAGTGCCTTCGTACAGGGCGCCGTCAACGAACACCAGCCCCTGGGTGAAGGCAGCCGGATCATGCGGAAATGTGTCTACTACTTCCGCCTTGTAGACAGGCACATCTGCGCTGGCAATGCCTGCACTCAGCGCAGCCAGAATACCTGCAGCAATAAAACGAACGGAGTTCATGCCTCTTCCTGCCAATGCCTGCACCTCTACAACAACGACACCAGAACACCAACAATGCAGCCACACAACATCAGCATGCTGGGGATCATCGTCATCATGAAGCCGATCGAGCGGCTGAGTGGTTCCTTCACATAGGCGCGCGCATACAGGCCGCGACCAATCAGCCAGATTAGTCCAAGCGTGGCGGCCGTCTCGTAACCGTACCAGCCAAGATTGTCGCCGAGCCAGCCGTACATGAACTGAACAGGGATGAATATGATGAGCTGTTCCTGGGTGTTTTCCTGCACACGCAGGAAACGCTCGAATACAGGATGACCGCTCATTTGCGGTGCCCGGATACCGTATTGGCGACGGGCGTTGCCGACATTGATGGCGAAATAGATGTACTGGATCAGCGCCAGCGTGGTGGTAAGGATGATCAGTTCCATGGGGCCTCCGTGGGGTTTCGACGGAGGCAGAGCTTGCCTCTATTTGACCAAGGCCGCCAGCGAAAAGTTGAGATGGTCGAGCAGCTGCTTCGGCGACTTGCCGGCGCGGGCATTGAGCTTGATGACTTCGTACAGCTGCAACAGCTGATCGGCCGCAAATTCAGCTGACACGCCACTGGCAAGTCCACGCGATTTTTCCAGTTCACGCGTACGTCCCAACAGTGGTTTGCGGATCGCTTGCAGCGAATCGCGCACCAACTTGCCGAGCTGGTCGTCCCAGTTGATGCTCTCGCACAGCGAGTTGACCAACAAACAGCCATAGTTGCGCTGGGCTGCCGGCACCCCGGTAACAACGGTCTGGAAAAACGCGCGCAGGGCAACTCCGGCCTTCAGATCACTGTCGCCGAGGGTCGCGGCGATCTGTGTCTGCAGCATGGCGTTGTAGTGGCCAACGCAGGTGCGGAAAAGCACTTCTTTCTCGCCGAACGAGTTGTACATGGTGCCGCGATTGATGCGGGTGGCATCGAGCAGTTTCTGCACGGAGCTGGCAACGAAACCATCCTTCCAGAACTGGTTGGTAGCGCGGGTGATAACGTTGTCGTAAACGAATTCGATCGGTCTGGCCATTGGAGCTGATTCCTCGGAATGACAGCGCCGCAGCAACAAGGTTGGCGCCGAACGGCCGGATTCTAGAGGAGCACTTTTGGCTGCCGTGTAACTTTCCTGTAATGGAATGAGGAGTAAGACTCAGTAAACAAAATGCTGCACCAACGCCACCGCCAATCCCATCAGCGCACCCACAACACCACCCCACACCACCAGCCAGCCAAGATGGCGTTCTATCATCTGCTGCATGATTTGTTTTACCAGTTCCGGGGTCATCTGCGCCAGTCGCTGGTCGACAATGCCCTCGACCCGCAGCAGCAGTGCATCGGTACTGTGGCCGGCAATGTCGGCCAATACCTCACGGTCTTCGGCCACTGAGCGCAGGAACTCCTGCATGCGGCCTACGAACGGCTCGCGCAGCGGTTGCAGTGCACGGGCGCCACCGAACATCGACAACGCCGTACCGAATGACGACTGCAGGATGATGTCGGTCAGACCATCAAACGCGCGATTGAAATCGACGCGCGGCAGCAGCGTGTCGGCCAGCGCCTTGCCATCGGTGGCTGCCGCCATCACCTTGCCCACGTTATCGGCGTTGAAGAACTGCTCCATCATCATGGTACGGATGCCGGCGCGGAACTCGGTGAACCGAGCAGGAATCACGCCGGAACCGTAGAAGCCCGGCACTTTCTCGAACAGCATGTAGATCGCCATCCAGTTCGTCACTGCGCCTGAAACGGCATAGAGCCCCGTCGTAAGCACCAGTTCGCCGGCCAAGCCCGGCAGCAACAAGCCAACGCCGCATAGCAGCACCGACACCACATTGGTCAGCAAACTCTTGTCCACACATTCTCCTAAGGGGTAGTGACAGCCGGGGCCTCAGTAGCCGCGGCAGCTTCTGCGGGTGGCTCGAAGCCGGTGGTGGGCTGCGCCCACGGGCCTTCGAGCCGATAGATCACGGTAGTGAAATCTTCCACCTGGCTCTGGAATATCTTGCTCGCCAGATAAGTGCTGACAGCAATAGGCCAGGCGCCGAGCAAGCCCGCTACCATCGACAGGTTCTCGCCGAGCGGGATCTGCACTTGCATGTCGGCGGCAATGGTTTCATCGCGCAGGTTGATTTGGCCGCGGATCGACAAGTCACTGGACGGACCGTCGATCGTCAAGGGCGTGTTCAGTGTGACAACGCCGTCGGCGAAATTCATCAGACCATCGATGCTGTCGAACGAATAGCCTTTGGAAAAAATGTCAGAGAAATCGAGTTGCAGCCGGCGAACCAGCGCATCAAAGTTGAGTGCGCCCAGCAAGCGGGTCGAGCCGGAATCAATATCGACGAAACGTCCATCCTCGATATCGAGATTGATGGTGCCGCTGGATCGGCGGGGCGAAAAGTACAGCGGGGATCCGACCCACTGCAACACACTGTCAAAACTTGCGGAGTTGCTAACCACATTGGCATCGTGTCCCCAAGCCGGCAGCACTTTTGCAAGATCGCCCGCGGCGAACAGACCGGTGAAACTGCTTTGGTGCACGCCATCCAGATAACGCCAATCAAGGGTAGCGCCAACGGTGCCGGTGGAGTCAGTGATCTGCGCATCCGGCGACTGCATGCGGAAACCGGTGATGCTGGCGCCGGACGCATCCGGACGGAACTGCAGCGTGAACTCGCCAAGTGTCTGGTCGCCCACGTTCAACTCATCAACATGGAAATCGAAAGCCGGCAATTGCGCCGGATTCACGTCCTGCAGCGGATCCGGCTCGTCCGGTGGCGGACCAGTGAGTGAGGGATCGACTGGCGGTCGCGGCGGCAGGTGCAGATATTTCAGCGCCACATCCCAGGGTTTGTTGCGGTCGTCGGCAATCACCAGGTTGCCTGACAGCAGCTCGTTGTGCGCGCTGATCTGCCAGGCAGCGCCCGGACGTTGTACCACCACGTTGACTTCCTCCAATGTGCGGCCAGGCGCAATCAGCGTGCCCACGTTGACGTCAACCAAACGCAGGTAATCCGCCACTGCGCGGCCCTCGCCACCGGCCTGGTTGAGCTCGCGCGCCACATCCTCCCATGCCATCACATCGAAACTTTCCATGTCACCGGTGACCAGAACGCCGGCGGCGTTGTTGTCGGTCTGTCGCACGTTGAAGGTCCGATTGCGTTTACCCACACTGACCTGTCCACGCTCGATCCCCTGCGTGTCAAACTGCAATTCACCCGTCAGCCAGTCGCTGTAGTGAAAATCCAGCGTGCGGCGCTCACCGGCAAAGCCCAGCTCCAACACCAGGGGACTGATCTGTGCGGGAGCTTTGTCGAGTGGGCGCGGCAGACTCACGGTCATTCCCAGCAAATCGCTTTCAATCAACAGGTGAGTTTGTTTGCCTTCGCCGTCCGGCAACGGCTCCACTTTCAATACAGCGTCATAATCCATCTCACCCTGCATGTAGTTGAACAGCTCCCGCACAAACAGCGGCTGACCCGACCACTGCTGCAAAGCAGTGACAGACGCCTTGCCGCTACCGGCAATATTGATCGCCTGTTGTGGCGTGGCACGGTCAAGCGTAGTGATGGTTGCCTTGAGCGGGAAATCGAACAGTTGCGCTGTCAGCGCCTCGGCGCTGAGGCCACGACGAGTATCAAAATCGACTTTGCCCACGATGTTTTCAATCTGCAGATCGTAGTCGCGCAGATCCAGCAGAGTGTCGTTGGTCATGGTCTGCACCTGTACCAGTGGCTGGGTGCCGCTGCGCAGATCGACACCAAGCCCGACATTGATGGCGAGCGAACCTGTCGCCTGCCAGTTATCGATAAAGTCGCCGATGGTGTTGTGGACTGGCGTCTTGCGCAGGAAATCGAGACCGCTGGCAGCACTGGTAGCGGCGCTGGTTACCAGCGCCAGCAACTGTCGACCCTCGGCATCAGGACGAATGCTTGCACTGGCACCGGCAAGTGCGATGCCGACCAGCTCGCCTTGCTGCGCCACGATATCGACATCGTTATTGCGCTGTACCACGCTGGCGCTGAGATTGGTCACAGCCGGCCAATCTGGCAGGAACTGCAGGGTGCCGTCATTGACGCGATACCACGATAACACCTGGGTTGCATTCAGTGGCGGCGCCGCACGACCGCCGATCTGGTGCAGCAGGAAGCCGCTCTCGCCCAGTTCACCGCCTTTCAGCGCAGCCCGCAGCCAGTCCATGGTGGGCCGGATGCGCGGCAGTGTCGGCAGATAGAGTGGCGCTGCCGCAACGTTCATGCGTTGTACGCCGATTTCCAGCGTGAAATCGTTGTACCAGAGGCCTTCGCCATTGCGGACGTTGTTCAGATCAAACCGCACCCGCCCGGCGAGATCAGCGTTGTCCAGATCGATAACGGAACTCTGTACCACGATGTTGCCCGGGCTTGCCCGCCAATTGACGCGGGTGTTGACGCGATCGTAATGCCAGGCATCGGCGAACAGGCGTGGCAAGTGCAGCGTGAAATCGCGCGAGTCCACTTCGGCAAAACCGCCCTCAGCATCCGCTTCGACATAACCTTGCACACCACTGGCAGCCGGTGCCTGCTGCCAGGCATTGACCGCAACGTCCTGCAGATTGGCGCGCAGTTTGAAGCCTTGCGGATAGCTGCCATCGGGCGCAGTTTCCAGTGCGAAATTATTCAACTTGCCACGCGCATCCAGCGTTTGCAGGGCCTGCAATACTGCGGCAGGCAGCGGCACTATCGTGGTTGCCAGTTGCTCCAGCATTACGGTGTCGAGGGAATCTGCCTGTAAGCGCAGACGCGGCTGCGGAGCCGGCTCTACCGTCAATTCCAGTTTGCGGACATCCCACGGAGTGTTCTGCCAGTCAAACGCCAGTTGTTGCAACCGCAGATTCCAGGCGGGAGGCAAGGCCGCATTGCCATACCGCGGCCTTAAAGCCAACAAGGTACTGCCGCTTTGCAGCGACAACACTCCGGTCGCCGCATCGGTACCAACCGCTTCGATGGCAACGCTGTTTACCGCAGCGACCAGGTTC
>CAISOD010000219.1 GCA_903887045.1 uncultured Gammaproteobacteria bacterium | reverse complement strand
TTCAACGGTGAAGCCAACGGCAAGTTGCTGGAAACGTGGGTGTTTACCCAGTTGGCTGCGTTGTTGGATATCCAGCCGGAGCCCTGCAAGCTGTATCACTACCGCGATCGTGAGCAGCGCGAGCTGGATTTCGTGGTGGAAAATGCGCAAGGAGCACTGCTGGGAATCGAGGTAAAAGCGGGATCTGCGGTGGACAGTGACAGCTTTAAGCACTTGCGGTGGTTCAAGGCAAATATGGCCAGGGACACAGCCTATACCGGCATCGTGCTCTATACCGGAGAGCATGTGCTGTCCTTTGGCGAAGGGATGTGGGCAGTGCCAATGTGCGGGCTGTGGAATTGAACTCCTTCACAGCAGCTGTCAACCACTTGCATCTTGGGTAACGCGCGGCAAAGGTGCCAGAATGCTGCGGTCGATATTTCCAACTCTGCACAGACAGGAGTAATTCCATGCTCGCTCCCGAAGCCATTGCGCGAATCCTCAAAGCCGAAGGCGTCAAATACCTTTTCTGCTATCCGCTCAATCCCATCATTGAAGCCGCTGCTGCCCTCGACATCCGCCCGATCCTCGTGCGGCAGGAACGCACTGGCGCCCACATGGCGGATGCGTTCAGCCGCATGACATCGGGCGATGAGATCGGCGTGTTCGTGATGCAGCACGGCCCGGGTGCCGAAAACAGTTTCGGCGGCGTGGCGCAGTGTTACGGCGAATCAGTGCCGGTGCTGTTCATGCCGGCCGGTTATGCCCGCAACGTCGCCCACTACTACCCCAACTTCAATTCCACCCTGAACATGAAGCACATCACCAAGTGGGCCGAACCGCTGACCAGCGGCGCCGAAGTGGTGAATGTGATGCGGCGCGCCTTCACCCAATTGCGCAATGGCCGCCCCGGCCCGGTACTGGTGGAAATTCCGTGGGACGTCTGCAACGAAGCCGCCGACATCAGCAGCTACAAGCCGGTGTTCAAAACGCGCACTGCGCCCGATCCCGATCATGTGAAGTCCGCCGCGCGTGAACTCGCTGCCGCCGACAAACCGGTGATCTACGCCGGCCAGGGCATTCACTACAGCAAGGCCTGGCCTGAGCTGAAGGAAATTGCTGAACTTCTGAATGCGCCCGTCACTACCTCGATCGCCGGCAAAAGTGCGTTCGACGAAACCCATCCGCTCGCGCTGGGTTCGGGTGGTCATGCCACCTCACGCATGGTGTATGACTTCCTCTACGACGCCGATCTGATCTTCGGCATCGGCTGCAGTTTTGCGATCTCGTCGTTCGCCACCCGCATGCCGAAGAACAAGCGCTACATCCACGCCACGCTTGATCCTGTCGATCTCAACAAGGACATCCAGGCCGAGATCGGCATCGCCGGCGACGCCAAGCTGACGCTGCAGGCCTTGATCGCCGAGTTGAAAACGCTCGATTTGAAAAAAGCAAAATCACGCAAGGATGCAACGCCCGCCGCCATCGCCAAGGTGCGTGCCGAGTGGATGCAAGAATGGCTGCCGAAGCTGACCTCGGATCAAAGCCCGATGACACCCTATCGCGTGATCCACGAACTCAATCAACTGGTCGACAAAAGCAAAGTTGTCATCACGCACGACGCCGGCAGTCCGCGCGATCAACTGATTCCATTCTGGCAGGCCACGCATCCGCTTACTTACATCGGATGGGGCAAGACCACACAGCTCGGCTACGGCCTGCCGCTGGCGATGGGCGCGAAACTGGCGAAGCCCGATCACCTTTGCATCAACGTGTGGGGCGATGCTGCCATCGGTTTCACCGGCATGGATTTCGAAACTGCCGTGCGCGAGCGAATCCCGATTCTCTCCATCCTGTTCAACAACTTCAGCATGGCGATGGAGATTCCGATCATGAAAGTCTCCGATGCCAAGTACAACACCTGCGACATCAGCGGCAACTACGCCGACATGGCAAAAGCCTTCGGCGGCTACGCTGAACGCATTACCGATCCGAACGAGATTGTAAATGCGCTCAAGCGCGGCATCGCCGCTACCGAGCGCGGCGAAGCGGTGTTGCTGGAGTTTATCACCTGCAAAGAGCTGGCGATGTCGTTGATCTATTCGAGTTATGGCGGGAGCAAGTAGCAAGTCATGGGCGACAGCAATCCAAAACAAGTCAGGCAGTGCTCGACAATCCCCACTCGTTTGCAGTTGAGTATGTTGGTGGCTGCTGTGCTCGCGGCTGCATATTCTTCTCTGCCACTGCTTGCAGCCGAGCCGCAGCTCACTGATTCGATCGACATGTCAGTGCAGGTTGGACAGGCACTGTCAGCCGCGCTTGATTTGATGGATGCCGGCAAACACGAAGAGGCCGCGGCTGCGCTACAGAAGCTGCGCGAGCAAGCGCTCAACGACTACGAGGCATCACGCATATTGCTGCAAGCCGTCAATCTCGACATCACCATGGGCAACCACCAGGCCGCCATCAGCAACAGCGAAGCGCTGCTGCAAACGCAGACACTGTCTGATGCCGAGCGCGCCAGCGCTACCTTGATGCTCGGCAAGTTGCATCTGCAGCTGGAAAACTGGAGCAAGGGCGTTGATATCTTGCTGCAAGCCAACGAGCGGCAGCCGAACAATCAGGAAACACTTTACTTGATCGGCTTCGCTTACTACCGATTGCAACAGCCTGAACTGGCCGTGCAATTTCTCGAACAGGCGCGGGCTGTGAATCCGTCACAAGCCGGCGAACCGATCTATTCGCTGCTGGGTGTGTTGTATGTCAACGCAAAGAACAATCCGAAGGCAGTGGAAACCTACGAAGCACTGATCAACACAGTGCCCAACGCGGTGCAGGCTGAGTCGTATCAATCGACCCTGGCGCAGTTGTATGTCCAGGCGGGCAACAACTCTCAGGCCAAGGCCACGCTGGAACTACTGATAAGCAAGTTCCCGAACTCAGCCAAGCTGAATGATTACCGGCAACGGCTGAATGCGCTGAATTGAGCGCAGTGGAGACCGAGGCGACGCAATAATCGTCATCCCCGCTCAGTCCGCCATCCCCGCGCAAGCCGTCATCCCCGCGTAGGCGGGGATCCAGTCAAGTCATGGGTTCCCGCTTTCGCGGGAATGACGGGCTATACGGTAATGACGGGCCATAAGGCGATGACGGGCCATACGGCGATGACGGGCTGTACGGCAATGACGACTGGCATCAAACCCCGATCGACCTGAATTCCTTGTAGGCGTGATCCAGCCACATCTTCACGCGCTGGCGTTCCAGCAGACCGAGACCATTGTCGTTGTCGGCATCCTTGTTTTTGGCAGCCCAGAAGCTGTAGCTGTTGCTGTCGATCTTGGTCATCACCGGCGCGTGCAACTGTTTCAGCGTAATGAACTGCGCGCCAGCGGCCAGCGCGCGTTCTTTCTCGCCGGATTTTTCCAGGATGGAAAAATTGTCGTCACGCAATTGGTTGAGCACGATGACGTAGTGCAGGCGCGAACCGAATTTGTCGAGCAGGGCTTTGAGCAGGTCCACACTGTCCTTGCCGGAATCCATCACGTTCCAGTAACACAGCTTGACGCCAAGTTCCGCAGCGAGGTCAAGCACACCGGATTCGTCGATCCAGCGCGCAAGTGGGTGCGAGGTTTGCGCAGCCAGATCCACCAGGATGTTTTTTTCCGGCTGGTTGACGGCCGCTTCCATGATGGCGTCGAGACTCTGGTAACTGTCGATTACCGTGGGTGATGCAAAGCCGGCGTAGTAGCGCAGCAGGGCGCCGTGCGAGCGATCGGTATCGAAGCCGATGAACGGCACTTCATTGTCGATCATGTATTGCGCCAGCAAGCGTGCCACCACGGATTTGCCTACTCCGCCTTTTTCGCCACCGATGAAATGAATAGTTGCCATGAAAGTCCTGTATTTGATCTGTAAATGTAGGAAAGCGTGAATGGAAAAGCACTGAGGCGATAGTTGCACACTCGCGCAGGGCTTTGTTGTCGGAAGTACTTTAAGAGTTAAATTGTGCTCGGGTTTCCGCCCAGCGAACAGAGTGACTAAGCATGAAGAATTATTGGCTGATCAAATCAGGGCCGTCGGAATACAGCTGGCAACAGTTGCAGACCGACGGGAAAACCGACTGGACGGGCGTGCGCAATTACGCAGCCCGCAACAACCTGCGGGAAATGCAGAAGGGCGATCTGGCATTTTTCTATCACAGCAACGAAGGTCAGGAGTTGGGGTTATTCACTCTTCCTTGTGTGGCAACGCCTTGTCGTCACGAATCTCGGTAGCCTGCCCCTCAATCACATCTCCGTCGGGTGCAAAGCCATCGCCATCCGACTGGCGGCTATTCCAGCCCCCACGCCTGAACTGCTGCGACGCTTGGCGGAATTGCATAAAGCTGGTGACAAACACCGGTTTGCGGCCGGTGATCAAGGCCTTCAGTAATATCCATACCAGTCCCAACAGGGCGAAACACAACAAGATTACGGCAAACGCTGCCGCCATGATCAACAGTAACAGCCGCGAAAGGAGGCGGGCGATAAAATCAATTGCTTGCATTGTGTTCTCCCGCCCGCAACCACCGCGCACAGTCC
>CAISOD010000218.1 GCA_903887045.1 uncultured Gammaproteobacteria bacterium | reverse complement strand
TGCCACTGGTGAGGTGTCGATGATCTGGCGGAACTGTTCCTTTTCACGCTGACGGGTGCGGCGGCGGTTGTCGTCGTAGATGTACACCGCATCGTTGGCACATTCGAGCGCAAAAGCCGGGATTTCCGGCGTCGCGCTGAAATGGCTGAGAACTTTGTTGGCTTCTGTGGTCACTGCAGCCCGGTCACGGGGTTGTTGTAGTGGTGCGGTCTATCATACACGGTCAACAACGGTGTCGTTCACGACTGCCGGCCGAAACACAGCTTCAATACTGCGGCGATATCACCCAACTCTTCCATGCACACCTCGTGTCCCATCACATAGGTGCGGAACTCCGGCACCAGTCCGAAGCGTTCGAGGTGGCGCCGCGCATTGCGCGCCATCTGGATCGGCACCACCGGATCGACAGTGCCATGATAAATCTGTATCGGCAGGCCGACCTGGGCGCGATGCGGCAGGATGCTGGCTGCCGAAGGAAAGTAGGTAGACAAGGCGAGGATGCCGGCCAGTGGTTTCGGATAGGTAAGTCCTGCCTCGAAATTCACCGCGCCACCTTGGGAGAAGCCAGCGAGCAGGATGCGATGACTCGGCACGCCGCGTTCGATTTCGCGATCAATCAAAGCATGTACTTTTTTTGCCGATTCCAGCAGTTGTGCGTGGTTGTATTCACGCTCTTCGCCGAAACGGATGATGTCGTACCACGCCGGCATCACGTAACCGTTGTTGACGGTCACCGGCATCGACGGCGCATGCGGCAACACGAAGCGCACGGCGAGTTCTTCCGGCAGGCCAAGCGCAGGCACGATTGATTCGAAGTCATGCCCATCGGCACCAAGCCCATGCAGCCAGATCACACTGGCTTTGGCGGGCGAGGACGGTTCGATTTCGACGGCGGGCAACAGGTCTGTCATATTGATTTTTCCGGACGTTTTAAAAAAGGCCGGCATTCTAGCAGGCTTGTTCAACTGCCCATTCTGCGCCTATATTCCGGCCCCCGGTTCGATGTGATCGGGCGGTCATCAATCAATAACAACAAGCGACCATCACGCACTTCTCATACAACTCAAAAAAACCAGAGGGGATCCCAGCAATGAAAGCACCGTACTCCCGATATCCGCGCTCCAGCACACTTGCTCGCGCCATCAGCATTGCCGTACTGGCCGGTTCGGCAGGGCTGACCCTTGCTGCCGAAGAAAATCTCGAAGAAATCATGGTGACCGGTTCACGCATCCGCATGACCAGCGGTATGGCGACTCCAGTGCCGGTCACCACGATCACCGTCGCCGAGCTGATGGAATTTGAACCGGAAAACACCATTACCGAACAGCTCGACAGTCTGCCGCAGTTCATGCAGACCACCTCGGCCCAGCGCGGCGGCGTTATCAGCGGTACCTCTGGCAGCAGTGCTCTCAACATGCGCGGCCTTGGCGGCAACCGTACGCTGGTGCTGCTGGATGGCCGACGCGTCGTCCCGAATGACCGTACCAACGTCGTCAACCCCGACATGTTCCCAACCGCCTTGATGAAGAACGTCGAAGTCGTCACCGGTGGCGCCTCCGCCGCCTACGGTGCCGATGCGCTTGCCGGTGTC